>DFQX01000048.1:17127-48692 GCA_002381155.1 Flavobacteriaceae bacterium UBA3478 | reverse complement strand
TCCTTGTTCATAGTTGCCTGGGGGATAATGATCGTTGTGATGTGCACAAAACAAAAAGGGATCTTCTGTGGGCCAAGGAAAGCCCATTCCAAACTTTTTCATAGCTGTCGATTTTTAACAAATTTAGGGGCTTTGAAGGGTTAATGCTTTAATCGGTATGAATAAAAAAAGCCTCCAAAGGGAGGCTTTTATGGGTTATTGATTAATAGGCGGTGGGCCATCAGGTACAATGGCTTCGTAAACGGTATTACCTTTTCTTTCCTTGTACTCAGACTTTACTTGTTCTACCCATTTAGGATTTTCAAAAAGGTCAACCATAGTCATTCCCATGGCTTTTGCGGCGTAAGTCATTCCTTTATGTCCGATACTCATGCCTCCACAAGCAACGACAGCCCAAGAGTGCCAAGGTGTTCCTTTAGGAGCAGTGGTAACTCCGAGGTTAATGTTTGCAACATTCCAGCTAACATCGCCAACATCGGTAGAGCCTCCTCCTGGATGCTCTGCTGTAGGAAGTAATGGATTGATTGAAGCATCCATTCCTATCTGCTCTTTTCCGGTTTCTTGTTGAATTCGTTTACCAAATGCGATTTCGTCTTCGGTATACTCAATAGGTCCAAGGAGTCCTAAATTTGACTGCATGATTTCACCGCCACGGCGGTTAACGAGAACTTCATAAATACCCGAAATCAGTGAGATTTTATAGTCTACATCAGCCATAATTGCTGCTCCTTCAGCCATTTCTTTGATTCGCTCGTAAACAGGCATCATACCTTCTCTCTTGGTATCTCTAACGCGGACCCATAGTTTGGAGTAATCAGGAACTACGTTCACTACCTGACCTCCATCTTGAATGTGATAATGTATTCTGACCGTAGGTTTTACATGTTCACGGTAGTAATTGATACCTGTTGTATAAATTTCTAGAGCGTCAGATGCTGAACGACCGTTCCATGGATCTGCAGAGGCATGAGCGGTTTGTCCGAAAAATTCTACTTTAAAATCCACTAAGGCTAATGAACTTTGAACATCCGCTTCTGTTTGAGCAGCTGGGTGCCAACTTAGATTTACATCGACATCGTCCCAAAGGCCTTCACGAACCATCCAGATTTTACCAAAGAATTTTTCTTCAGAAGGGGTGCCTAAAAATTTCACAGTCCCTTTTATTTTACCAGTTTCAATAAGTTCTTTTACTGCTAGTGCAGCACCTAAACTACCAGCACCAAATAAGTTGTGTCCACAACCATGTCCTGCGGCACCTTCGTTTAAGGCCTCTTTTATTGGGCTAGCCTTTTGCGAAATCCCGGGTAGCGCGTCGAATTCACCTAAAACAGAGATTACGGGTGAACCACTACCATACGTAGCTACAAATGCGGTTGGAATACCTGCAACACCACGTTCTACATTGAATCCCTGAGATTCAGCGTAGTCAGCCAAAATTCGAGCAGATTGATGTTCTTCAAATGCTGTTTCTGCTAGAGCCCATATAGAATCACTAATTGCGATGAGTTCTCTTTCATGTTTTTCTACTGAAGCAATAATTGCTTTTTTGTGTTTGCTTAATCGCTGGGCATTCGCTGCAAAGAAACTAGCGAACAACAGAGCGAATAGAAAAGATTTTTTCATATCTCTTTAAAGGTTTTCTAGTGAAGATACGAAAAGGAACCTTAAGAATTGAGTGCTTGTTTATAAGTAGAAAGACAACGCTCTCGCGCGAACTTGTGGTCTACCATCGGTTGGTATCGTATCGATTCAAACTCTGGAACCCATTTTCTGATGTATCTCAAATCTGCATCGAATTTTTTGACTTGAGTTATTGGATTAAAAATTCGGAAGTAGGGGGCTGCATCTACCCCAGATCCTGCAGCCCATTGCCAGTTACCCACGTTGCTCGCTAACTCAAAGTCAAACAATTTTTCTGCGAAATAAGCTTCTCCGAGCCTCCAATCAATTAATAGGTGTTTACATAAAAAGCTCGCTACTAGCATTCGTACTCGATTGTGCATGTATCCGGTAGCATTTAGCTCTCTCATACCTGCGTCTACCAGTGCATATCCTGTTTTACCTTCTTTCCAACGCTCAAAATCTTCAGGTGCATTTCTCCATGCTATTCGATCATAGGCAGGTTTGAAGGAGTAATTAACTGTTTTTGGGAAGTGCCATAAGATTTGTTGAAAGAATTCCCTCCAAATAAGTTCACTTAAGAAGGTATGATTCTCAGACTCGAAGGCCTTTTTAGCTAGTTGTCGAATTGAAACTGTTCCAAATCGTAAGCTTGTTCCTAGCTGTGAAGTACCTGGCACTGATGGAAAATTACGAGTGTCTTCATAGTTATTAATGATTGCTTCGTTTAATCTAATGGTTGGAGCAGGTATGTTACTTGGTGAGAAATTGATATCAGATAATGCTTGAACGATTTTGAGCTTAGTGCTCAGCGAGTTGAACTTATCTAGATATGGCGTTATATTAAACTCTTTAAAATCCTCCTTAGGATTTAATTTGCTCATCCACTTCTTCTTGTAAGGAGTGAAGACTACGTATGGTGACCCGTCATCTTTCACAACTTCATCTTGTTCGAAAATTACACCATCCTTCTTACGAATCAATTCAATACCGTGTTCCTTTAAAAATTCGGCTATTTCGCCATCTCTTTTTCGAGCATAAGGTTCATAATCTGCACTCGTGTAAACTCTTTGAATCGAGTTTTCCTCAACCAATTGCTTGAAAACAGAAGTTGGTTTACCAAAGAATATCTGTATTGACTTTTGCTTTGATTTAAGAGAATTATTTAAGGACTTAAGACTATCAAAAATAAACTGTACCCGGTGGTCATTCCTTTGAAGATGATCTAAAATAGACGGATCAAAAATGAATATAGGGGATACGCTATCGCACTCAGTGAGTGCCTCGTGCAATACCTTGTGATCGAACAGTCTTAAATCACGACGAAACCAAAAGATTGCGTTCATGATATTAAATACTCAATGTTGATTTTCCTCCATCATTACCGATAACTTGTCCGGTGATCCAAGAACTGTCATCGCTGAGAAGAAATAGGGCTAGTTTCGCCAGATCAGTGGCTTTACCTATTTTTTTTAAAGGGTGTTTCTCTTCGATCATTTCACGTTTCTTGTCATTGTTTAGCAAGCGGGCCGCTAATGGGGTATCGGTAAGCGAAGGAGCGATACAATTCACTCTCCATTTTGGGGCACTTTCAGCGGCTAATGATTTGGTAAAGCCTTCAACTGCCGCCTTCGCAGCAGCAATTGAACTATGAAAAGGCATTCCTAGTTGCGCCGCTACACTTGAAAAGAAAACGAGCGAAGCACCTTCACCCAGCTGACTACTGATTGATTTTACACATCTTACCAAACCAAAGAAATTGATTTCCATATCTGATTTGAACTGCTCCTCCTTCAACATTTGTAAAGGTTTAAGAGCAATACTTCCTGGTAGATAGCTAAAACCGTCTAAGGCTCCAATAGTAGACAAGTCAGATGCATCTGAGGCCAATACATCAAAGCTAAGATGGTTAAAATGAGAACGATCGATATCTGGACGATTTCTAGAGGCCATTGTGACCTTATGGCCTTTTTGTAATAGCTCCTGGGCGAGGGCTTTTCCAATTCCTGTTGAACCTCCTACAAGAAGAATGTGTTTCATGCTTTTATTCTTTTAAGTTGAAATGAATAGTGAAGATTCTCCGCAGATGGATAAAGCCTCGTCAATTGACTTTTTCTGAATGAGAATGCTTTAAATAGCGCCCTTCTAACCATTAAAGTGAAGGCGAGACCACCTAATATTCCAAAGGGCATTTGGAAATATACGCGATCAATGATGGTACTGCCTGCCTTTGATCCGGTAACCTCGTGTTCGTGATTCCAAGAATTATAAGGACCGTATAACTGCTTATCGGCAAATAATTTCCCTTCAATATAACTGGTGATTTCACTAACCCAGAGTGTTTTGTATAGGGGCAATGGGGTAACACTATAGTGAAGAATTTTACCGGTGTAAAGCGGAGTGGTGATCGAGCTTTTGATGGTTAAATTCATTGACTCTGGTGTCAAGAATTCTAAATTCTTGGCATTTGTAAGAAATTGCCAGGCTTCATCTGTACCAATAGGTAATTCTTGAACCGCTTCGAGGTAGTACCAATACATACCTCAAAGATACAATTTGTTTAACTCTTTAGCGCA
The DNA here is from genome assembly GCA_002381155.1 of Flavobacteriaceae bacterium UBA3478. GTDB lineage: Bacteria > Bacteroidota > Bacteroidia > Flavobacteriales > Flavobacteriaceae > UBA3478. The sequence goes on along the minus strand of DFQX01000048.1, from coordinate 44,496 downwards.
AAAAGATAAACAAAATCTAATTTTCTAAAAACTCGATAAGTCCTTGGTAGAGTAGGGCAGTTGGTAAACCAACCACAGCAGGGTAATTGCCTGAGATATGTGTAATTCCAATAAGCCCGATCCATTCTTGTATACCATATGCACCCGCCTTATCGAAGGGTTGGTAGTAATCAACATAATATTCGATCTCTTCATTTTTAAGCGCTCTGAAATGCACTTCAGTAACTTCATACGAGGTCCATCTTTTATTAGCATCTCCGATACACAGCGCAGTGATTACCTGATGCTGATTATTGGACAGTGCTTTAAGCATTCGAATGGCGTCTTCTTTATTTGCGGCTTTTTCTAAAGAGGTATTGTTATTCCAAACAACGGTGTCTGAGGTTATGAGTAGCTCATTCTCCTGAAGTGTTGGTTCGAGAGCTTCGAATTTGAGCTCAGCTAAATAGATGGCGATCTCTTCGGCTACCAGATCTGGCGGATAGTTTTCTTCTACAGATGAACTTCTCGTAGAAAAGGTGAGATGGAGCGATTCGAGAAAAGCTTTACGTCTAGGAGATTGCGATCCTAGAACTAATTTTTTGGCCTTACGCGCTAGTAATTGTTGAATCATTATTCCAGTGCCCGTTAACTTTTAAAACTTGCTCGATGACATCTCTAACACAACCTTTACCTCCATGAATATGAGAGACATAATCCGCCTTCTCCTTGATTTCAGGGACCGCATCTTGCGGACAGGTGGCTAGACGACAAAGTTGCATCGCCGGCAGATCGGGTAAATCATCACCCATATAAAGGGTCTGTTCAGGGTTTATTCCGTAATCTTCTAAGTATTCTTTGAGTACGGTAGCTTTATCGTGTGCGCCTAAAAAGATATCGGTAATACCTAAAGCTTTTAAGCGATCTTTTACAGCCTTATTAGTACCCCCAGTAATGATTCCAATTCCGTAGCCCGATTGCAAGGCTACCTTCAGTGCATAACCATCCTTGACATTCATGGTTCGAATAAGCTCGCCATTTGCATCAATACTTATGGTGCCATCAGTCATCACTCCATCTACATCGAATACAAAATGTTTGATATGGTGTAACTCTGCTTTAAAAATCTTCTTCATAATAGGCTCTGATAGATTCGTTTAACTTCTCGTACAAAGGTAGTAGCCTTTTTTCTTCTTTGAGCAAACTTAGGTGGGTCTCTATTGTTTTGGTGTCCTTTCTGCGCGCCGGACCACTCTGAATTTCTTTTGCATTTTTATATAATGCATTAGCTAGTCCTTCTTCAAGTAACGGTATTAAAGCTTGAAATGAAATAGCTTCCTTTTCTAGGTAGGCTTGTGTTAATGCAATAAGATGGTTACTAAAGTTCTGGCTCATCACTGCTGCTAAATGCAGCTTTTGACGCTTTTCACTTGATAAATGTTCCACTTGATTACTCAGTCTTTGTGCAAATGAGTACAGTTGTTTAGTGGTTTCTTCGTTATTTCCTTCAATGAATAATGGTATTTCTTTAAAAGACCGAATCACTGACTTAGAAAAACTTTGAAGTGGATAAAAAACTCCACCCTTATCATTGAAATGATGAAGTGGGGTAGCACCACTGCAATGAGCTATTATTCCTGAATAGGTCGTCAGTAGTTGACCAACCTCTACAATATTCTGGTCAGACACAGCGATCATAATAAGGTCGCAGTGGAAAAGTTCTTCTATCTCTCGAACGCTGCTTTGGTAAAGAGCATCGTCTTTCTCAATACTTCGGCAAAAACATTTAATAGTTAAGCCTTTTAGCGATTTGAGGCTGTGAAATAAATTTCTTCCCAAAGCACCGCATCCAATAATACCCACAGATTGAATCATATGCATATTCGAAGCTACTGTTTTTAGCTCAAAACGCCTTAATTTTGCACTCTAAACTAAAGCTCTTTTCATGGCTAATCCATTGTTGCGATTTCTGTTTTCAACGCGATTAATGAGTGTTCTATTTATCCTTTTTGCATTAGCAATGGCGGTTGGAACCTTTATAGAAAGTATGTATAGCACCGAAACCGCACGAATCTATATCTACAATGCAAAATGGTTCGAGCTGATGATGCTCCTCTTTGTCATTAATTTTATCGGTAATATTAGACGGTATCAACTTTGGAAATGGAGTAAATGGCCTATTCTGGCATTACACCTAAGTTGGATATTAATAATCATTGGGGCAGGAGTAACTAGATACATCAGTTTTGAAGGTATGATGCCTATCGCTGAAGGTGAAACCGCATCGAGTTTTTATTCAGACAAAACTTTTTTAACGGTTTACATTGATGGAGACTTAGAGGGTAATCGAAGAAGAAAATCATTAGAGGATGATATGATTTTCAGTGCAGAGGGCAAAAGCAGTAGTCTACCGTGGAACACACGTTTCGGAGATACACCAGTAACCATAAGCTATGTGGACTTTATTGAAGAAGCGGTAGAAGATATTATTCCTGATGAAAGTGGTAAACTGTTGCTTAAAATTGTAGAATCAGGGGGTGGAACCCGTCATGAACACTTCATTGAAGAAGGTACAGTTTCTAATATTCACAACACGCTATTTTCTTTTAATAAGTCTACCGAAGGAGCGATCTCAATTACTTTAGATGGTGACGGAAACTATTTAGTTAAGAGCCCATTTAGCGCTGATTTTATGCGAATGGCTGATCAGTACACAGGACGATTAGAGTCGGGTGTCCTAGATACTTTACAACTAAGATCGCTCTATACCATGGGCGATTTAGCTTTTGTTATTCCCAACGGTGCTATCCGTGGCAAGGTTGGTGTTGTTCCCTCATCAGATTCTTCGACAGAGGCAAAACAAGCCTTAGTTTTAAATGTGTTAGCGGGGGATCAATCTAAAGAGGTTACGTTGCTTGGAGGGCAAGGTTTCACAGATTTTGAAGCACCCTTCACTTTAGCGGGTCTTGATTTTACTATGCGTTATGGTTCAAAGGAATATGAACTTCCTTTTGCAATTACCTTAAATGATTTTATCGCCGAGAAATATCCAGGTACAGAGGTGAATTATTCATCGTTTATGAGTCGTATTTCGGTTGAGGATGAAAAGTCTTTCGATTACGATATTTACATGAACCACGTATTAGACCATAAAGGGTTTCGGTTTTTTCAATCAAGCTTTTTTCCAGATGAGACAGGGACTGTTTTATCTGTAAATCACGATTTCTGGGGCACTTGGATTACGTATATCGGGTATTTTTTACTCTATATTGGTTTAATGGGCCTACTGTTTTTCGGAAAAACTCGCTTTAAGGTTCTTGCACAGTCGCTTGAAAAACTAGCGAAGAAAAAGGCTGCATTAACCGTATTCTTAACACTACTTTCACTGGGAAGTGCTTTGGCTCAATCCAATCTACCTACCCAAAAGGAGGTGGACTCTATTATCTTTTCGAATGTGGTCGATAAGAATCATGCCGAGCAATTTGCTTCTCTTGTGATTCAAGACGATCAGGGAAGAATGAAGCCAGCTCACACCTTTGCCTCTGAATTGCTTCGAAAGTTGAGTTTTAAAAATGATTACAAAGGACTCGCTCCGGAGCAGGTGATGCTGTCAATGATGTTGTATCCAGGTCTTTGGTATAATACCGATATATTGGCTTTGGATAAAAAAGCCCAAAACGACAGTATTCGTAAAATCATTGGAGTCGATAGTGATCAACGTTTTGTTAAGGTTACTGACTTTTTTGATGAATCGGGTTCAAATAAGCTCGGTCCTTATTTACAAGAAGCCTATGCGACAGCTACTCCAAACAAGTTTCAACAAGACTTCAAAGATGCGGCACTGCGATTAGCACTTCTAAATCGTGCATTGAGTGGTGACATACTGCGCATATTTCCTGTTCCGACCGATGAAAATAATAAGTGGATATCGGCCTTAGAATATCGTTCAGGAGCCGTAACCGTTGCAGATACTCTTTATGGGAGTTTTGTTTCTAATTCAGTTCCACTCTACTTACAGTATGTAGATCAAGGGGTGCAAACTGGTGATTACAGCAGGGCCGATCAGCTCCTTATTAGTTTGAAGAGAAGTCAACAACAGCTGGGTTATGAGGTGATGCCTTCTGATTCGAAAATAAAAGCTGAGATTATTTACAATCGAATCGATCTGTTTAATCGTCTTTACAAGTACGACGCGCTGATTGGTATTTTATTATTCTTTTTGGTAGTTGCCAATATTTACAAGGAACGAAAGGCATTAAAGTTCACGATTTCGGGTTTTAGGTATTTGATTTATTTACTTTTTGTGTTACATACGGCTGGGCTGATTCTTCGATGGTATATCTCTGGACATGCCCCTTGGAGTGACGCTTACGAAAGTATCTTGTATGTAGCCTGGGCAACTATCGGTATGGGAATCGCTCTTGGTAAAAAGAGTGACTTTACCTTGGCTTCTTCAACCTTTGTTGCTTCTATGCTTTTATGGATTGCTCATCAGAATTGGGTAGACCCTGCAGTTGCTAACTTGCAACCTGTTTTGGATAGTTACTGGTTGATGATTCACGTTGCGGTTATTGTGGGCTCCTATGGACCACTTACGGTCGGAATGATCCTCGGTGTAGTTTCTCTACTACTGATAACACTGAGTAATTCTAAGAATATTGAACGGATGAAGATCAGCGTTAAAGAGTTGACGATTATCAATGAATTAGCCTTAACGATCGGTTTAATTATGCTAACGATCGGAAACTTCTTAGGAGGTCAATGGGCCAATGAATCATGGGGTAGATATTGGGGTTGGGATCCTAAAGAGACCTGGGCTTTAATTTCAATTTTGGTTTATGCTTTTGTATTGCACATGCGTTTAGTACCCGGTTTAAAGGGGCGTTGGGCTTTTAACTTTGCCAGTATCGTAGCCTTTGCCAGTATTATGATGACCTATTTTGGAGTGAATTTTTACCTAGTAGGTCTTCACTCATATGCATCTGGTGACCAGGTCATTACACCAACCTTTGTATATTACACCTTACTTGGTGTAATCATTCTGGGAGGAATTAGCCTGTATAAGTATAAGAAGTTATATAAGTAACCGCTGAAGCAATGACTCAATTAGATCTTTTAGTATTTGGAGCGCATCCTGATGACGCTGAATTAGGTGCTGCTGGCACGATTGCTTCTGCAGTAGCTGAGGGTAAATCGGTAGGAATCATAGATCTTACCCGTGGAGAATTAGGAACTAGGGGTTCTGCGGAGGACCGTGATAAGGAAGCCTCAAAAGCAGCAAAAATACTTGGAGTTAGTGTTAGAGAAAATCTAGGTTTTGCAGATGGTTTTTTCGAAAACAATAAAGAACATCAGCTGGCCATTATTCAAAAAATTAGAAAGTATCGTCCAAAGATTGTAATAGCTAATGCGATTCACGATCGACATATTGATCATGGGAGAGGAGCGAAGCTAGTCAGTGATGCCTGTTTTTTAAGTGGATTACAGAAAATAGACACCTTAAATGATCAAGGACAGAATCAAGAGGCCTTTCGACCACATCATGTCTATCACATGATTCAGTGGTACGACCTTGAACCCGATTTTGTAGTGGACATCAGTCATACCATGGACAAGAAGGTAACGTCTATTCTCGCCTATTCTACGCAGTTTTATGATCCAAACAGTAAGGAGCCTGAAACACCTATTAGCAGTAAGAACTTTTTAGATTCAGTGAAGTACCGCGCTCAGAATATGGGAAGAATTACTGGAGTAGCTTATGCAGAGGGTTTTACGGTTCAACGGTATCCATTAATTAAAAGTTTGTTTGATATACACTAATTTGTTGTGCTTTTCTCTTTGAATTGAATCGAGAAAAATACTACATTTGCCAACCTGAAATTACACGGTGGTTGTAGCTCAGTTGGTTAGAGCGCTGGATTGTGGTTCCAGAGGTCGCCGGTTCGAACCCGGTCTTCCACCCAAAACAAAAAGGGCTCCATTTCGGAGCCCTTTTTTATTGATCGATCAGTAAATCCTTATTCTTCAACTTCAGCTTTATCTACCACTGGCTTTTGGTCTCTATTGGCTACTTCTAAAGCCGTATGAAATACCAATCTTGAGCGATTCTCTAATAGATCATAATTGATCTTATCAGGGGTATCACTTTCGCGGTGATAGTCATCGTGTGTTCCATTGAAATAGAAAATGATTGGAATATTATTTTTTGCAAAATTGTAATGATCAGATCGATAGTAGAATCGATTTGGATCATTTTCATCGTTATAGGTATAATCGAGTTCAATTTGCATATACTTTTGATTCACCGCTTCAGAGAGTTCATGAAGATCAGTGCTTAGTTTATCTGATCCAATGAGATAGATATAATTGCGATCTCCCGAGCGTTCAGGATCGATACGGCCAATCATATCAATATTTAGGTTAGTTACGGTATTTTCTAGCGGATATAGAGGCTCAAAATCAGTATAGTATTCAGAACCTAATAAACCCTTTTCTTCTCCCGTAACATGTAAAAATACTATGGTTCTCCTTGGGCCTTTTCCTTGCTCTTTGGCCATTTTAAAAGCTTCAGCAATTTCTAAAAGCGCAACAGTTCCTGAGCCGTCATCATCAGCGCCATTATTGATTTCTCCATCAGCATTGATTCCAATGTGGTCTAGGTGAGAAGAAATTACAACGTACTCGTCAGGAAAATCAACGCCCTCAATAACTGCAGCTACATTTTCAGTATCCACCTCTTTAGTTCCTCCTTGTATTGAGACAGTAAAACTTAGATCAAGGGTTTTACCTTCAAAATCATCCTTACTTAGCCCAAATAGAGCTAAAGATTCTGATTTTAATAGACCGCTGAAAAACGTTTCTTCTCCAGTATCTAAGCGCATTTGGCCACTATTGTTTCGTCTCATATAAGAGAAATAACGATTGTAACGTGAAAAATTGTCATCGTCGACAAAAAGAAGACCGGCCGCTCCATTTTCTTTAGCTGCATCTACTCTTTTAGGTAGTGCCTCAGATCGATTGCTCCATTTTGATATTTCCTCTGTTCCGGTAAGAACATAGGTTCCATCGTCATTTTTAGGTTCTCCTGCTACAGCAAGAACAATTTTCCCTTCAACATCGAGGTTTACGTAATCATTTACAGTTCCATCCACAATACCATGACCAACGAACACCACTGAATATTCACCTTCGAGCGGAGTAAAGCTTACCAATTGTTCTCCCAATTCTAAAGAGTTGTTTCCTACAGAAGCTGAACCGGTTGGAGCCGTCGTGTAGTTTACGGGTACTTTCTGAATATAGTCGTTGGTACCTGCTGCAGGATCAATATTTAGCTCCTTGTAATAGTCAACGATATACTGAACGGCCTTTTTCTGACCTTCAGTTCCAGTTTCACGTCCTTCGAACTCATCGGATGCATAAATGAATAAATGTTCTTTTAATTCACCTTCGGTAATTGAGGCAGCAAGAGCAACTGCATCAGCATCACTAACCTCAACGGGTGCTTTGGTTTCATTTCTGGCACATCCGACCAGTAAGGATAAGATTAAGATAGAAAATAGACTTCTTTTCATATTTGAATTATTTGTCACCAAGTTACACAAACTACCCAATATGCCATTTCATTCTTGTAATTTTGATGTATGCTTAGATTTAAAATCTTTGGTTTAGTAATTTTTCTATTCAATTGCCTAAGCGCACAGATCAATCATCCGACATTAAAGGATTTTGACCTAAAAGGGAGGGTGTATCAGTGTATTCAACAATCAGAATACGGATCCGAGACCTACGAATTTGATAAGGAGGGTAGATTACTTCGTTTAAGCACCCTACTTGATCAGAATAGGCGTGAAGAAATACGATTCATTTACAAGAATGATACATTAGATCAAAAATGGATTGAAGTGTATCAAGACAATTCATTACTAAAAGACCTGTCTTATGTATTTCATTTCGATTACGGAGAAAATAAAGTGATCGAATGGACGATTCGATTAGATGAGGAAAGTGTTTCGAAAACCACTTACTCTTATGACGATAGGTCTAGATTACTTAACCGATTACTGTCCGATGGAATAGAGGAGGAACGTTACGATTATCAGTACGTTGAAACCAGAGATTCTACAGTGACTCGTATCTTTAAGAATAATGAATTAGTAGAGCGTACATGGATTAAGAAAATGGCTTCAGATCTTAAAGAACAGTCGATTACTGAAGAATGGAGCCAAGGAATACTTCTGCGTAGAAACGCTATTGAAAAAAATCAAAATGCTCAAATAATTAAAGAAGAGCTTATTGATTATTTGATTCAAAGTGATACTATTATCACTACTTCACAAAAACTGTTAGCCTACGCTTACGATGAAAATGGTAATATCAGCAGAATTGTTGCGAGTAATGGCCTTACTAGCAAGCGACAAAATTACATTTATCAATACGACAATCATACCCCATCGAATTGGGTGAAAAGAATCGAAACACCAAGCAACAAATACATTAACCGAATAATTACTTACCATACAGAACCATGATTTCCAAACAAGAAGTTTTAGATCGTTGTAATTCAAGAAAGAAGGGGACACTAATGGAAACCTTGGATATTACTTTCGTAGATGTAGATTTTGAGGATCAGACCATAACTGCCAAAATGCCGGTTACAAAAGCGGTTCACCAGCCCGACGGTGTATTACACGGCGGGGCCACCGCTGCTCTAATAGAAACGGTTGGGAGTGTTGCTGTATTTGTTTTTAAACAGACTGAAAATTTGTTAGTGAGAGGAATTGAAATCAGCGCAAATCATCTAAAATCAATAAGGGAGGGAGATGTTTTCGCAACTGCTAAACCTGTACACTTGGGTAGAACTACGCAACACTGGGAAATTAAGGTAACTGATCAAGAAGGTGCTTTAATTTCTGTGGGTAAATTATTAACGATAACCCTAGAAAAAAAGTAGTGTTTAAGGAAACTCCTTTGTTACTTTCTAAGATCGAGGAACTCTTACAAGCAGGTCTTGATTTCGTTTTTTACAGATCTCCAAAAAGTGATCAAATTGTGCTTTTGGAATTGAGCGCTATTAAGGATGAAGCCTACAATTTTTTAGATGATTTGTGGGTGGTTGGTCTCTTTTCTGCAGAACAAACGCCTTATTATTATCGGGTGTGCTCTGAGGAGCCTTTTACGTTAGATTCAAATTTTAGAGATGATCAGTTTAAAACGCTGGATATCTCTAATTCAGCTCTAAATGATTACCGTTTAAAAGTTGTCAATGCCATTGATGAAATAAGAAAGGGTTTACTAAATAAGGTTGTACTTCATACTCAGATTGAAGTAGCATACTCTAAGGAGATACACCTTTTAATACACAAAGTTTTAGCAGCAGACACTGAAGGTTTTCGATATTCTTTTTACAGTGCAGACCTTGGTCTTTGGATGGGAATTACACCAGAAGTATTGGTTCAATCAAAGCATAGAGATTTTAAAACGATGGCTCTTGCTGGTACTCGAAAATTGGAAGACTTGGATGCCGATCCTTTCAAAGAAAAGGAAAGAGCAGAACAAGCTTGGGTAACTAAGGAGATTGTTGAATTATTGGATAAATCTGCTGATATCATGAATGTAGGAGAGGTGAAGACGGTAAAAGCAGGTAAATTGGCTCATTTACGAACGATTATAGAAGGGCAGATAAAACCCCACTTAACTACTGCCGATATTGCAAGTGTTTTGCATCCTACAGCTGCTGTTTGTGGTTATCCGAAAAGTTTGGCCTACCGATATATTGAAGAAAACGAAATTCTTAACCGATCTCTTTATTCTGGTTATTTAGGAAGAGTTCAAAAAGAGTCTTCTTCCCTTTATGTGAATTTAAGATGTATGTCTTATAAAGAAGGGATGATCAAGGTGTATGTTGGAGCAGGAATCACAGCTGATTCTGATCCTGAACTAGAAACTGAAGAGATTCGAATTAAAACTTCAACTTTAGCTTCCATTTTAATGGCTTAGATTACTTTCTGCCTTCTTACCTTTGTCGAACAATGTATAGTTCGATTCCTTCGGCATTTCTAATCGTAGAGCTTTTGCGACTTTATGGCGTAAAAGAGGTAGTGATTTCTCCAGGCTCACGAAATGCTCCGTTAACTATTGGTTTTTCTGAAAACAAAGCATTTAATTGTCATTCGATCGTTGACGAACGTTCGGCGGCGTTTTATGGTTTAGGACTTGCGATGGCAAAAAATGAACCTGTAGTTCTCGTGTGCACCTCGGGATCGGCTTTGCTTAATTATTTTCCGACCATAGCTGAAGCTTTCTATAGTGATGTTCCGTTACTTGTTTTATCAGCGGATAGACCAGAATACTTGTTAGAAATTGGGGAAGGTCAAACGATTCTTCAAGAGGGTGTTTATGGAAGAATGATTGCCCATTCAACGAACTTATTATTAGATGATTCATCCAACCAAGATTTTATTAATTCAGTTAATAAATCACGTATTGAAGAGTCACTTGTTCAGCTAAAAACCACCCAGCGACCGGTTCATATCAATATCCCTTTTGATGAACCACTTTACCATAAGACCGAAGAACCGCTATTCTCTGTTGAGGCAGAACGACTTAAAATTGAAGATCAGGTTGAAGATTCCTTATCTATAGAATTGGGTTCTACCAATCGTCCATTAAAGGTGATGTGTTTGGTAGGTACTTTGAGGCCTTCAGCAGAGGAAATCAGATGGCTCACAGACTTACAATCTCATCACTCTGTATTATTTCTTCACGAGAGCTTATCTCAATTGAATTTATCAAATACTGTTGACAGTATAGATACCTTAATTGCACCTTTGGAGAAATTGGAGAATTCACCCGATTATTTCAATCGATTATTACCTGATTTACTCATTACCGCAGGGGGCATGATTGTTTCGAAAAAAATTAAAGCACTCCTTAGATCCCATATGAATTTAATTCATGTACATCTTAAAGGAGCTCCAGCCAGAGACACCTATTTTGCGCTAAAAGGTTGTTTAAAAATAGATTCACTTAAAAACCTTTTAAATACACTAAAAATTGACGACTCCTATCAGAAGTATTGGATGAATCATTATAAAGGACTTGAAAAACGCAGAAGCGAGTATATCGAGAATGCTCCTTATTCTGATTTTAAAGCCTATGCCAAAATTTTTAAAGGTATTCCCGAGAGATATGTGATACATATGGCAAATTCTTCGGCTATTCGATATGCACAATTATTTCCAACTGCGAATAATCAGTTTTGTAATCGAGGTACCAGTGGGATAGAAGGCAGTGTTTCAACAGCTGTGGGGTATGCTAAGGGTACTGATCAACCAGTAGTTTTGGTAACCGGAGATCTTAGTTTTTTATACGATTCTAACGCTTTATGGACTCGAGATCTACCTTCTAACTTTAGAATTATCATTCTGAATAACAGCGGAGGAGGTATTTTTAGAATTCTACCCGGAAAAGAAAATAGTTTACATTTTTCAGAATACTTCGAAACGCGACATCAGTTTACCGCCAGACATCTTGCCGAACACTTTGATTTCGATTACCATTCTGTCAAAGCGTTAAACGATTTAGAAAATGCCTTGGATTCATTTTTTAATCACTCATCAAAACCGAAGCTTCTGGAGGTAATTACTCATCCTCAAAATAATGAGGCTATTTTATTAAATTACTTTAAAGCGCTCGAATGATTGGTTTAGGACTATATAATGAACTGCAAGCCTCCCATAAAACACCTCAAGGCTGGTATTTTACTGACGAGGAAGGAACTGAGGTATTATTGCCCAATGCTGAAATTACGCCAGACCTTGAACAAGGAGTGACAATGTCCCTCTTTTGTTACCTGGATCATGAAGAAAGACCTGTACTTTCACTTAAAAAGCCAAAAGTGATTCGCGATCATTTTGGTTACTTGAAAATCGCAGATCGTTCAAAAAATGGCTATTTCTTAGACTGGGGATTACAAAAACAACTCTTTTTACCCTACCGAGAATCTTCCGAGGATCTTGAAGTTGATTCTTCTGTTTTTATCCATTGCTATTTAGACGAATTATCAGGTCGATTAGTAGCTTCAAAGCGATGGAAGCGATTCATAGAGCCCATTACTGAATCCATTATTCCTGGCACCTCCTTTCAAGCCATTGTTGCTAGCCGCTCCGATTTAGGGTTTGAGTGTATTTTAGAGGGTAAATGGTTGGGCCTAGTCTATCACGACAGAGATTCAGCTCATCTTAAAAGAGGGGACGAGTTAACTCTTTATGTGATTCGCCAGCGTGAAGACCTTAAAGTCGATTTAAGTTTACACCCGGTCGGATTAAAAGCTCTAGAGGAGGGCGCAATGAGTTTGTTGAAATTATTAAAGGCCGAACCTAAAGGCTTTCTTCCTATTCACGATAAGTCTTCACCGGATGAAATTTATAAACTTACTCAAATGAGTAAAAAGCTTTTTAAAAAGGCAGTCGGAGGGCTTCTGAAATCCAAAAAAATCTCGATAGAAGCCAGAGGTATTCGACTTCTGCAATAATTTCTAATTAAGGGAGTTTAAGTATATTTACTAATCTAAAATAGTTTCTGTGTCTAAACAACTTCATTCGCTAAAACGTCAAAACAGTCTGCTTTCTTATAGCTTAATGGTATTATCCTTATTGGTAATCGCCATGGTTTTTTTTTGGAAGTCTATCAGAGTGGTTGGTTAAGATTCCGGAGGTTGATACCACTGAAATCACCCGTCTTGAGGAAAAAATTAGTTTGTTAGAAGAAGAAAATACCGAGCTTAAGAAAATTCAAGATTTTTATTTGGCCCGAAATTTAGTGACTTCAGATACTATTTATAGCGTTCAAACGGGTATGTTGCCTATAGAGGCTACCGGTTTAATTTCTCCAGGTTTAGCTAATGGAATTTTTGTTGAAGCTCATCCTTACATGAAGTATTCTATCGGTCTATATGAGACTTTAGAAGAAGCAAACGCATTAAGAAGAGGGTTGGTTAAACTTGGTTTTTCAGACGCTTTTGTTGCTTCTTACAAGGGTACTACACGTCTTAAGATTCACCGCGCTGAATAATGAAGCAAACCTTTATTGCTTGGTTAATCGCAGCTCGACTTCGGACGCTTCCTCTTTCACTTTCAGGGATATTTTTTGGGGCTACAGTAGTTCTAGCTATTGAAAACTTTGACCCTTCAGTCTTTCATTGGGCCTTGATAGTGACCATTTTGTTACAAGTCTTATCTAATTTTGCTAATGACTTAGGGGATGGTTTAAAAGGAACGGATAATGAGAATCGAATTGGACCAAAAAGGGCACTGCAAGCAGGTTTATTGTCTGCTCGGGAGTTGAAAAATGGGATTGTAGTACTTGTTATTCTGACCGGGTTAGCGATCTATCAGTTGCTTCAAGGCGCAAATCTAAATAGCACTTCTTATGCCGTTCTTGCAATACTAGGTGCATTATCCATCGTTGCCGCGCTTACCTATACCTTAGGCAAAAAACCTTATGGTTATTATGGATTAGGTGATTTTATGGTTTTCTTTTTTTTTGGAGGTGTTGCCGTTTTAGGCACCATAGTTTTATTCACTCCAAAAATCCCATTTTATGCTGTCGGGTACACGTTAACAGCGGGCTCATTGAGTACCGCGGTTTTGAATTTGAATAATATGCGTGACCATCAATCAGATAAAGCGTCTGGGAAGAACACTTTAGTGGTTCGAATGGGAGTGAGACGTGCTAAAATTTATCATTACCTACTTCTAATCACCGCCTATATTGGATTTACCTTTTCAACGATTGCTGTCCTTAGCCCGAGTAGTATCTTTTTAGTGCTTGCTTTTGTTTTTATTATACCTCATATTCAAAAGGTTCGCGAAGTTGAAGACTATAGAAATCTTGATGATGAACTGAAGAAAATAGCTTTATTCTGCTTTTTTCTTTCGGTGATTAGTTTCGCAATTGCTTATTTCAAATGATGCATTTTGATATTCATAAACACGTTTTGAATTTTAAAATACCCGGTGGTACTTCAAGAGGGGTTTTAACGAGTAAGGACACGTACATTGTTCGTCTTTTTGAGGTAGATCGTTTAGTTGCAATTGCTGAGTTCAATCGTTTTGAAGGGCTGAGTATTGATCCCCTGTCTTCGTATTTAGAAAGGCTTAGAAAATCTGTGGAGCAGTGGTTAGGGCTGCTTGACTCTATAGCTAATCTTAATGACCCCATAATCATTGACTTACTTCAAGAAAACTCAGATTATCCATCCATACAATTTGGTTTAGAGCAACTTACCTTAAGTTATCTATCGAATACCTCTCCCTTTCATCTCTTTGATTCTCCATTTTCGAGAGGTGAATCGAGCATTTCAATCAATGGCCTAATCTGGATGGGTGATGCCAATTTCATGAAGGCTCAAATCGAACCGCTACTAGAAAAGGGGTTCAAATGCCTTAAAATGAAAATTGGAGCAATCAACTTCGACGAAGAATATCGATTATTAAAATCTATAAGAGATCGTTTTAACAATCAAGAGCTTACCTTAAGGGTAGATGCAAACGGTGCATTTGATGCAGAGTCGGTTTTATCGATTTTGGATAAGTTGTCAGTCTTAGAAGTACATTCTATAGAACAACCTATCAAGTCTGGGCAATGGCAAGAAATGGCGAGAGTTGTTGAAGAAAGTCCAATTGCTATTGCTTTAGACGAAGAACTTATTGGTTTAAAAACTTTAGAGTCAAGAACCAATTGTGTCCATACGATTCAGCCCGATTATCTCATCTTCAAACCTGCTTTGATAGGTGGATATGGCGCTATTGAGCAATATAGACGCATTCATGATCAATTTTGGATTACGAGCGCTTTAGAAAGTAATATTGGGCTAAACGCTATTGCTCAATATACTGCAACCTTAAACCCAACCCTAGAGCAGGGATTAGGCACAGGAAGTTTATACACAAACAATTTTGATTCGCCACTGCTAGTTACTAATGGGGCCTTGTCTTATCAAAATGAATTACCTTGGAAGATCCAACTTTAAAAACGAACTAATGTTTATACAGCGTTTAGAACAGACCAAAGCACTCTTTTGGAAATTTCTATTAATCCCTGTTTTGTTTTTTGCACTTATGGTCTATAATTTTTGGGTAACCATTAATAGCCCTGTAGATACAGCCACAGCGATGAAACAGATGATTGAAATGTTGGGGTCGACAACTACGCTATTTGTTATTTTACTACCTCTGGCCTTGGGATTCTGGATATTATTAGTCTATGGTATTCTCGTTTTAAAGCTACCCGTTGTAAAACAATTTACAGGAAGATATGAAATTGACTGGGGTAGAGTAGGTTTCTCCTTTTTTATCTGGTCGATGGTTGTTTTAGTGTCTGTACTTGCTGAGTACCTGTTAGCTCCAGAACATTTTGTCGTGCAATTTGATTTTTCAACCTTTTGGCCTTTTTTAATCGTAGCGCTAGTGATGATTCCTTTTCAGACTTCCTTTGAGGAGCTGATGTTTCGGGGTCATTTAACTCAAAGTATAGGTTTCTTTTCGAAAAGAAGATTCTGGGCACTGGTGATTCCCTCCGTATTGTTTGGCCTTATGCATATTGCGAATCCAGAAGTGGAGAAGCTCGGGTATGGAATCCTGGCTTATTATATCGGATCAGGTTTCTTTTTCGGGATCATGACCCTAGCTGATGAAGGAATTGAATTAGCCCTAGGAACTCACGCGGCTAATAATTTAATTGGTGCTTTATTGGTGTCGGCAGACTGGACCGCTTTCAATGTTCCCTCGATATTAAAGGACGTAAGCGAACCTAGCTTTGGAATGGATGCCTTATTGCCATTGCTTATTTTTTATCCACTTATACTCTATGTGTTCTCTAAAAAGTATCAATGGAAGAATACGAAACAAAAATTAGTTGGATCAACCGATAACGATGCATTTTAAGCCTTGGAAACTCAATGGTCATCCCATTCAATCTTCTGAGTCACTAGCTCAATTAGAAGAGGAAGTATTTTTTAATGCTCCTGAGGGTTTGCAATTTGTCATTAGGGAATTATACAAGCTTTCTGAGGGTACGATGGACTTTTTACGAATTCGTACCTCAGGTTCTACAGGTAAGCCAAAAGAAATTCAATTTACCATAGAGGAGTTAGTGGCATCCGCAGACTTGAGTATTAAGGCACTCGGGTTGACCGCTCATTCTAACTTATTACTTTGTCTTCCGATAAATGGTGTTGGTGGACTGATGGTGCTTGTTCGTGCGATGCGTGTGGGGGCAGGGTTAATTACCGTCACACTTTCATCTGTGATACAACCTTCTATGTTTCATCATCAAAAAATACATTGGGCTTCTATGACACCGCATCAATTAGTGAATAGTCAAGAAAGTTTTCAATCTATTGAGAATATTTTGATAGGAGGAGCTGCTTTGTCAGATGCCATACTAGGTAGGTTGCTAAAGAAACCAGAACGAATTGTAGAGTCCTACGGAATGACTGAGACCTTATCTCATATTGCCTTAAGAGAGCGCCACCCTAACAACCATCGGTTTTTCAGTCTATTAGAGGGTATTAAAATTTCAAGAGCGGATAACAGTGCACTAGTTATTGAAACACCACATCTTCGCACTAAATCGCATCTTACTAATGATGAAGTTGAACTTATTGATGAATCTCATTTTATTCTGATTGGACGATTAGATGAGGTCATCAATACAGGGGGAATAAAAATTCATCCGAGGGTGGTAGAAGAAATTTTGAGTTTGAACCGCCTAGAGAAGGAGTTTTTTGTTTGTGGAACTCCGCACCCCGAGTTGGGTAGTCAGATTACCGTAGTAATTCATGCTGAGAAAGATTCTGAATTATCCTCGATACAGGAATACATCGAAACGTTAGATTGGCCCAACTATCATAAGCCTCGTAAGGTAATTGCAAGAAGCTTTGTTTATACAGGAACTGGTAAAATTGACAAGAGGGCTACACTCTAGACTTGGAGTACTCCCATATTGAATGTATGCTTTTCGTCATTATGATTCGCCATAGCAATCCCTAGTGAAATTAATTCCCTAGTTTCAACAGGATCGATGATCGCATCAACCCACAGCCTAGAGGCAGCATAGTATGGCGAGGTACTTTCCTTATATTTTGATTCGATGTTTTCTAGTAAGGTTTGCTTTTCTTCATCTGAAAGGATACCTCCTTGTTTTTGAAGTTTAGCTTCTTCAATTTGCAACAGTACTTTAGACGCTGAACCTCCGCTCATCACAGCAATCTCCGCAGAGGGCCACGCCACAATTAATCGCGGATCATAGGCTTTTCCGCACATAGCGTAGTTGCCGGCGCCATAAGAATTACCCATGACTATACTAAATTTCGGAACCACTGAATTGCTAACTGCGTTTACCATCTTAGCTCCGTCCTTAATAATTCCTCCATGTTCACTTTTGCTACCTACCATAAACCCTGTGACATCATGCAGAAACACTAGTGGAATTCCTTTTTGATTACAGTTGGCGATGAAACGGGTTGCTTTATCGGCTGAATCTGAATAAATCACTCCTCCAATTTGCATCTCACCCTTTGCATTTTTTTCGATCTTACGCTGGTTAGACACAATCCCTACGGCCCAGCCATCGATACGTGCATAACCAGTGATGAGGCTTTTTCCATAAGATTCTTTGTAGGCCAGGAATGAATTAGCATCAACGATGGCTTCAATGATGGTATGCGTATCGTAGGCTTCACTTCGTTTTGAAGGTAGTCGATTGTAAATTTCTTCAGGAGCTATGAGTGGAGACTCACTTTTAATTCGGTCAAAACCCGCTGTTTTTGGTAGTTTTAAAGATCCTACTAGTTGCTTTAAAATGCCCAAAGCCTCCTTGTCATCCTTTGCTTTATAATCGGCAACTCCGGATATTGCATTATGGGTATGTGCACCACCTAGAGTCTCGGCATCAATAGTTTCTCCTATAGCTGCCTTTACTAAATAAGGACCAGCAAGAAAGATTGACCCTGCACCTTCAACCATGATTGTTTCATCGCTCATAATAGGTAGATAGGCACCTCCGGCCACACAAGACCCTAAAACGGCCGAGAGTTGGGGAACTCCCATGGCACTTAATTTAGCGTTGTTCCTGAAAATTCTTCCAAAGTGCTCCTTGTCGGCGAAAACTTCATCTTGAAGGGGTAAATAAATCCCAGCACTATCTACTAGATAAAGAATAGGAATTTTATTCTCTATAGCTATCTCTTGAGCTCTAAGATTTTTCTTCGCAGTTAATGGAAACCATGCCCCTGCCTTAACCGTAGAATCGTTTGCAACTATGATGCATAGTCTGTTATTTACATAACCGAGAATGGTGATCACACCTGCAGAAGGACAACCGCCGTGATCTTGGTATTGATTATGAGCGGTCAACGCACCAATTTCTTGGTAAGGTGTGTTCTTGTCTAATAGATAGGAGATGCGTTCTCGGGCAGTTAGCTTTCCTTCTGATCTTTTCTTTTCAAGACGCTTTTTACCACCGCCGAGATAAACTTCTCCTAAAATGGATTGAAGTTCTTTTACTGCATTGCGATGATGAATTTCGTTCTCGAGTTGCTTCTTAGTCTTTTTCATAGCCTGCTTATACCGATTTATACGATTAGCAATAATGCTGTGAAGGTACAATTTATTGAGCCATTTTTACGAACTTTGGGCTCTGCAACAAATACAAAACCATGAATAAAAATACAGTTTTAGCCTACGCTACATTTCTGATGATCCTTATGGGACTTGTGCTTTTAGCCTTGGCTGCATTTAAGTACGATGAGGTTGCCGGATGGGGTTTTGCCACAGTAGGAATCGGTTTTTTTGCCATCGCCTGGGTATTTAATGCCCTAAAAGGAAGAGTTTAGATTTTAATTTTATAGACCATCAAATGTCAGACGATAAGAAGGTAATTTTCTCCATGTCTGGAGTGACTAAGACCTTTTCAGGTGCTCAAACTCCAGTTCTCAATAATATTTATCTCAGTTTTTTCTATGGAGCCAAGATCGGTATTCTCGGTTTAAATGGATCGGGTAAATCTACACTGCTTAAGATTATTGCAGGATTAGATACCAATTACCGAGGAGATGTGGTTTTTTCACCGGGCTACACCGTTGGTTATCTAGAACAAGAGCCCACATTAGACGAGACTAAAACAGTAATTGATATTGTACGTGAAGGAGCTGCAGAAACGGTGGCTATCCTTGATCGATATAATGAAATCAATGACTTGTTCGGACTGCCAGAAGTTTATGAGGATGCAGATAAAATGCAAAAGCTTATGGACGAGCAGGCCCGTTTACAAGACCAAATCGATGCAAGCAATGCTTGGGAATTAGACACCCGATTAGAAATTGCCATGGATGCGCTTCGTACTCCTGAGCCTGATACTCCTATATCGGTTCTTTCTGGAGGTGAACGTCGAAGAGTAGCATTATGTCGACTTCTATTGCAACAACCGGATGTTTTATTACTCGACGAGCCAACCAACCATTTAGATGCCGAATCGGTATTATGGTTAGAGCAACACCTTTCACAATACGCTGGAACCGTAATTGCGGTTACACACGATCGTTATTTTCTAGATAATGTAGCCGGATGGATTCTTGAGTTAGATCGAGGTGAGGGTATTCCATGGAAAGGTAATTACTCTTCTTGGCTAGACCAAAAAACAAAACGTTTAGAGCAGGAGAGCAAGCAAGCAAGTAAGCGACAAAAAACTCTTGAACGAGAGTTAGAATGGGTAAGACAAGGAGCAAAGGGGAGGCAAACCAAACAAAAAGCACGTCTAAACAATTATGATAAGCTCTTAAGTCAAGACCAAAAACAACTCGAAGAGAAGCTTGAGATTTATATTCCGAATGGTCCTCGACTGGGAACCACTGTAATTGAGGCTAAAGCAATCAAAAAAGGTTTCGGAGATCGTTTACTGTATGAAGAATTAAGTTTTAAATTACCACAAGCAGGAATTGTAGGAGTCATTGGGCCCAATGGTGCCGGGAAAACGACTCTTTTTAAAATGATCATGGGAGAATTAACTCCTGATGGTGGTTCTTTTGAGGTTGGTGAAACCGCTAAAGTGGCCTATGTTGACCAAAGTCACAGCAATATTGATCCTGAAAAAACCATTTGGGAGAATTTTTCTGATGGTCAAGAACTCATCCTTATGTCTGGAAGAGAGGTAAATTCAAGAGCCTATTTAAGTCGATTCAATTTCTCAGGTAGTGAACAAAACAAGAAGGTTAAACTACTTTCTGGAGGGGAACGAAATCGATTGCATTTGGCAATGACTCTTAAAGAAGAGGGCAATGTTTTGTTACTCGATGAGCCTACTAATGATTTGGATGTCAATACATTAAGAGCTCTAGAAGAAGGATTAGAAAATTTTGCTGGTTGTGCGGTAGTGATTTCTCACGATCGTTGGTTTCTAGATAGAATCTGCACACATATACTTGCCTTTGAGGGGAATTCTTCAGTGTATTTCTTCGAAGGATCATTTTCTGATTACGAAGAGAATCGAAAAAAACGACTAGGTAAGGAAGTGACCCCTACAAGAATCAAGTACAAAAAATTAATTCGATAACCATTAAAACTTGCCCATTTGGCAAGAATCCTGCTATATTTGCAGCTAGTTAAAGACTTTAAATCAATATCATTATGGAAAAATCAGGATCTAAAGCGTTACCCGCAATATTAGGTATCCTATTTGTAGCCGCTGCAGCATTTGCAATTAGCCTTTACATCAGCGGAAAGAAAACAGAAGAAGCTTTAAACGCAGAGAAAGCTGAAGTTATTCAGGAGCTTGAAGGGCTCAAGTCAGATTATGACAAGTCTATCCTTGAAACTAACGCACTTAGCGAAGAGTTATTAGCTGCTCGTGGAGAGATTGCTAACTATATCGATTCTGTTAAAACATTAAAAGCTGACGTTGCGACATTATCTAGATTCCGTCGTCAGGTTTATCAGTTAAGAAAAGAGCGCGCCACACTAATGGCTCGTTTAGATTCTTTAACAGCAAGTAACATCGCACTTCAGTCTCTTAACGAGGCTACTCAGAAAGAACTTGAGCGTGTTGCAGCATTAAATGATTCTATCGTTCAACAAAACATTATTCTTGAGCAAGAGAACCGTATCGCTGCTCAACTCCGTTTAGAGTCTCTAAACGTTCAGGCGGTTAAGGTTAAGAATAACGGAAACTTCAAGGATGTTAATCGTGCACGTCGTACTGACAACTTCAAAGTTTGTTTTACAGTTAGAGACAATGCCATCGCTCAAGCAGGAGATAAGAACTTCTTTATCGAAGTTTTAGGACCTGATGGGAACCTAGTTGGCCCTTCAGAATCAGTTTCTGTAAACAGCCGCTCATTATCAGTTAGTAAGGTCACTGCATTCTACTATGAGAATGACATTTTAGATGTTTGTGATTATGTGGGTTCTACTACTGGCGAATTTGCTAAAGGAAACTACATGGTTAATGTTTACGACAACGATCTAGAACTTATCGGAACTTCAAAATTCTTTTTAAAGTAGTTTTAAGTTATACCAACCATAAAAAAGGCTCCCAATTTGGGAGCCTTTTTTTATTGCATCTATTTCATAATTTAATGACCAATCATGTCTTCAGGGCGAACAAAACGATCGTAGTCTTCTTCACTTACATAGCCTAGTCGTACGGCTTCTTCCTTTAGAGTAGTACCCCTCTCGTGAGCTGCATTGGCAATTTCTGCGGCCTTATAATAACCAATTTTAGTATTCAAAGCTGTGACCAGCATTAGTGAGTTGTCTAAGAGTGTTTTAATTCTTTTGTGATTCGGTTCAATTCCGATGACACAATTCACTTCAAAACTATGAGCAGCATCAGCAAGAAGCGTTGCTGATTGCAATACATTCGCAGCCATCATTGGTTTAAATACATTCAATTCGTAATGTCCTTGTGTACCACCAATGGTAACCGCCACATCATTACCCATAACCTGAGCACAAACCATAGTAATTGCTTCTGCTTGTGTAGGGTTGACTTTACCAGGCATGATTGAACTTCCTGGTTCATTTGCTGGAAGTATTAACTCACCAATTCCAGATCTTGGTCCTGAAGCCATTAATCGAATATCATTAGCGATCTTATTCATAGAGACCGCTAATTGTTTTAATGCTCCATGGGATTCAACAAGCGCATCATGAGCAGCTAATGCTTCGAATTTGTTATCGGCCGTTATAAAGGGTAATCCCGTGAACTCAGCAATGTATTTTGCTACTAATACATCATAGCCCTTTGGAGTATTCAAACCAGTTCCAACAGCGGTTCCTCCGAGTGCTAGTTGCGATAGATGATCAAGCGATCGGGTTAATGCTTTCAATCCAAAATCGAGTTGGGCTACATAACCTGAAAATTCTTGTCCAAGGGTTAAAGGGGTGGCGTCCATCAGGTGGGTACGTCCGATCTTAACCACATCGCTAAAAGCTTTAGCTTTCTGATTTAAGGCTTTTTTTAACGAATCGATTTTTGGAATCGATTCTGAAACAATTTTTTGATAGATCGCAATATGCATTCCGGTAGGGAAGGTGTCGTTAGACGATTGAGACTTATTTACATCGTCATTGGGGCTCAAGGTACGCGTACCCTCTCCGAGTGCATTTCCTTCTAAAACATGTGCTCTATTAGCAATTACCTCATTAACGTTCATGTTACTTTGGGTTCCTGAACCAGTCTGCCAAATAACCAAGGGAAATTGGTCGTCTAATTTTCCTTCTAGGATTTCATCGCAAACTTTAGCAATAAGATCTCTTTTTGTAGCATCAAGAACTCCTAATTCAGAATTTGCATAGGCGGCAGCCTTCTTTAGGTAGGCAAATCCATAAATAATTTCCCTAGGCATTGAGCCTTGCGGACCAATTTTGAAGTTATTGATAGATCTTTGGGTTTGAGCACCCCAATATACATTCTTGGGAACATGCACTTCACCCATGGTATCTTTTTCAATTCTATATTCCATGATATGTCAATTTGAAATTCAAAGTTAACCACTTCTGCTATTTTTACCTTGATTTATAGCCTTTTGCTTGCAGCCAAATCTTAAAACATCTTATATTCGCGTTATAAATAGGAATTACCATGATTGAATTTGATCAATACTTAGGATTTATCGCCTTTTTGAGCATTCTAACCATAGGATTTTGGTTGATGATTTTTCTTTTAACCTTTGTGATTCCTTATTGGTTGACAGGTAGTTTTATTGAATTCTTAAAAGAGAAAAGAAAAGAGAAAGAAACACAGTCTTGAGTGACTTAGATAGTATAAAAAAGGCCCGGTATTCCGGGCCTTTTTTATTGAATGCTTTTTAATTTATGGCGTTCCGAATTCAAATTCTTCACCACCGCCACCTTCTCCCATATCGGGTCTTCGGCGATTGTTTCTTTGACCTTCTTGCTCATTGAAACGATATCTAAAGGTAAGAGTAGCTTGACGCTGTCTCCATTGGTTCTCACTTTGTGTGAAGACGTTAAACGTTCTCGTTTCAGAGATTCGTTTTCTCTGATTGAACAAATCACTTACGTTGAATGAGATAGAGCCTTTATCATTTAGTATTTCTTTACTCATCGCTAGGTTCACCGAAAGAACTCCTTTGTTGGTTCCCTGTGGATTTACAGATGGGCCATTGTAGAATGCATTAGTTTGAAAGTTGATTTTTCCAGGTAATGGAAATTGTCCACTGATTCTACTGAACCAACTAAAATTCTCCGTATCGAAATTTTGGGTAATCTCTTCACCTAGACTATTTGTGTAAGAAAAGTCTCCTTGCAATTGTTGTTGAAATAGATTGATGTTCCATGAGAACCTCATTCCGCGTTTTGGAGAGTAAGAAGTAGTTAATTCTCCACCGTATCGATACTCAGTAGCAAGGTTAATAGGACTTCTTAGCTGCACGGGAACACTAACAATTTGACCATCACCCGTATCAATTTCTACGAAATCTCCAGTCTCTTGAACAACAAATTGAAACACCCCAGTACTCTTGTTATAATAAGCAGATGTATTAAGTGTTAATTTTCCAAAGCGCTTTAGGTATCCTAAATCAAAAGCGTTCGAGTAAGTTGGGTCAAGATCAGGATTACCGACAAATAGGTTGGTATTACTATTTCGTCTTACAAAAGGATTGATAAACCAAGATCGAGGTCTTCTAAGACGTCTACTATAGCTTAGGGTAAATTGTTCGGTTTCAGAGAACTCATATCCTACAAAAAGAGATGGGAACCAGTTGGTGTACTCTTTTTTGTTTTTGTCCTGTCCAAAATCACCGGATGAATTCACCGTAATTGCTGAATTTTCTACACGCAGTCCAACTAATAACGAGACCTTACCAAATTTATTGCCTAATTGAACGTATCCAGCGTTTACATATTCCTTATACACCAATTGATTACTAGTGTTAGGATCTCTAAGAAGAGGACCGTTTGCCTCTTCTTGTAGTTGCAATTCAAAATCGGTGTAGAAATCGTTAAACGTACCTCGATATCCTAATTCAAATTGCCCACTATTATTTTCACCAATGGGGTTGACATAATCGAATTGAAATAAACGATTAATCTGTTCCTCACTAGTGTAGGTTGCCTCTGAAGGTATAAAAATCGTTTCGTCGCTTAAAACGCTTTCATTAATTCCTGAATTGGATAATTCCTCTCCTGTAGAGTATTGAAAATCAGCTGTTAATTTCTGTCCATCCTTCTTAAAATCTTTTACAAAATTCGCTGAATATTGATAGGTAACATCAGTTTCATCCCCTGAGTTCGTTCTTAACCTCGAAATTGTAGGAAGTCGGTTACTATCAAAGTTAAAGAAGTCTACCGTGCTAATATTTTGTCCGTCACTGTTTCGGTATAAATAGGTTTGCGTAAAGGAGGCTTTTTTACCTAGAAGAAGTTCTAACCCAATATTTGTGTTGAACCCTTCGCGAATACGCTCGTTTCTCCCAAATTCATCTTGATAACTAGCAACGGTACCGTCAGGGTTGAAATTGGTTTGCAGATTTGAAGAATTTCCTGGGTTATTATTACTTCTGTATGAAGTGTTTGAGAATAAATTAAATGATTTCTTTCTGAGATTTAAATTCAGGTTGCTACCAGTATTTTCTGGTGTTCCAACGTTAACGGTAACCGATCCGTTTAAACCTTTGGTTTTTTCTTGTCTTAAAACAATGTTCAAGATTCCTGCCGTCCCTTCTGCATCATACCTAGCCGATGGGTTAGTGATTACCTCTACCTTTTCTATGGCTTCTGCTGGTAGTTGACGCAGTGCATCATTACTAAGACCTGAAAGGGCTGAAGGCTTCCCGTTAATCAAAATACGTACACTTTGATTACCTCTAAGCGAAATATTTCCCTCTACGTCAACACTTACCGAAGGTACATTGTCAAGAACATCCGTAACCGAACCTCCCTTAACAGTGAGGTCTTGGCCAACATTGTATACCTTTTTATCTAGTCTTAATTCAACGGTGGTTCGCTCTGCAACCACCTCAACTTCCTCCAATTGAGCAACATCAGCTTCAAGAGCAATTTGACTTAAATCGGTAGAAGCGGTAAGTCTAACATTTTCTTGAGAATAGGTTTTGAATGATAAGAATTCTACACGAATATGATACATTCCCGGAAGCGTTTCTACCGAAAATTTTCCAGATTCATCGGTAATACCTCCAGTAACTCGATCAGGCATTCGAACACTTTGTAAAACCAGAGTTGCGTATTCTAGAGGCTGCCCGCTATCTTTATCGACTACACTACCGGTAATGGTAATGGGAGTCATCGATGGCATTGGACGATTAGGCATTTGAGCCTGGGCACTCAGCAGTCCTAGGATACTAAAAAGTGCAACGAAAAAGTGTTTCATTCAGAATTGAATTAGTTCTTCTTTTTTTTCTTTTTTTTCTTCTTTTCTGAATTGTCTTTTATCTTCTTAAAGTTTCGTTCTTTGAGTTCAATGAGTTTTTCATAGGTAGCCAAAGACAATTCTGTTTTTAATCGTTCGTTTTCTAAGTCATTTAGTTTTCGAAACGATTCAGTTAGTGTCTTCGGATCTACCTTTAAAATCTGCAGCTCAATTCTTTTTTTCGTGAATTCAAGCAAAATTGATCTCAAAATAGCTTCTTCAAATGGGTCAATAATTAGGGCTTCCTTAACCTTAGCCATTTCAAGCTCGATAATTTCTTCAGCAGTTAATGGAGCATCAGGCTCAGCAGCTACATTTGTTCTTGGAACACTGCTACGCATTCTTCCCATACCACTGTAGGGATTATAACCATAACCACCAAAACCACCCATTCCAAATTGTCCTTGGACACTTTCTTGACTGCCCAATACCAATAACAATGCCAAAACGATTTTGAAAACGTTAAAATCTTTTATCATCTGTAATTTTTTAAAATTCATCTTCGGTTTGTTTTTGTCCGTTAGACATTAAAAAGGCTTTTAGGAATAGATCAATTTCACCATTCATTACCGCTTCTACATTTCCTGTTTCAACGCTAGTACGGACATCTTTGACTAGTTTGTAAGGGTGCATTACGTAATTTCTTATCTGAGAACCCCATTCAATTTTCATCTTAGAATCTTCGATTTCACGACGAGCTTCCATTCTTTTTCGAAGCTCGATCTCATAAAGTTGAGATCGTAACATTTGCAAAGCCGTTGCTCTATTGTCGTGCTGAGAACGTGATTCAGAACAGCTAATTTGAATTCCTGTTGGCTTGTGAACGAGTTGTACTTTAGTTTCTACCTTATTTACATTTTGCCCACCTGCACCACTAGATCTCGCTGTTGTGATTTCAATATCTGCAGGATTAACCTCAATTGAAATGCTGTCGTCAACCAAAGGATACACATATACTGAGGCAAATGAAGTATGCCTCTTTGCGTTACTATCAAAAGGAGATATGCGCACCAGTCTATGAACACCGTTTTCACCTTTGAGCCAGCCAAATGCAAAAGGACCATTAATCTCAATAGTGACCGTTTTTATGCCCGCAACATCTCCTTCTTGAAAGTTGAGTTCTTTGACACTGTATCCTTGAGAATTAGCCCACATCAAATACATTCTCATGAGCATGGATGCCCAGTCACAACTTTCAGTACCTCCCGCACCAGCGGTTATTTGAAGAACCGCAGGTAAATCATCACCCTCCTCTGAAAGCATGTTTTTAAACTCTAAATCTTCAATTATTTTTTCGAGCCCCTTTAATGCTTTGTTGACATCTTCTTCGGTAGCCTCTCCTAGAGAGATGAACTCAGAAAGAACCTCTACTTCACCGTATAATTCTTCAGCCTCCTCAAACTGCTCTACCCATGATTCCAGAATTTTGAGCTTCTTCAT
>DFQX01000048.1:0-16787 GCA_002381155.1 Flavobacteriaceae bacterium UBA3478 | reverse complement strand
TTTTCGATCGCAATCTTTTTGCCATCTATGTCAAAGATACCTCCTTAACGCACCTAGGCGTTCAAAAAGATCTTTTTGTCGTTCTGTTCGACTCATATCTACTTGGTAAGAATTTCGAACGCAAAAATACTTATTAGTCTCCTGCTATTGTCTAAAAATTGAATAATTTAAACCCTTCAATCTCTTATCAAATGAAAAGACTACAACTTATAAAAACGTTTTTCCTATTTGTTTTTATTCCATCAGCACTCCTTGCACAAGATTTTAATAGGGTAAAGGATTTAAAGGCTATTCCGGGATTTTTAACTACCTATTACGATGAATCAGAGGATCGATTGTTTATGAAAGTTGATCGACTTGAGGATGAACTATTATACGTTACAGCCCTTAGCAGTGGGGTTGGTAGTAATGATATCGGTCTCGATAGGGGACAATTGGGTACAACAAAAGTCGTTTATTTTAAAAAGGCAGGTAATAAACTGCTCCTAATTGAACCGAATCAAGATTATCGCGCCCTTAGTGAAAATGCCCTTGAAAAAGCTTCCGTAAATCAGGCTTTTGCTAAATCTGTAATCGCTGGATTTACCATTTTAGAAACAGCCGAAGATGGATCTTTCTTAATCGATTTAAATCCTTTATTGTTGAGAGATGCACATGGGGTTATTGATCGCTTGTCAGCTACTCAACAAGGAAATTATCAATTAGATCTATCTCGTTCTGCACATCACAGAGAACGTTCGAAATCATTTGAGAAAAACATTTTGATAGATGTTTTATTGACTTTCTCTGGTAAACCTAAAGGCTATGAAATAAGGTCGGTTACACCAGATGCAAGTTTGGTTAGCGTAACTCAAATGCACTCATTTATTGAGTTACCTGAATTGGGTGGTTTTGAGATGAGATCTTTTGATGCACGGTCGGGAGCATATCCATTCCGTTTTTTCGATTATGCTTCGCAAGTGAATGGAGGAACGGCTAAAGACTTTATTCGCAGACACCGATTAGAGAAAAAAGATCCCAATGCGTCGATAAGCGAGGCCGTAGAGCCGATTGTTTATTATTTGGACAATGGCACTCCTGAACCTGTACGAACTGCACTTTTAGAGGGTGGTCGTTGGTGGAATCAGGCCTTTGAAGCTATCGGCTATAAGGATGCATTTCAAGTAAAGATGCTGCCAGATGACGCTGATCCGTTAGATATTAGGTACAACGTAATTCAATGGGTTCACCGATCGACAAGGGGGTGGAGTTATGGTTCGAGTGTTACCGATCCAAGAACCGGTGAAATATTAAAAGGTCATGTTAGTTTAGGTAGCCTGAGAATTCGTCAAGATTACCTCATTGCTCAAGGTCTTTATAATCAACCGTACAATAAGTTAAGTGTTCATGAACAAACTATGTTAGATATGGCCTTGAACCGTATTAGACAGTTATCAGCTCATGAAATTGGTCACACTTTAGGTTTTGCGCACAATTTCGCTGCAAGTACCAATGATCGTGCTTCAGTAATGGATTATCCACACCCATTAGTTTTAGAAGGTGCTGGAGATCAATTTGATTTCAGTGAAGCTTATGATAAGGGAATAGGAGATTGGGATAAAGTGACTGTCGCTTATGCCTATAGCCACTTCAGCGACGGTATTGATGAAAATCAAGTGCTACAGGAGATTTTAGAAAATGCGGAGAAGGCAGGGTTGAGATATTTAACCGATTCAGATGCACGACCTGCTGGATCTGCTAGTTCTACTGCTCATCTTTGGGATAATGGAACAGATATCACTGAAGAGTTATATCGTTTACTCGACTTAAGAGCTAAAGCAATTAGTCGATTCTCATTGGATAATGTGCCTGAACATGCCCCCGTGGCGGTTTTAGAGGATGTTTTTGTTCCGCTTTATTTTTCACATCGATATCAAACCGAAGCGGTATCTAAATTAATTGGTGGCATTGACTATAGTTATGCCTATACTGATGCAATAGAGTTTCATCATCAGGTAAATAGAAAGGAACAAGAAAAGGCATTGAAGGCGCTCATTCGAACGCTTGATCCTGAAACTTTGGAAATACCAGAGTATTTACGTTCTGTTTTTGGACCGAGAACTTATGGATATGGTAGAACCAGAGAATCCTTCGAATCTAAATTGGGAGTAGCATTTGATCCTTTGGCAGCGGCCGAGACTGCAGCTTCGACGACCTTAAAATTCATGTTGCATCCAGAAAGAGCCAATCGGGTTTATCAACAAGGCTTATTCGATAAGAATCAGTTATCTCTTCAAGAGATGATTAAGTTGCTATTAGATGAAACCGTTAGGAGTATGAATTCGAAGGATCCGTATTACAACGCTATTGAAGAGATTGTGGCTTGGCAAACTTTAGATGAATTGATGAAGTTGTCTTCTTCAGACCAGGTTTATCCGCAGGTGACTGAAGTTATTTTGTTAGAAATGATGCGACTTAAAACCCATCTTGAAAATAGCGCGACTGATCCCACTGCAATTTTTTTAAGAAAGCAAGTAGAACGTTTTATTGGTAACCCTACAGGATATAAGTCTAATGAGTCTTCTGTTCGTATCCCAGACGGATCTCCAATTGGACAAGAGGTAATGTGTAATTTTAGTTGGAATTAATTAGTGGAGCACCTTTATACACCCCCAAAAGCACCGAAGTACCCCAAAAAATTAGTAAAACATAGTCACGAAAGGGAAGACCCTTTTTATTGGATGTGTGATCGTGAGCATCCTGAGCTTTTAGACTATCTCACGAAAGAGAAAGAATATTTTAATCGCGATACGGCACATATTGAACCTTTTAGGGAATCGCTTTATACGGAGATGAGAAGTCGAATTAAGGAGGACGATCGTTCGCTCCCTCTTTTCAAAAACGGGTTCTGGTATCAAAGTGAATATCAAGAAGGTAAAGAGTATCCGATTTATTCTCGTTTTAAGAACGAAAATGGAGAAGATAAGGAATTGCTTTTCGATGTTAATGAGTTAGCATCTTCTTACTCGTATTACCATTTTAAAGGACTGAAAGTGAGTCCTAATAACCATCTTGCTTTATATGCTGAGGATACCGTTTCACGAAGGCAGTATACCTTAAAAATTAAAAATTTAGAGACAGGTCAATTATTAGATGATGTTATCGAAAATACTACCGGAACCGCTTGCTGGGCCTCGGATAACAAAACTTTCTTCTATGTAAAGAAGGATCCCCAAACCCTTCGTAGTTATCGAGTGTATCGACATCAAATAGGTCAGGACTTAGTAGAGGATGAGTTAGTTTTTGAGGAGGATGATGAAACTTTTAATGTTGGAATTTTTAAACCTAAAAGCGAGGACTACATTTTCATTGTCTCGTCTTCAACGCTAACTACAGAATATCGATTCATAAAATCGGATGATCCGAACGCACCATTCCGTGTTTTTTCGAAGAGAGAGCGAGGCTTAGAATATAGCCTTGACCATTACCAAAATCACTTTTATTTACTCACCAATAAGGACGGAGCCACCAACTTTAAATTGATGAAAACCTCGGTATTAACCACCGATAGTGAACATTGGGAAGAATTTATTCCACATCGACCCGAGATTCTTTTAGAAGATGTTGAGCTTTTTGAAAAATTTTATGTCCTATCTGAGCGAAAAAGAGGATTGACTTCTTTGCAGATTCATCATTGGGACGATCATTCCTTCTATTCGGTTGCTATGGAAGGGGAAACCTATGTTTGCGATATTCATGAAAATCCTGCGTCTAAAACGACTAAACTTCGTTATTATTACAATTCAATGACGCGCCCGGGGAGTGTCTATGAAATAGACATGGAAACCCGTGAAACTCGATTACTCAAACAGCAAGAAGTATTAGGGGGGTATTCTCCCTCAGATTATATCTCTGAACGGGTTTGGATAACGGCTAGGGATGGTGTTTCAGTACCTGTATCTCTGGTAAAACATAAAGACACTCCCAAGAATGCACCAACGCTCATATACGGATATGGTTCCTATGGACACACCATCGATCCTTATTTTTCTTCTACAAGACTCTCTTTACTTAATAGAGGTTTTGTATTTGCGATAGCTCACATTCGTGGTGGAGAATACCTTGGTCGAGAGTGGTACGAGACCGGTAAGCTAGAATTAAAGAGTAACACCTTCAATGACTTTGTTGACGCTTCAAAGGGTCTTGTTTCTTTGGGCATTGCCAAAGAAGATCGTTTATACGCTATGGGAGGTTCGGCTGGTGGACTTTTGGTTGGTACGGTGATCAACACCGACCCAGAGTTGTATCATGGGGTAATTGCCGCGGTTCCTTTTGTAGATGTAGTGACCACAATGCTAGATGAGGATATTCCATTAACCACGGGTGAATACGATGAATGGGGAAATCCTAACGATCCTAAATACTATGAAATAATGCTGTCCTATTCTCCCTATGATAATGTTCAGGCACAAAAATATCCCAATATCTATGTATCTACTGGTTTTCACGACTCGCAGGTACAGTATTGGGAGCCAGCGAAATGGGTTGCGAAGCTTCGTGAATGCCAACTAGCGGATCATAAAATCTATTTAGACACTAACCTAGAAACGGGTCACGGTGGGGCTTCGGGTCGATTTGAGCAATTAAAAGAACTCGCTAAGGAATATGCTTTCATCTTAAACCTTTGTGATCCCTCACTTTGTAGAGTTTAATTATCTTTGTGATAAATTTTTGAATTTGTTCTCATTTTTTAAAAAGAATAAAAGCGTTCAGGCATCTGAGTCAATCTTAGACTTAGTAGGTAATACACCGCTTGTTAAGCTTCAGAAAGTCACTGCAAACTATTCCGGTCAATTTTACGCTAAATTGGAGTGGTTTAATCCGGGACAATCTTCTAAAGATCGAATCGCATTATCCATCATTGAAAATGCCGAAACTAAAGGATTGATCAAGCCAGGTAGTACCATTGTAGAAACCACCTCAGGAAATACTGGTTATAGTTTAGCCATGGCAAGTATGGTTAAAGGGTACAAATGTATCCTAGCAGTAAGTTCTAAATCTTCACAGGATAAAATCGATGGTTTAAAAGCTATGGGAGCAGAGGTACATGTTTGTCCTGCACATGTGGCAGCCGACGACCCTCGATCTTACTACGAAGTGGCTAAAAGAATCCACGCTGAAACTCCGAATTCGATATATATCAATCAGTACTTCAATGAACTGAACACGGAGGCACATTATAAGACCACTGGACCTGAGATTTGGGAGCAGACTGCAGGTAGAATCACACACCTAGTTGCATGTAGCGGTACAGGTGGTACAATTTCTGGTACTGCCAGGTATCTTAAAGAACAAAATCCGAGTATTCAGATTTTAGGGGTAGATGCCTACGGATCAGTGATTAAGAAATATCACGAAACCGGAAAGTTTGATGAAAATGAGATTCATCCATACCGTATTGAAGGTCTTGGTAAGAATTTAATTCCTAGCGCTACTGACTTTAGTGTGATTGACACCTTTATTAAGGTTACCGATAAAGACGCCGCCCTAGCTGCTAGAAATCTTGCTCGAACTGAAGGTATTTTTGCAGGCTACACATCAGGTGCTGCACTACGTGCTACTGAACTGTATAATGACCAAAAAATATTTGACAAAAATAGTGTGGTAGTTATTATTCTCCCTGATCACGGATCGCGCTATTTGAGCAAAATTTACAGCGAAAAGTGGATGACTGAACAAGGTTTTATTGAAGCTGAAGAATTAGTACAGACCTCAGAAAAATCGGCCATCACAAATTCATAGTAAAATTCTTAGGGTAATTGTTTAAATCTTACTTTTGCCCAATATTTTCATAACGTTATAGATATATGAGAGATTTATTTGATCGAATTATCGAGAATAAGGGTCCATTAGGAAAGTGGGCATCACATGCAGAAGGTTACTTTGTTTTTCCAAAATTAGAAGGCCCTATTTCGAATCGAATGAAATTTCAAGGAAAAGAAGTACTTACTTGGAGTATCAATGACTATTTAGGACTAGCTAACTTGGATGAAGTTAAGGCTGTAGATGCTGAAGCTGCTGCCACCTATGGTGCGGCTTACCCAATGGGAGCTCGTATGATGAGTGGTCATACTGATTTTCACGAGCAACTTCAAAACGAACTTGCGGCTTTTGTAAATAAAGAGGCAGCTTACTTACTGAACTTCGGTTATCAAGGTATTATGTCTGCTATTGATGCTTTAGTGTCTAAGGACGATATTATCGTTTATGATGTAGACTGTCACGCATGTATTATTGATGGTGTTCGTCTTCATATGGGTAAGCGTTTCACCTTTCAACACAATGATATTGAAAGCCTAGAGAAGAATTTGGAGAGAGCTACTAAGCTTGCTGAGCAACAGAATGGAGGTATTCTCGTAATTTCTGAGGGAGTTTTTGGTATGCGTGGTGAGCAAGGAAAACTAAAAGAAATCGTTGAGCTGAAGAAGAAATTCAAATTTAGACTTCTAGTAGACGATGCACACGGTTTTGGAACCTTAGGTGCGACAGGTGCTGGCGCTGGTGAGGAGCAAGGAGTTCAAGACGATATTGACGTTTACTTTGCAACCTTTGCTAAATCGCTTGCAGGTATCGGAGCATTTCTAGCTGCAGATCAAGAAATTATCGATTACTTAAAGTACAATCTTAGATCTCAGATGTTTGCTAAATCATTACCGATGATTTACGTAAAAGGAGCTCTTAAGCGCTTAGATATGCTTCGTTCTCGTCCAGAGTTGAAAGCAAAACTTTGGGAAAATGTAAACGCCTTACAAAGTGGACTAAAAGAAAGAGGTTTTGATATTGGAACCACATCAAGTTGTGTTACTCCGGTTTACCTAAACGGAAGTATTCCTGAGGCAATGGCACTTGTTAAGGATTTACGTGAAAACCATGGTATTTTCTGTTCTATAGTAGTATACCCGGTAATTCCAAAAGGCCTTATCCTACTTAGAATGATTCCTACTGCTACCCATACCCTTGAGGATGTAGCAATTACTTTAGATGCTTTCTCAGCAATACGTGAAAGACTAGAGAATGGAACCTACAAAAGACTTTCAGCAGCTGTCAGTGCTGCAATGAATGAATAACGGAGTAATATCAGTGATAAAAAAAGGAGGCTAAAAGCCTCCTTTTTTATGTCAACATTTTTTTCATCGTTTGTCGTTTTTGGGTGGTGGTAGGATTGAAATTAACCAACAAACGATGGATCGCATGATTGTCTTCTAATTCTGGTGTTCGATGACACATCTGAATACCTCTTTTGTCAAATTCACGTTTAAATTCAGTGAATAGAATAGCGGTAACCCCTTTTGATTGATATTTTGGAGTAATCCCAATCAGATAAAAGGTAACATCCTTTGAAAAGTACTTTGCCCATAACAGGTGGATGAACCCAAAGGGAAATAATTTTCCATTTGCCTTTTTTAGAGCTTTTGCAAAAGATGGCATAACAATAGCAAATGCAACAATTTTATCTTTTTCGTCAACCACAAATTTGATATACTCAGGGTTGATAAATGAAATGTACTTTTCTTTAAAGAACTTTTTTTGTCGTTCAGATATGGGCACGAAAGAAGATAACTTGCTATAACTTTCATTAAAGAGATCAAACATTTGATCCACCTTCGGCATTAAATCCTTAGTACGCTTGAAATTTACAGGACGAAGATTATATCTCTTTTGTATAACCTCACTGAAACCAGCAAAGAACTTCGGGTCTGCATTTTCTGAAGGGAATTCACTTTCTATGTACCCCTTTTCCTTTTCTAACCCATAAGCCTTATAATGATCGATATAGTAGGCATGATTATACCAAGTGATCATGGTACCCATATTTTCAAAACCTTCGGTCATAACTCCGACCTTATCTAGGTTGGAGAAACCTACAGGACCTTCCATGAACTCCAATTGATTCTCTTTCCCTATCTCATTTACTTTATCAAGCAATGCCTTAGATACCTCATGATCATCAATAAAATCAAACCATCCGAATCTCATCTTCTTAAGGCCTTGCTGGTTTACTTCAACATGGTTGATAATAGCTGCAATACGTCCGACAATTTCATTCCCCTTTAAAGCGACGAAAAAGCGTGCATTGGCGTGCTCAAAAACCGGGTTAAGAGTTTTGTCGAAACTACTAACCTCATCACTGATGATCGGAGGAATCCAATAAGGAGTATTTTTATAGAGTTTAAAGGGAAACTTTACAAAATCGACGAGTTCTTTTTCTGTCTTTAATTCTTTGATCGTAATCATAGCCCTAAATTAGCTTAAATTCAACGTAATTCATGGCAATCGAATCTACAACCACCTTTAAAATGTCAACTTTTTTTAAAACCCATGGAATAGCGCTTCTTTCCTTTCTGATTATTTCCTGTGTTTTTTATTACCCCGCCTTACAAGGAAAAGTCCTAGAACAATCTGATATTATTCAGTATAACGGAATGGCGCATTTGCGAAATGAATTAAGAACGGCAGGAGAGGAGTCGTATTACACCCAAAATGCTTTCGGCGGTATGCCTACTTACCAACTAGGTGCTCAATACGCCTATCAAGGAGTAAAAACATTAGACCGTGTCATTCGATTTTTACCTCGACCTATCGATTACTTATTTCTCTATTTAATATCCTTTTACATCTTACTATCGAGTTTAAAGATAGATTTTAGACTTTCAATGTTAGGCTCATTAGCCTTTTCACTAACTACCTACCATCTAATTATTATTGAAGTAGGTCATAATGCTAAAGCACATGCCATTGGTTATTTTCCATTAGTTCTGGCTTCAGTGCTATACTTGTTTCGTTCGAGAAAGTTTATACTCCCTACATTATTTTTAACCCTTTCACTGGCTTTAGAATTAGTAGCTAATCATTATCAAATGACTTACTATCTCTTTATGCTTATTGGAGTGTATCTGCTCTTTAAAGCATACGAGGCTATTAATGCGAAAGAAGGAGTGGTGTTTTTAAAAAGGCTAGGAGTTTTTATAGTATCCATACTCTGGGCAGTGCTTCTAAATGCTTCTACGATTTTTGCAACACGACAGTACGCCCAATTTAGTACGCGATCGACTCCAGAAATTTCAATAGAGGGGGCATCGACTAATTCTGGATTGAGCTTTGAGTATATTACTACTTATAGTTATGGGATTGCAGAGTCTTTCAATCTTTTCATTCCAAGACTTTTCGGTGGATCTAATGGTGAACCATTACCAAAGGGAAGCCACTTGGAATTACTTTTAGAGAAGTATAATGTTGGCCCAGCAGAAATTGAAAATTTCACAAGTAGTGCTCCTCTGTATTTTGGTAGCCAGCCGATTGTTGCTGCTCCTGCCTACCTCGGAGCTTCGGTATTGTTTCTTTTTGTTTTAGGTCTGATTACCTTATCCTTTAAAGATTACAAATGGCTGTATTTTTCCATGATAATGGCATTGTTTCTCTCGTTCGGAAAGAACTTTAGTTTTCTAAGCCATTTATTTGTCGATTATTTTCCGCTCTACAACAAGTTTAGAGCAGTTTCCTCAATTCAGGTGATACTTTCTTTTTCGGTACCGATTATTGCCGTTTTGGGGTTAAGAAGGTGGTTGTTATCTCCAAGTACCCAATCGTTGACCAGGGCCTTAATAATCAGTCTTATCATTATTGGTGTGGGTACATTACTGCCATTTACACTCGGTTTTTCAGGGGTAAATGATATCAATTACGAAAGTGCCTATGGTCCAGAATTTATGGATGCTTTACGATCGGATCGAACCGCACTTGCTTTAAAAGATTCACTTCGTTCTTTTCTTATCATTTTAGTCGTTTGTACGGTTCTCTATCTTTATTCAAAACGATTAAAAGAAGTGCTTATTTATTTGGTTTTAGGTGCAGTATTACTCGATTTAGGTGGAGTGGCTTATCGGTATACTTCAGCGGATCATTTTCAATCAAAGCGGGAATTTCAAAACCCAATACCTTTTACCGATGCGGATAAAAACATTCAATCAGATAATACCTACTACAGAGTGTTTAATCTTAATGAAGGGCTAAACGGTGCAACTACTGCATATCACCATCGATCTATTGGCGGATATCATGCAGCGAAGCCCGCTTATATTAGTCAAATTTTTGATTATCACATCGCAAACGAAAACTACGAAGTATTAGACTTATTAAATATTAAGTATTTGATAAGTAACGACGAGGAGGGTAATAGAATAGCGTCTGCCTATCCGAGTTCGAAAGGACCCATTTGGTTGGCTAAGTCCATTGGCTTTCAACCTTCTTTAAAAGAAAGCTTTTTGAATTTACCACTAATTAGTCAGTCAGAATCGATAGAAATCAATGAGCCCTTCTCATTCGATTATGAGGAGAATCGTATGCTTAGTGAACTTGAATTCATAGAAGTTAGTTCGTTTAAAGAGAACCAAATTAGTTATAGATACCAATTAGAATCACCTGCATTTGTGGTATTTTCAGAATGGTACTATTCACCTAGCCCTGAGGATTGGGTATTAAGAACTAACAGGGGCGAATCTCTTAAAATATATAGAACGAATTATTCCTTCATGGGCGCGATGCTTCCTGAAGGTGAAGGAGAAATAACCTTAAGTTTTGAGCCAAAGATTGTTTCACAAACCTTTTGGGTTCGAATCATTGCTCAAATTGGACTTCTGGTTCTAATATTAGTTGCTATTATAGTATATCGTGGAAAGGCTGAATAAAATTATCCTGATTTCTTATTACTGGCCACCGTCTGGAGGTCCTGGTGTTCAACGATGGCTTTCGCTAGCCCATCGGATTCAAGATTTGGGGATGAATTTGACAGTTATTATCCCTGAGACACCTTTTTACCCACAAATAGATGAAGGTTTATCTGCTTCTATTTCAAACCAAATTAAGGTGGTAAAAGTTCGGTCGATAGAGCCTTTGCGATGGATCAATCGACTTTCATTGGGTAAATCGAAAAATTTTTCAAAGGGTTTAATCTCTAATGAAAATAGTTCCTGGATAAAGAAATTGGCATTTTGGTTAAGAGCCAATTACTTTTTTCCTGATGCTCGTCTATTTTGGAGCAAGGCGGTCATCCAATACCTAAAAAAAGAGGTAGAGGGTCCAATGACTCTTATTACTACCGGCCCTCCTCATAGTGTGCATTTGGTAGGTTTAAGATTAAAGGGACTCTTTGAACACATAAAA
Organism: Flavobacteriaceae bacterium UBA3478; assembly: GCA_002381155.1. Taxonomy (GTDB): domain Bacteria; phylum Bacteroidota; class Bacteroidia; order Flavobacteriales; family Flavobacteriaceae; genus UBA3478. The sequence continues at coordinate 5,588 of DFQX01000048.1, read as the reverse complement.
TGGATTTCAGACTTGCGAGATCCAATTGCAGACCTGGGATATCTGCAATTACTCTCTTTAACTGAAAACACTAAGAGCAAACATCAACGTCTTGAAAAATCGATTATTAGCCAAAGTGATGCCATTGTAACTACTAGCTTTTCGTTAACTAAACATTTATCAGAACGATACAAAGAATACGGCGAAAAGATTAAATGCATCACTAATGGATATGATGGAAGTCTCATCGAAAATAATAGTGCTCCTGAAGGATTCTATTTGGTTCATTCAGGATCACTTTTTGCTCATCGTAATTCAGTAAATCTTTGGCAAACGATAAGTGAAAGGATTAAGACTAGTAAAGATTGGAGGGCTCATTTGAAAATCTTTCTAGTAGGAGAGGTTTCCAAGGAAGTCAGGCATACTCTGATTAATCTAGGCCTAGAGCCCTACGTAGAGTTTTTAGGTTATCAAACCAAAGAATATTGCGAGCGGTTAGAGAGAAAGGCAGCCTGTTTGCTACTTCTTGAATCTTCAGTTTCTGGATATAATTACGCGATTCCCGGAAAATTATTTAATTACCTAAAAGCTAGAAGACCTATTTTGGCTATTGGCCCTGAAAATTGGGATGTTCAGAAAATTTTAGATTCTCAAAACCTACATTTAGTTATTTCTGATAGTAAGCTAGCCGTAGGTTCGTACCTAGACCTAATATTTTCTCGGTACCTTTCAAATGAGAGTATGATTTTAAACAACGACATTTCTGCGTTTAGCCGTTCTTTTGCTGCCGAACAATATGTAAAACTTATAAAGGCGTTATGAATAGAACCTCTATTCAATCGAGCGGACTAACCCTTTTTGGCTTTATTCTTGGAGCATTAAACACCCTTGTACTTTATACCCGATTAGTAGGTGTAGAACAATACGGTACGATTGCTTTCATTCTAGCTTCAGCTACACTTATTTCGCCCTTTATAAGCCTAGGCATGCCTCAAGGGCTACTTCGATTTTATGGTACGATTACCCCTGTTCAAAGATCTCGTTTATTAGGTTTTGCTATACTAGCAATCTCGCTGATTAGTTCAATTTTATTTGGTGTCGTTTATTTTTTTAATGAATGGTTAGGCCAATACTCTGAGGCTATCAATAATCTCAGCTTATATGAGTCTTTTACTATTTTGGCTATTGCATTATCAATGGGAGTTTTCGAACTTGGTTTTGCTCTGGCTAAGCTTCAATTTAAACCACGATTCGGTGTTTTTTTAAAAGAAATATATCCTCGTTTACTGATAACGCTATACCTGATTCATCTTATTTGGTATGATTTTAATTGGAGACCCTTTATTCTGTTTTTGTTAATAAGCTATTTAACCCGAGCGTTACTCATATGGATCACAGCCTTAAAAATATCGGGAATCTCACCCTCTTTTAATTTTAAAGGTTTAAAGTGGAATAAGATACTGAGCTACTCGTTTTTGGTATTACTAGGGAGTTCTTTAAGTCTGTTCTTTTTAGAGGTAGATAAAGTAATGCTGTTCGAATTGATGACTGCCTCTGAGGTGGCTAATTATACCGTAGCTGTTTTTATCGCAACCACCGTTGCAATTCCGTTTAGAGGTTATTTACCTTTATACGGCCCTAAAACGGCCCGCTCTTACCACCTAGATAGCAACTCGTTTCATGTCGCTGATGAATTAAAAAGTGCTAACGATCAAATTTTAGATCTTAGTTCACTTATTGTTCTATTATTGTTGGCTGCATTGCCTTTAATCCAATTAGTTCTGCCCGCTGAGTTTGAAAAGGGTTTGGACTTAATCCCCATTTTAATTTTCGCCAAATTTATCGACGCTATTTCAGGCTTGACCATACCGCTATTTCAATACTCTAAATTTTATTCAAAGTATCTTGTTTTAAGCATTTTGATGTTTGCTTTACTGGTACTTACCAACGTTTGGATGATACCCTTATTCGGTCTTAAAGGTGCCGCCTTCGCTACAGCGCTAACATTTTGTGTTTTCTCCACATTAAAACATTGGTTCGCATGGAGATGGTTTCGGATATCATTGGTAAGCCGAGACTACTTCTGGCCAGTCATATCGATTGTCTTATCCAGTTTGGCATGGATTCTAATCGAGGCTTTTGCGATTTATGTTTCTATCGGATTATTAGCGATTTTTCTAATACATCTTAACCAAAGGGGAAAGCTTCGAGAATTTATTAAATCTTTAATCTAAGATATTCGGCGGTAAACGAATCCTTAGATAATACCACTTCTTCAGGAGTTCCAACTGTGAGTAGTTGTCCACCCTTAGTTCCTCCAACGGGTCCTAAATCAATAATATGATCGGCACATTTTATGAGATCAAGATGGTGTTCAACAACGATTACCGTATGTCCGTTCGCAATAAGAGCGGTAAATGAATCTAAAAGGAGCTTGATATCGTGAAAGTGCAACCCTGTGGTTGGTTCATCAAATATGAAAAGGGTTCGTGAACTATTATTTCCTTTACTAAGAAATGATGCTAGCTTAATTCTCTGAGCCTCACCACCAGATAAAGTGGCAGAAGACTGCCCAAGCTGAACATACCCTATGCCTACATCGATTAGCGGTCGCAGCTTTCTGGCAATTTTATACTCACCGTGAGTTTCAAAAAAATCATAAGCTTCTTGCACCGTGAGTTTTAAAAGATCATGAATATTCTTTCCTTGGAATTGAACCTCAAGAACCTCTTCTTTGAATCGAGTTCCTTTACAGGCCTCGCAGGTGAGCACAACATCGGCCATAAACTGCATTTCAACGGTTACTTCACCGTCACCTTTGCATTGATCACAACGTCCACCATCAATATTAAAAGAGAAGTGTTTTGCCTTGAACTGATTGAGCTTGCTTCTCTTTTGACGTGCCATCAACTCTCTAATATCATCATACGCTTTGATATAAGTAACTGGGTTAGATCTAGAAGAACGTCCGATAGGGTTTTGATCGACCATTTCAATGGCTTCAATTCTATTTAAACTTCCACCGATATGATCGTGTTCCAAGGATTTAGGACCATGACCTTGAAGATGTTTTAAGAGGGCAGGATAAAGAATACCTCTAATCAGAGTACTCTTTCCACTACCTGAAACACCGGTTACAACGGTTAGGCAATCTAATGGAATGCTTACGTCAATGTTTTTTAAGTTATGTGCACGTGCGCCTTTGATGTCGATAAAGTATTTGGGCTTTATTCGCTTTTCAGGGATTGTTATTTGTAATCTTCCGGTTAAGTACTTGGCGGTTAGAGCGTCTGATTTTAAAAATTGTTCAGGTGTTCCTTCGGCAACCACTTCACCTCCTAAGCTACCGGCTAATGGTCCAATATCAATGAGATAATCGGCAGACTTCATGATATCCTCATCATGTTCCACTAAAATCACAGTGTTTCCTAAATCTCTAAGGTCTTGCAGAACTTCAATGATTTGATGAGTGTCCTTCGAGTGTAAACCAATAGTAGGTTCATCGAGAATATACATGGATCCGACAAGGCTACTTCCAATAGCATTAGCAAGATGTATACGCTGGCTTTCACCACCCGATAATGTACTTGATTTTCTGTTAAGGGTTAAGTAGCCTAATCCTACCTTTACTAAGTACTCTAATCTAGAAGTAATCTCGATGATTATTCGTTCTGATACCGCTTTATCATGTTCGTTTAGATTGAGGCCTCTAATCCAATCAAGTAAGTCCTCAGCAGGCATTAATAGTAGTTCGGCAATACTTTTGTCAGCAATCTTTACGAAGGAAGCTTCTTTGCGAAGACGTTTTCCTTCACATTCTGGACACTCTGACCGACCTCGATATCTAGATAGAAGTACACGATTTTGAATTTTATAGTTCTTTTCTTCGATTTTATCGAAAAATGCATTGATTCCTGTAAATAACTTTCGCTCTTTCCAAATAATCAATCTCGTTTCATCGCTAAGCTCAAACCAAGGCTTGTGAATGGAGATGCCAATGGATGCGGCTTTCGCTATAAGCTTATCCTTATATCTTACAAATCGATCGGTATTCCATGGAGCAATGGCTCCTTCATAAATTGACAATCCGGTATTTGGAATAACAAGGGTAGGGTCAATACCAATTAAATCGCCGTAACCTTCACATTTTTTACAAGCCCCTAATGGATTATTGAAACTAAACAGATGAATAATAGGCTGATCGAAAGTTATACCATCCTTTTCGAAACGATCATTGAATATCTGTTTCAAACCAGTATCCATTGATTCAATTTGTAAGGAGCCTTTACCTTCGAAAAAGGCGTTGTCAATTGCCGCTGAAAGGCGATTTTTAAAATCTTCATCTTCCTTTCTGACGATGATTCGGTCGACTACTAACTCGAAATCCCCTTTGAAATTCTCAGGTAATTGATCAATTCGATAAACCTTATCTTGGTATTTCACTCGAGCAAAGCCTGCTTCTGAATATAATTGAGCAAGTTTATGAGCCTCTCTTTTCTCACCAGTATGTATGGGTGCAATAAGTAGCCATTTAGAGCCCTCCTCCTGGGAAATTATAAAATCAACAACATCAGAAACCGTATCACGTTTGACAAGTTCTCCAGAAATAGGAGAGTAGGTTTTACCTATCCTTGCGTATAAAAGTTTTAAGTAGTCGTAAATTTCTGTAGTCGATCCGACAATTGAACGGGGATTTGAGTTGGTCACCTTTTGCTCAATGGCAATTGCTGGGGCTATACCTGTTATATGATCCACCTTTGGTTTATCTAACTTTCCTAAGAATTGTCGTGCATAGCTTGATAAACTCTCTACATATCTACGTTGCCCTTCGGCATAAAGAGTATCGAAGGCTAACGATGATTTACCAGAACCCGATAGACCAGTGATAACGGTAAAACTATTGCGAGGTATACGTACATCAATATTTTTCAAATTATGGAGTCGAGCTCCTTTGATGTGTATGTGACTAGCTTTCAAGACTTCGACTTTAAGTACTGATTGATGACTGATTTTCTACCGATTGTCTTAGTAATGATGTCTGTTTCTAAATTCCATCCTCGAGCCGGAGAGTATTCACGTCCGTACCAAATAATCTGCAGATGGAGATCATTCCATTTGTCTCTAGGGAAAAGACGCTTTGCGTCTTTTTCGGTTTGAACCACATTCTTGCCGTTTGAGAAACCCCAACGATACATTAGTCGATGAATGTGCGTGTCAACAGGGAAGGCTGGTACTCCGAAGGCTTGTGAAACTACCACACTTGCAGTTTTATGACCAACAGCAGGTAATTGCTCTAATGCCTCTAAATCATTGGGTACTTTGCCTTGGTATTTATCGATGAGAATTTGAGATAATCCGTGTATACCTTTAGATTTCATAGGAGATAACCCAACCGGTTTAATAATCTCTCTTATTTCTTCTACGCTCATCTTTACCATCTCGTATGGGTTGTCGGCTTTTTCGAAAAGGAGCGGAGTGATCTGATTAACTCGTACATCAGTGCTTTGTGCTGATAACAGAACAGCAACTAATAAAGTATAGGGGTCTTTGTGATCAAGAGGTATAGGAATTTCAGGATACAATTGTTTAAGGGTTTCCATACAGAAATC
>DFQX01000049.1:40780-102305 GCA_002381155.1 Flavobacteriaceae bacterium UBA3478 | reverse complement strand
GTGTTAGGCGCGATGAAAGATTTGTCAAAGGCGATGCGATCCACCCCAGAATTCTCAATAGAAGAGTGGCCAGAAGGCTATGATAAGAAGGTCAAACTCGTTAACAAACAACTAGAGATTGTTGCCGTTGAAGCTTTTGATCCTGAGGCAGTCTTCAAACTTAACCTAGAACTAGGATACCAAGACTTTTAGGCTTCTGCCGCTTAAGGAACCTAGACCTCCGAAGATTCCTCCGACAAGTCCCGTCACTGCAATTAGTGCGCCTATACTGCCGTTTAGGGGTAATAAGACAGCGATCTTTTCGGCTAAAATAAAGTCATTCGAACTTGAGATACTGTAGGCTTGAACGGCCCACAATAGACCGATACTCAGTAGAGGTGAGAAGAATACAGAACTTCCTTTCAGACGAATGAAATAACTGCTAATTGCCGTAGCAATAACAACACCCCACCAAGGAGTAAAGCTTTGAATTAATAGGGCTAGACCGATGCTTAAAATGCTATGAATAAGAATTCTTTTCATGGTTTTAATTGCGTTGTTGATGTGATTGCACTAGTGGGTTGTGCATTCGGCAGATAAATCAGTTCGTAATAGTCACCGGCGGCCCATGTGTCGATCATTGAGTCGTAATAACGGCTACCGGGATTACCCGATTGTCCGCCCGGATACACCCCCATCGCTTTAGTTTCTGAACTCAGCTCAACAACCATACGCCATGAAGGGCCATGAGTTTTACTGGTTGCATTTACGATGCTTTTATTACCTCCGATAGGAATGTCAAAACGAGAAAATGCAGGTAGGGCTTGTAAGAGGTGTCCGACTTGAGTGCCCTTATAAGCAGCCCAGTCTAAGGACTTCCCGGTTTTCTTATACGCATCTAGTTTCTTAACGGCTTCTTTGAATGCTAGTCGAGCCAGTGCCGAGGCATCTTCAGTTTCTGAAGTGCTTTTCAGATCAAAGAATGAATGATTAGCGTGGTATTTGGTCAGCCATATCGTCTGGTAGCTATCTGGTAGTTGTAAGGCCAGTTCGCTTTCGCGAAGCTCATCCCAGACCATTTTATAATACTCATCCCAGAGTGCTTCAAAAATTGAGGCGCCAATAGCATCGGTATGGTTGTAATAATCCCAAGACGACAAGGTGCTATAATAAGCCTCTGAACTATTACTTACCTCTGGTTCGATCATCGACAAGAAGGTGGGTAAAATTTCTGAAGCTTTTAGGTTGTAGTTGTTGTTGTGAAGGTCCTTGAAGTCTTTTACAGAGAACTTTTCTTTTGATCTGAAGTAGTCGTTGATCACTCGATTGCGATACGTTTCATAGGTCGGGTCATAAACGTAGTAAGGGTAGTTCTCATCGGTCGGATGCTGATTCGCCGAACTCACAAATCCCCTCTCTGTATTACGTACATGCGGATTATGCTCTTGCGGTATAAAGGACTGCCATTCGTTTTGAGGGTTGGTACCATCCATTACGAATTTACCTTGCTCATTGAACTTGTTCGCAATTTTACCTTGAATCCAAAGCGCAATATCATTGTCTTTTGAGGCGAAAATAAAGTTCTGGGCAGGTGCGGTATAGGTTGAAACGGCAGCCACATATTCCTCGTAGTTTTTAGCACGATTAAGACCCAGAAAAGTGTTTTGGTTAGAGTTAGGAAGGTGTCCGATCCACTTCATGGCTAGGTTTTCTCTCCCGTTTCCTTTGAAGGTTTCGTCGTAGGTTATTGGGCCATAATGAGTGTATCTAACCGTATCTAGAACTGGGCTAGCTTCTTTCACCTTAATGGTTTCAACTACCTCTCGAATGTCACGCCACTGATCTCCATATCGATAGCGTTTTTTACTTTCATCTTCAAACTCAATTCGATACCAGTCTTTCACATCTCGAGTTGCATTGGTGACTCCCCATGCGATGCGGTCGTTAAATCCGATAATTACGCCTAGGGCTCCAGGTAGTGTTGCTCCCATTACATTGTGGTCTGGTGCAGACAGCTGCATTACATACCATATCGAAGGAAGGTTTAATCCTAAATGCGGGTCATTAGCTAGTAGCGGATTCCCACTTTCTGAGTGTTCCCCATTTACCGCCCAGTTATTACTTCCGTTATCGGGGTCTGGTTTTTCTAATACTTCATGTGTTTGAACAATCGCCTTAGAAACTCCTTCAGGACTTTCGGGTCTTTCTACCTTGCCGAAGTCACTCCAGTCTCTTTCTCTGGGGATCACCGGGTCTTGATCAGCAATGAAATCGGGAAATAATAGATCGAAGGTTTCTCTTCCGAATAAACTTAAGAAGTTGGTGTTTTCTAGATCCTCGTCGCGTCCGGCCAGCATATCGGTCAGGTACATGAGAAGCAAGGCCGACTTTTCAGGCTGCCAAGTTTCTGGAGCATAGCCCAGAAGTTTGTATTCTACCGGATATTTCTCAGGAGTTAGCGAAGCAACATAATCGTTAACCCCGTCGCTGTATGCGTATAGTCTTTTAGAAAGTACGGGGTCTTTTAGCATTTCATTGATGGCATTTTGTGCTCCGAATACCATTCCCTTTCTGCGTTGTCCTCGGTCATATTCGATTGCCTTTTCTCCGATGATTTCAGAGAGACGTCCGGCCGCAGCGTAGGTCTGAAATTCCATCTGCCACAAGCGATGCATCGCAGTAATATATCCTTGAGTATAGTAGAGATCTTCGTCGTTTTGAGCGAAAATGTGTGGAATTAGTTCTAAGTCATAATGAACGGTCACTTCTGATCGAAGGCCATCTAGTTGCATGGTTGCCTCAGGAGATTCGCTTTGGTCGTTTTGCCAAAAACCCGTTTGAGGGCTCATGAAATTACCTAGGGCAGGTAGTGTTCCCCAGCCACGATTTGCAGCATAAACTAAAAAAAGAGTGAGCGCTGCACTGAATATGAATTTTATCAATTTCATTGAAAGAGCGATTAATAAGGTTCTACAAGATAGTGTTTACGAATTATAGATTGAAGAAGGCGAATACTAATAACAGTGCAAACACCACCATAAACACGATGGATTGTAAGAAGCTAGTCAAGAAGAAAAACAACAAGGTCTTCGGCCAACCTTTCTCAAAGAATCGCTTGAAACTAATAAGATAATAGATCATCCAGCTAAACCCGAGTAGCCCAGAAATAAAGCTAATGATAGACCAACCCGTACTAGAAGCCAATAATTCGAGGCCTTTCTGGACAAAAAGCAAGATGAAAAAGCTGGTTGCAATATGTAATATAAAAATCAAGTGATCGATATACCAGTAGTGCTTTCGCCTAAGAAAAACAAGTTTTAGAATAAGAGCTAGAAGCGGGAGCGTTATGAAAAGTACTTGCGGCAATCGATTTAGAACCTCTTCGCCAAAGGCTTGAAGAAACCCTTTTTGACCTTCATACTTGTCTTTGATCTGGTAAAATTTTTCGATGAACCTTAGCTCAAAATCGCTGCTGCGGTCTTCGGGATCTAAAGTTTCCTGATTGCTTAGATATTCTTCGAACGACTCAAATTCGCTTTCAAGATTCAGTACTGAATCGTTTTCTTGCAGTCGATTACCCTCGATGAAGCCTTCTGTAAATTCTTTAGAGAAATCTGTATCTCCTAAATCTGAATTCTTCTCGGGAGAATCAATAGAAACTATCGGTTCTTTATTTTCACCATTTGTTATGTCAATCAGGTCAGGGGAACTAAACGTGCTGCTAAATAAGAAGTAGATTGCTGAAGTAAAAAGATAAAACTGTACTGGGTTCACATAACTACTACGCTTACCCTCCATGTACGCTAAAGTTAATGCTGAAGGTTTACTGAAGAGCAATCGAATCGATTGAATAAGTCTACCGTCATAATTAAGAAGCCCACTGAAAAACTGCCCTAAGAGCTGCCAGACGCTTAACTTTTTAGGTCGATTTTCTTGGCCGCATTCGCTACAATAACGACCGGTTAATGGGGTGTTGCAATTGAGACAATTCATATTGATTAATCGGCAGTTTCAAAAATAGCTCTGAGGAATGCTTCTGGGCCTATGAACCCGATTCCGTAGGTGTCGTCCCACTCAGCTAAGGGCCTGATTTCTATAATTTTTTCTATGCTTTTTCCTTCTTCTCGCAATTCAACAACTAACTCTCTAAATAGGTCGAGAAGGTTAGCGTAATCGGTGAGTTGCTTTTTGTTTGCGACCTTTCCATGCCCGGGAATGACAACAGTTTCATCATCAATCATACCTGCAGCCATGTATAAGTTCGAGATCATACCATCGATATCTCCACCAGAAGAAATATCTACATAAGGATAACGTTCATTAAAGAAATTGTCACCGAGATGAATCACATTTTCAGTTGCGAAGAAATAGAAACTATCCCCGTCAGTATGCGCGTCATTCACATGAAAAGCATGTATTTCAGCATCCTCCCGGTACCGGAGCTTCAACCGATCTGAAAAGCTGATGGTGGGGAGTGCCTCGATGGTAGCAGGAGGTGTGTTTCTTCGAGTCGATTGTTGACCGGTTTTTAATCGATCATAAACACGGTCGTGGGCAATGATCGTTGCCCCGTTTTCAGCAAAATTTGCATTACCCCCTGTGTGGTCTCCGTGCCAATGGGTGTTTAGCACATAGGCAACCGGTTTAGGGTTAATCTGCTGAATGGTAAAATTGATTTTATCGCTTAGAGGAGCAAACTGATCGTCGATGATATAATTCTGATTTTCACCCGTGACTAGTGCGATGTTTCCTCCACTTCCGAATAGGACATAAACGTTTTCAGAGACTTGAACGGGTTTAATTTGAACTCCATCAAAATTGCGTTGTGCTATAAGACCTACACTTAATGCTGAAAAAATAAACGAGAGAATCGATTTCATATTCGGTATTTTTGGAAAAGTTAGCCATTAATTTTCAGCAAAAAACCCACAGATGAAAAAGACTTTTTTACTTCTCAGCTTTGTTTTTGTTTTAATCGCATGCGAAAGCGCAGAAAAATCTACAGCTCCTGAATCAATTACAACCATCTATTTGATTCGACATGCTGAAAAAGATCGCTCTGACAAAGGGAATAAGAATCCCGAATTAACTGATCAAGGAAAGAAACGTGCAGAGCGATGGGCTGAGGTATTAGGGCTTTCTAAAATTGACGCCGTGTATAGTACTAATTATCAAAGAACGCTTCAAACTGCTGCTCCAACTGCCACTAGTAATAGTTTAGAAATTCAAATCTATGAGCCTAACAATTTGGACATAGATTCTTTAGCCACCCTTCACCAGGGGGAGCGCATTTTGATTGTTGGTCATTCAAACACCACTCCAATGCTTGTAAATCGTGCGTTAGGTGAAGAGCGTTTTGAATGGATTGAAGATACCGTTAACGGAAATCTATTTGTGCTCACCATCACCTCATCGGCCAAGGGGGTACAGGTGTTGTCGATTGAATGAGCTACTGAATCAACCGATAAATCAAAATAGCCGTGCGCTTTGTAAGGGCTTCGAACGTTTTTAGGTTGACAGTTTCGTTAGGGGTATGCGCACCACTTCCCATGCTGCCCAGTCCACCTAATGCAGCCTCTACATATGAGGCGGCGAAAGAAATATCTGCAGCGCCTCTTCGACCTGGGTCGTATGCCTTAACCTCACCTTGACCTAGATTTTGACTTACTTTACTCAAGAGCTCGAGTAGTTCTAGGTTACCTTCTGTAGGGGGCATTGCTGGATAAGAGTCTGTAAATTCAATCGTTGCTGAAGTTTGTGGCAGGTTCCCTTGTTCAACAATAGCTCTCATTTTTGCTCTTGCTCGCTCTTTTTGTTCTTCAGTAATGAAGCGTAACCCCCCTCGAACCTCTGCCTGTTGTGCGACGACATTAGTTTTTCCGAATACTTCTGCCTGACCGGTGGTTGCATCGTAATTCATAAAGGTTCCGCCATACAGAATTCCTGGGTTGAAAGTCAGGAGGTTTTCACCTCTAACTTCCTCGTAAAAGGCATTCAGAATACGACCCATTTCGAAAATTGCACCGGCACCCGTTCGCTCTGAGAACACTCCTGAAGAATGCGCGCGCTTGCCTGTAGTTGTTAAATGCCATCCAGAAGCGCCTCTTCGCGCGACCGTAGCATAATCGAATCCTGTGGAAGTCTCATAGCCTAGTGCGATATCGGCATGCTTTGCAGCTTCAATCAGCGAGTTTCTTGAGATAGATAATGGTTTCCCGGTACTTTCCTCGTCTCCAGTAAAGATGACCTGAATATCTGCGTTTTCTAAAACGCCAGCCTCTCTAAGTGCCTTAAGTGCATAGAGAATCATTACGTCGCCACCCTTCATATCGTTACCTCCTGGGGCTAGCGCAATACTATCATTGATTTTTTCGAAGGTTTGAAAGGGACTGTTTTCTTCAAATACGGTATCTAGATGCCCGATCAGTAACAGTTTTTTTCCCTTAGTACCCGTAGTTTTCGCGATAAGATGTCCCGCTCGATTCATTTCTTCGGGCATGCTCTCCCATTCGGTGTTAAAGCCAATGGCCTCAAACCCTTCACCAAAAACAACTCCTACTCTTTTAACTCCCTCGAGATTAAGGCTTCCGCTATTTATATTTACCACCTTTTCTAGAAAATCGATGGCCTCTTCATTATTCGCACTAACGCGTGTGATAATTCGGCGCTCATTGCGATTTAGTTTTTGCGCATGAATCGGTGCCGAAACGCTGAAAAGAAAGCTTAAAACTAGGGTAGTATGAATGAGTTTCATAGATATCGATTATATTCAAGTTGTCTAAAACTAAAAAATATATTGCTATGGCTACTTATTCATGTGATTCTTGTGGTATGTCGGTGAACGCGTCTTGTGCTAAATGCGATGTTCCATTAGAAAATGGAATGTTGACTTTAGATAATGGGGCTGAAGTTCAGATCTCATTTTGTCCATCTTGTGAAGGAAAAATCAAGTCTCCACAATGTTGTGGGGCTGATATGAGCTGCTCGATGTAATGAAGAAAATCATTTTTATTGGCGCCTTTCTGGCGCCATTTTTCGTTTGTTCACAGCAGCTAGGTAGCAAACAGTTAAATCGTTTAACTGAACAGCATTGGCACAAGGGTCTTGATTTGCTGCAAGAATTAGTTGCCGTTCCTAACGACGCCGCGATTGCATCAGATTTAGAAGCAACAGAGCAGTTAATGTCAGAGGCTTTTAGCGGTCGAGGCTTTGAATTAGATCGCCTAGAGACTGATGGTGTACCTCTTTTGTTAGCTACTTATGAGCCCAAAAAACGCTTTTCGGGCACCACCCTACTCTTATATTTTCATGCCGATGGTCAGGCGGTAGACCCCTCTAGGTGGTTTCAGAATGACCCGTACGAAATTGTCTTAAAGCAGCGTTCTGAATCATCAGATTGGGAAACACTAGACATTGATTTACTGTCTTCTTCGTATGATCCAAACTGGAGACTATACGGTAGGGCTACCTCGGATGCCAAGGGGCCCATTGCTATGTTTTTAACCGCTTTTGATGCGCTATCGGCTCAGAATAAGCTCACGTCGAACCGGATCAAAGTGGTGATTGATTTGGAGGAGGAGCAAGGCTCTCCATCTTTACCTGATGCCGTTACTCGCTATAAAGAAAAATTGATGGCTGATGCGATGTTGATCTTTGATGGGCCCAGACATGTTTCTAATCGTCCGACTTTGACCTATGGAGCCCGTGGAATCGCGAGTATTACTTTAAAAACATTTGGCCCAAAGCTACCACAACACAGTGGGCATTATGGTAATTATGCTCCGAACCCAGCGCTTGCTCTCTCCCAGCTATTAGCCTCTATGAAAGATTCAGAGGGCAGGGTGCTTATCGAAGGTTATTACGATAACATTGTGCTTAGTGATTACGACAAGGAACAATTGGCAAAGATTCCTGATGACGAAGTTGCCCTTAGAAATCGGCTAGGTTTTTCGAAGGCTGATAAAGTTGCGGGCACCTATCAAGAGAGCCTGCAATATCCTTCGTTGAACATTAGAGGATTGCAGTCAGCTTATGTAGGGGCTTCGGCAAGAACCATTGTTCCTGCGACTGCTACCGCCGAGATTGATGTGCGCTTGGTCCCTGAGTCAGACCCTTATCGCTTGATGAAATTAATTAAGGCCCATATCGAAAATCAAGGTTTTACCGTATTAGATCATGAACCTAGTGACCAGGAGCGACAACAGTTTGATCGCATCCTGCAGTTGAGTTCTAAAGTCTCTTATGCAGCTTTCAGAACTGATATGAACTCGCCGATCGGAGGTTGGTTACGCACCCAAATGAACCGTGCCGGGTTTGAAAATGTAGTACAACTTCGTCTAATGGGAGGCTCTATTCCTATCTCTCCGTTCGTAGAGGCTTTAGGGATTGATGCGGTGATTATCCCTACAGTAAATGCCGATAACAATCAGCATAGTCCTAATGAGAATATCCGTTTGGGTAATTTCAGAGAAGGGATAACGACGATGCTCAGTCTTCTTAGCGCCCAGGGCTTATAGGGAGAACTCTATAATATTGGCGATCTAAATAGGTGGTATGGTATTCATCCCACAGGCTGGCATGTCTATGATCGCTAAGCCCAGAAGCGGTGGCTCCCCAAGCTCCAGAGTTAATCAAAATTTCTGATCGCTCAAGGTTGCTTTCTAGATTCGCTGACTGGTAATTAATGTAATAATAGAATTCTCCTTTGAACTGATTAGTCGTTGCTTCACTGATGAAACGTGAAGCCGTCAAATGGTCAGAGTGATCGTCTACATTTAAGTCTTCGCTGAGTTCGCTGAGGTGTATTTCTAATTGAGTTCCTGTGTGAGCCGAAGTAATCAATTCTTTTAGGGTTCCTAATAGATCTTCCTTATTGGTGTATGTAGTGCTTTGGTCAATGGCTTTAAAATCGACTACTTGTCGATTATAGAATTTCTCGAGGCTTTTTTGTTGGTGTAATTCAAATCCAGAACCATCCGCGTTCCCGTCAGGAAGTCGAAGAAAATAAACTACCGTGTTGTGATAGGTATAAGTAAGTATCGGATGGTTTCTAACCAAGGTTACCCTTCGACTCATCTCATCGCCAATTTTTGATCGATCCTCTGCTGTATTCGAGAGAAAACGAACGGCTCTTAAGGCACCTTCTTCTCTTGCTTTGTAAAAGGCATCGTTACCCATTCCATAGCCAGCTTCTCCTGCAGTAAGATGAATGATCACGGTCTTGTCTTCAGGGCTCTGAATACTGTTAGCGACATTAGGATTCATGAACAGTTGCCAATCATCTTGGTGAGCTACACCAAACACTCTCGTAGTTTGGGCTGAGAATAAATTGACACCTAGTAATAAAGTAAAAGCGATAGCGAACTTAATTTTCATGAACTAAAGGTTTAGTACAAAACGAAGATACACAAGATGTTCAAGGCGGTCAATGATGAAAAAATTGAGACTATTGAAAATTTTGGATATTGTAGAACTTTTTTATTTAAAATACTGAAAATCAATTGATTGAAATATAAAATAGAATTTGAAAATAACATTATGTTTTAGACGGCGTATGGAAGCGCTCTTTCGAGAGGTATTTTTACCTGTTAGAAATAATGAAATAGGATGAGTACCCCCTTAAATAAATATAGCCAGGCGGTTAGCCAGGATCCAACCCAACCCGCAGCACAAGCAATGTTGCATGCCATTGGCTTAACCAAAGAAGATTTCAAAAAGCCTTTCGTCGGTATTGCGAGTACCGGTTATGAAGGCAATCCTTGTAACATGCATCTGAATGACCTGTCGGTGGTTATTAAGGAAGGTGTTCAAAGTGCGGATCTTGTAGGCCTAATCTTCAACACCATTGGTGTGAGTGATGGGATCTCTATGGGAACTCCAGGCATGCGTTTTTCATTGCCTTCGAGAGATGTAATTGCTGATTCTATTGAAACGGTTGTACAGGCCATGTCTTACGATGCGGTTATTCCTGTGGTAGGATGTGACAAAAATATGCCGGGTGCACTTATGGCGATGCTTCGATTGAATCGTCCAAGTATCATGGTTTACGGAGGTACCATTGCCTCTGGATGTCATAACAGTAAAAAATTAGATGTAGTATCCGCCTTTGAAGCTTGGGGAGAGAAAGTTGCCGGTAAGATTGATGAGGCTGAATTTAACTTAGTGGTTGAAAATGCTTGTCCGGGTGCTGGAGCTTGTGGTGGAATGTATACGGCCAATACGATGGCTTCTGCTATTGAGGCCCTAGGAATGACCCTTCCTTATAACTCTTCGAACCCTGCGGTTAGCGTTGACAAAAAAGAAGAATGCGAGCGCATAGGTGCTGCCGTTAGAAAATTAATCGAGCTTGACCTAAAGCCAAAGGATATTGTTACTCGTAAATCCATTGAAAATGCAGTTCGACTGATTGCTGTATTAGGAGGTTCTACGAATGCGGTACTTCACTTTTTAGCGATTACTAGAGCGGCAGAAATTGATTTTACCATTGATGATTTTCAAACACTGATGGATAAGACACCATTCTTGGCTGATCTTAAACCTAGTGGAAAGTACCTAATGGAAGACTTGCATCGAGTAGGAGGTGTTCCTGCAGTACTGAAGTTTATGTTAGAGAATGATATGTTACACGGCGATTGTATGACGGTAACAGGAAAGACTTTAGCCGAAAACCTAAAAGATGTTCCTTCGCTAGAGGCGGGTCAAGACGTTATCTATCCGGTCAATCAGCCGATCAAAGAATCGGGGCACATTCGAATTTTAAAGGGTAACCTTGCTCCTGAAGGAAGTGTTGCAAAAATTACTGGTAAAGAAGGCCTTCAATTCAAAGGACCTGCACGTGTTTTTGAAGGAGAGTATGCGGCAAATGATGGTATTCGAGACGGCGAGGTACAACCTGGAGAGGTAGTGGTGATTCGTTATGAAGGGCCTAAAGGGGGACCAGGAATGCCTGAAATGCTTAAGCCTACCGCTGCAATTATGGGAGCTGGACTCGGAAAATCGGTGGCGCTGATTACCGACGGACGTTTCTCTGGAGGTACACATGGTTTCGTGGTAGGGCACATTGTTCCTGAGGCTCAAGAAGGAGGCCCAATCGCACTGATCGAGAATGGAGATATTATTGAAATTAACGCCGAAGACAATACCTTAAATGTTCACTTGAGCGATGAGGTTCTTGCTGAGCGTGCTAGTAAGTGGAAACAACCTCCATACAAATTCGAAAGTGGGGTTTTATACAAATACATTAAAAATGTCTCAACAGCCTCTAAAGGTTGTGTGACCGATTTATAAATGAAAGAAAAAGCTATGCATATAAGTGGAGCTGAGGCGGTTATTCGCTGCCTTCTCGCAGAGGGTGTAGATCTTATCTACGGATACCCAGGAGGTGCGATTATGCCCGTGTATGATGAGTTGTACAAATTTCAAGACGATCTGCACCATGTGCTTACCCGTCACGAGCAAGGTGCTACTCATGCCGCTCAGGGTTACGCCCGAACTTCAGGAAAAGTTGGAGTAGCAATAGCTACCTCAGGGCCTGGAGCAACCAACTTAATCACCGGTATTGCCGATGCTCAAATTGATTCAACCCCAATGGTTTGTATCACGGGTCAAGTAGGTTCACATTTGTTAGGATCTGACGCCTTTCAAGAAACAGATATCATTGGGATTTCAACTCCGGTCACTAAATGGAATTATCAGGTTACTGAGGCAAAAGAGATTCCTGAAATTCTAGCTCGTGCTTTTTATATCGCGAGATCTGGACGACCAGGACCTGTTCTTGTCGATATTACTAAAAATGCTCAATTCGGTATGCTTGATTTTGAGTATAAGCCGTGTACGGGTATTCGAAGCTACAAGCCGGTTCCGACTTTAGATCAAAGTCAAGTAGAAGCAGCCGCTGAGGCAATCAATAAAGCGAAGCAACCGCTGATTGTTTGGGGACAAGGAGTAATTCTCGGCAACGCTGAGGCTGAATTCAAGGCATTCGTAGAGAAGTCAGGCATTCCTGCGGTATGGACAATCCTAGGCCTTTCAGCACTGGAGACTTCACATCCGCTCAACAAGGGGATGGTAGGTATGCATGGAAACTACGCGCCTAACCTGCTCACTCAAGAATGTGATGTCCTTATCGCTGTAGGTATGCGATTCGATGATCGTGTGACTGGCAGACTAGACACTTATGCTGCTCAAGCTGAGGTAGTACACCTCGAGATTGATCCGGCCGAGATTGACAAAAACGTTCATGCCGATTTTCCGGTACTAGGTGATTGTAAGCAAAGCCTTGCTGCACTTACTGAACTAGTAGCTCCGAAAAAACTGGATCCTTGGTTAGCTCGCTTTGACGAATTATACGCCAAAGAATACGAGGTAGTTATTGAGAAAGATACAAAGCCAACCAAAGAAGGTTTAACCATGGGAGAGGTGATCGTTGCGGTGAATAAGGCAGCAGGTTCTGATGCCGTTATTGTAACCGATGTAGGACAACACCAAATGATCGCCTGTCGATATGCAGAATTTGTGAGATCGAAAAGCAACGTAACCTCAGGTGGTTTAGGTACTATGGGGTTTGCCTTGCCTGCTGCAATTGGTGCCAAAATGGGAGCTCCCGATCGACAAGTAGTTGCTGTGATTGGTGATGGTGGCTATCAAATGACGATTCAAGAGTTAGGTACGATCTTTCAAACGGGTGTGGCGGTTAAAATCCTAGTTCTCAATAATGAATATTTAGGAATGGTTAGACAGTGGCAACAGCTGTTCTTCGATCGTCGTTATGCTTCGACTGAGATGACCAACCCTGACTTTGTTACTATCGCTAAAGGATATCATATCCCAGCTCAGAAGGTAACCGAGCGTAAAGACTTGGCTGCTGCTATTGAAGAAATGATTAACGCAGAAGGCCCGTACTTCTTAGAAGTTGCGGTTGAAAAGGAAGACAATGTATTCCCAATGATTCCGACAGGGGCTTCACTTAATGAAATTCGTTTACAGTAATGACAACTACTTATACTATTTCGATTTATTCAGAAAATAACGTTGGCTTACTGAACCGTATTTCAGCGATTTTCTTAAAAAGACACATCAATATTGAAAGTCTAACCACTTCCCCTTCTGAAATCACAGACGTGTTTCGATTTGTGATCGTTGTGAATGTGACCGAGCCTCAGGTGAAAAAACTCGTTCAACAGATTGAAAAGCAGGTCGATGTGATCAAGGCTTTTTATCATACCGATGAGGAGACGATTTTTCAAGAGACTGCCCTTTATAAGGTAAAGACGAACTTCCTTTTCGAGGAACGCCAGATTCAAAACTTCATAAAGCAGAGTCATGCGAGTATCGTTACCGTTTCTCCTGAGTTTTTTGTTATCGAAAAGACCGGATTTAGACACGAGACTGAACAATTAAGAGAGCAACTGGCTCCTTTCGGATTACTTCAATTTGTTCGATCAGGCCGTCTTTCGGTAACCAAAGCCCCAATGGGCATTTCAAAAATTTTAAATTCCTTTACAGAAAATAACCAATAATTATGGCTAATTACTTCAATACGCTTTCACTTAGAGAGCAATTACTTCAACTAGGAAAATGTCGTTTCATGTCTTCGGACGAGTTCGCTGATGGCGTATCTGCTCTAGAGGGCAAGAAAATCGTGATCGTAGGATGCGGTGCTCAGGGACTAAATCAGGGGTTAAACATGCGCGATTCAGGACTAGACATTTCTTATGCTCTTCGCCAATCGGCGATCGATCAAAAGCGTGCTTCTTACGTGAATGCAACTTCGAATAACTTCAAAGTAGGCACTTATGAAGAACTTATTCCGTCTGCGGATGTAGTGATAAACCTTACTCCAGACAAACAGCACACAGCAGTTGTTGAGGCGGTTATGCCACACATGAAGCAAGGAGCTACCCTTACGTATTCTCACGGATTCAACATCGTTGAAGAAGGTACACAAGTAAGAGAAGACCTTACGGTAATTATGGTTGCTCCAAAGAGTCCAGGTTCAGAGGTTCGTGAAGAGTATAAGCGCGGTTTCGGAGTACCTACTCTTATCGCCGTTCACCCAGAGAATGACCCTGAAGGTAAAGGTCTAGCACAAGCAAAGGCATATGCAGTTGCTACAGGGGGACACCGTGCCGGTGTACTTGAGTCTAGCTTTGTTGCTGAGGTGAAATCAGATTTAATGGGAGAGCAAACCATTCTTTGTGGAGTGCTTCAAACCGGTTCTATTCTTTCTTTCGACAAGATGGTTGAGAAGGGAATCGAGCCAGCGTATGCTGCGAAATTGATTCAGTACGGATGGGAAACCATTACCGAGGCTTTGAAGCACGGTGGTATTACCCATATGATGGATCGACTTTCTAACAGCGCTAAGATCAAAGCTTTCGAATTATCTGAAGAGCTAAAAACCATTATGGCTCCTTTATTTCAAAAGCACATGGACGATATCATGTCAGGTCACTTCTCTTCAACAATGATGGAAGACTGGGCAAATGATGATAAAAACCTTCTTACTTGGAGAGCAGCTACTGCAGAAACAAATTTTGAGAAAACCGAAGCTACTTCAGCCGCTATCGATGAGCAAGAGTACTTTGACCATGGAATTCTTATGGTCGCTTTCGTTCGTGCCGGTGTTGAATTAGCCTACGAAACCATGGTAGACGCTGGTATCAAATCAGAGTCGGCTTATTATGAGTCACTTCACGAAACACCGCTGATCGCTAACACCATCGCTCGTAAGAAACTTTACGAAATGAACCGAGTGATTTCAGATACGGCAGAGTATGGATGTTACTTATTCGATCATGCTTGTAAGCCACTACTTACTGATTTTATGAAGACCATTGATACCGATGTCATTGGTAAAGGTGTTGCTTCAACCGGAGTAGATAACAAGAGACTTATTGAAGTGAATGCTGCTCTGCGCAATCACCCTATCGAGTCAATTGGAACCACGCTTAGAACAGCAATGACCGATATGAAGAAGATTGTATAATCACTTCAATTGAATTCATAAAAAAAGGCGCCATCGGCGCCCTTTTTGTTTTTAGTATTTATGCTTTTTCAATGAGCGAGACCAAATAATCTCCGACCTCTGAAGTCTTATAAGCTTTTGCGCCGTCAGCAAGGTCTTCAGTAACCACACCGTCAGCTAAAGACTGATTCACCACTGAGCGAATGAGTTCGGCCTCTTCTTTCAGATTGAATGACATTTCGAACATCATAGCAGCTGATAGAATAGTTGCTAATGGGTTAGCGATATTCTTGCCAGTCGCTTGAGGGAAAGAACCGTGAATGGGCTCGTAGAGTGCTACCTCTGAACCGATAGATGCTGAAGGCATGAGTCCCATTGACCCAGAAATTACAGAGGCTTCATCGGTAAGGATGTCTCCGAATAAGTTTTCGGTGATCAGAACATCGTATGCGCTAGGCCATTGAATAAGTCTCATGGCAACGGCATCTACTAGTTCGTAGGTTACCTTTACGTCTGGGTACTCTGCCTCCATTCCTTGAAGGGTTTCTCTCCAAAGTCTAGAGGTTTCTAGTACGTTCGCTTTGTCTACTAAGCAAAGAGACTTGCGCCTTGATCGCGCAAGTTCAAATCCTTTGCGAGCTAATCTTATGATTTCTTCGCGAGTGTACGTACAGGTGTCGTAAGCCGTTTCACCTTCGTCTTGTCTTCCGCGCTCTCCAAAGTAGATTCCTCCGGTAAGTTCACGAACGAAAACAAGGTCGGTTCCTTCGATACGATCTCTCTTAAGAGGAGACTTGTCGATAAGCGATGGGAAAACAAAGGTTGGACGCACATTGGCAAACAGTCCCAGTTGCTTTCTCATACGAAGTAATCCTTGCTCGGGACGCACCTTTGCTGAAGGATCATTATCAAATCTAGGGAGACCAATTGCTCCGAATAATACGGCATCAGAGCTTGCACAAACTTCATGAGTTTCTGGCGGATAAGGATCGCCCACTGCATCAATAGCAGCAGCTCCAGTTAGTGCAGGTTTCCAATTCAGTTCGTGGCTGAATTTCTTAGCAATCGCGTTGCTCACTTTTACAGCTTCGGCGGTTACTTCTGGTCCAATCCCGTCGCCAGCAAGCAGTGCAATAGTATAATTCATTAGGTAGTAATTTGATTTAACATTTTTTCGGTAGCCTTAATGGCCGATACGGTTTGATCTACATCGAGCCCTCTAGTGGTAAATTCACGATCGTTGTGCTTCCAAGTAATGGTAGTTTCACAAAGAGCATCAGAGTTACTGCCGGGAGGTATCATCACTAAATAATCCACAAGTCTAGGAAGTTCTAACTGCTTCTTCTTATAGATTTTGCGAACCGCATTGATAAAGGCATCGTACTGACCGTCTCCTGATGCAATTTCTTCGTGAACTTCATCTCCTATTTGAAGACTTACCGTGGTCGAAGGTTTTAGTCCTTTTGAATGAGTAAGTACGTATGAAGTCACCTTAACATGCTGCTCATAGCTTGATTCTCCTAATACATCTGAGATGATGTAGGGCAGATCGTCTAATGTTACCTTCTGTTTTTTGTCTCCTAGTGCAATGACTTGAGCAGTCACCTTCTTGAGGTCTTCATCACTTAAGATAATCCCTAGTGTAGAGAGGTTCTTGGCAATATTTGCTTTACCCGAGGTTTTTCCTAAAGCATAAGCACGTTTTCTACCAAAACGTTCAGGGAGTAGATCGTTGTAATACAGGTTATTTTTGGCATCTCCGTCAGCGTGAATGCCAGCGGTTTGCGTAAATACATTTGCACCGACTACAGGTTTATTTACTGGAATATGAAAACCGCTGAAGGTAGCAACCAGTTGACTCACCTTAAAAAGGGCCTTTTCTTTCACATCGGTTTTAACGCTAGGCTCAAAGTCGTTGAGAACGGCAATGACACTAGCTAGCGGAGCATTACCTGCTCGCTCACCCATGCCGTTTACCGTTAGGTGTAAACCGTGAACTCCAGCGCGTACCGCTTCAAGTGCATTAGCAACGCCTAGGTCGTAGTCGTTGTGCCCGTGAAAATCAAAGTGTTGACCTGGATAGCGTTCGAGAATTTCTTTTAAGTACCTGAAGGTCTCGTCAGGGGTTAATACTCCTAAGGTATCAGGTAGTAAAATCTTCGAAACCGACTGGGTGCTTAAGAAATCTAGGAACTCAAAAACATATTCTCTTGAATTGCGCATTCCATTGCTCCAATCTTCGAGATAAATGTTAGAAGTAATCCCCTTAGCTGCAGCGGTTTTTAGATTTTCTGCGATAAGGCTAAAGTGTTCTTGCGGAGTTTGTCTCAGCTGATGCGTTAAGTGGTTCATCGAACCTTTGGTGAGCAAGTTTTGAACTTTCGCACCGGCATCCTTCATCCAATCTAATGAGACTCCGTTATCCACAAAGGTTAACACCTCTATTCGGTCTAGATATCCTTTACTTGAAGCCCAGTCAGTGATTCGTTTAACCGCATCGAGCTCTCCTTTAGAAACTCGGGCTGAGGCGATTTCAATTCGATTGACTCCTAATTCTTCTAAGAGAAGTTGAGCAACCGTTAGTTTTTCACCAGCGGTAAATGAAACCCCTGAGGTTTGTTCACCATCCCTAAGGGTGGTGTCCATTATTTCAACAAGACGCTTTCTTTGAGGGCTCATTTCATTCAGATTTGAACCTATTAGAAAGGTCTTTGAGTAGCGAACGTAGCGATATCGTCACCCAAATTGAGTAGGTAGTCGATATCGTCAAATCCGTTCTTCATATTCTCTTTTTTGTAGGAATTGATGTCGAAGGATTCCGTAGTTTCACTTCCCTCCAAAGAGACGGTTTGAGCTTCAAGATCAACGGTAATCTGAATCTCTGGATTTACTTCAATTGCTTTGAAAATCTCTGCTAAAAAGGCTTCAGATACCTGAACAGGTAATACCCCGATATTTAAACAGTTATTTTTAAAGATATCGGCAAAGAAACTTGAGATGACACATCGAAATCCATAGTCATAGATAGCCCATGCAGCATGCTCTCTTGATGATCCAGAACCGAAGTTTTTACCTCCAACTAAGATTTTTCCAGTGTAGGTTTCCTTATTTAAAACGAAATCTTCTTTAGGAGTATTGTCTTGGTTAAAGCGCCAGTCTCTAAATAAGTTATCTCCGAAACCTTTACGTTCTGTTGCTTTTAGAAAGCGAGCAGGAATGATTTGGTCGGTATCTACGTTCTCGATCGGTAGAGGTACCGCAGTACTCGTTAGTTTGGTGAATTTATCGTATGCCATCTTAGTTGCTTAATGTTCTTGGATCAGTTACTACTCCCATTACTGCTGTCGCAGCGGCTACAGTCGGGCTTGCAAGCATGGTTCTCGCTCCAGGTCCTTGACGACCTTCGAAGTTTCTATTTGAGGTACTTACCGCTACTTTACCTGCAGGTATTTTATCCTCATTCATTGCTAGACATGCTGAACAGCCAGGCTCTCTTAATTCAAAGCCTGCCTCGGCGAGAATATCATAAAGACCTTCGTCAATGATTGCTTGGCGCACCTTATGTGAACCTGGAACTAACCAAGCGGTAATATGATCGGCTTTTTTACGTCCTTTAACGATGTTGGTAAAGGCTCTAAAATCTTCGATACGACCATTGGTACAGCTACCTAAGAATACGTAATCAACTTTCTTACCTAATAGGGGTTCATTTTCGTTGAATCCCATGTAATTGAGTGATTTTTTATAGCTGTCTGCGCTGTCTTTTGACTCGCTCGCCGAAGGGATGCTCTTAGAAATACCGACCCCCATTCCAGGGTTGGTTCCATAAGTAATCATCGGTTCGATATCAGAACCTTGAAGAATTAATTCTTTATCGTAAGTAGCTCCCTCGTCGGTGTAGAGCGTCTGCCAGTAATCCATGGCCTTATCCCAGTCGGCTCCTTGAGGGGCGAATTCACGTCCTTTGATGTAATGAAAAGTAGTTTGATCTGGTGCGATCATACCACCACGCGCTCCCATTTCAATCGAAAGATTACAAACGGTCATACGACCTTCCATACTCATGTTTTCAAAAACAGGGCCGGTGTATTCTACGAAGTATCCTGTAGCGCCTGAAGTACTCAGTTTTGAAATGATGTATAATGCAACATCTTTTGGCGTAACTCCATTCCCTACTTCTCCTTCAATATAAATACGCATGCTCTTCGGTTTTGGCTGCATAATACATTGAGAAGCAAGAACCATTTCTACTTCAGAAGTACCAATACCAAAAGCGATGGCACCAAATGCACCATGGGTTGAAGTATGTGAATCTCCACAAACGATGGTTGCTCCTGGCACGGTGATACCGTATTCTGGACCTACAACGTGAACAATTCCGTTTTTCTCGTGACCAAGACCCCAGTAAGAAATACCGTGCTCCTTCGCATTGCGCTCTAAAGCCGCTAGTTGGTTTGCAGAAAGCGGATCTTCAACTGGTAAGTGTTGATTAAGTGTTGGAGTATTGTGGTCGGCAGTAGCAAAAGTACGCTCAGGGTGAAGTACCTTGATTCCACGGTTTTTTAGGCCTAAAAAGGCTACCGGACTGGTTACTTCATGTACCATGTGACGGTCGATGAAAAGCACATCGGGCCCTCCAGGAACTGACTTCACAACGTGGGAATCCCACACCTTGTCGAATAGTGTTTTTTTCATTGGTAGTTAGGGGAGTATTAAATCTGTTTCATGAGTTCGACGATATCGTCGTCTCCAATTTCTTTTTTGGTATCGGCCATGATGAGAAACTTCTCATACATTGCATCTAGTTGTAATTTATCAAATTCGAATCCAATGTTCTTTGCACGGTAGGCAAGAGCCGCTCTTCCGCTTCTTGCTGTTAGTATGATCGCTGATTGATCAACGCCAACCTCAAGTGGATCGATGATTTCATAAGTTTCACGATTCTTAATCACACCGTCTTGATGAATTCCTGAACTGTGGGCGAATGCATTCGCTCCTACAATTGCTTTGTTGGCCTGAACTGCCATACCCATTCGATCAGAAACGAGCTGACTAAGGTGATTAAGCATTCGACTATTTACGTCAGTATAAAGGTTCAGTGTCGGGTGTTGTTTCATAATCATCACCACCTCCTCTAAAGCAGTATTCCCCGCGCGCTCGCCGATACCGTTTATGGTACATTCGATTTGACGAGCACCGTGAGCAGCCCCTGCAATTGCATTTGCTGTAGCTAAACCAAGATCGTTGTGACAATGACAAGAAAGCGTCGCCTTGTGAATTCCTTTAACGTTAGCCTTCAGATAAGCCATTTTAGCACCGTATTCATCAGGAAGACAGTAGCCTGTTGTGTCAGGAATATTCAGTACAGTTGCTCCAGCTGCAACAACAGCTTCACAAACTCTTGCTAAAAATTCATTGTCTGTTCTCCCTGCATCCTCAGCGTAGAACTCAACATCTTCTACGAAAGTCTTGGCATAAGAAACCGCCTTAACTGCGCGCTCAATAATTTCTTCTCGTGTCGCTTTGAATTTGTGAGTAATATGAGAATCTGAAGTCCCTATTCCGGTATGAATTCTAGGTCTCTTTGCATATTTAAGCGCATCGGCAGCCACCTCGATATCTTTTTGAACTGCTCTGGTTAACCCACAAACTCTTGCATTTTTAACCAACTTAGCAACTTCCTCAACCGAATGAAAATCGCCAGGGCTCGAGATCGGGAATCCCGCCTCGATAATATCGACACCTAACAGGTCTAATTGTTCAGCAATTTCTAATTTGCTTTTTGTGTCAAGTTTACAACCAGGCACCTGTTCGCCGTCACGAAGGGTGGTGTCGAAAATTTCAACTTTTTCTTTACTCATAGAGCGCTAGCGCTTAAAATTTTGTCAAAAATAATGGCTTAAAAAGGCCTTTATTCAGACCTTAAATATATATTACGATGTCTAACAGTAACTAAATATACTTAAGTAATTGATATGAAGCGATTTAAATCAAATAAAGGTCTGACGACTAAAAAAGCCCAAGAACCTGTCTTTTTATTGGTGAAATCGCTTACAAAGGCTCAAAAACGGCAGTTTAAACTGTTTGCCAGTCGTATCGATGGACATAAAGGCGCCAAATTTATTCAACTTTTTGATTTTTTAGATAAAGCAGAGGTGTATGACGAGAAGGAATTAAGCAATCAATCGTTTGTGAGTAAACCCCAGCTCGCTAACCTTAAATCGCATTTATACAAGCAGTTACTCACGAGTCTTCGAATGAGTCCTAGTATTCAAAACCCGAGGATGCAAATACGGGAGCAACTCGATTTTGCCACGGTGTTATATCAGAAGGGTTTGTATAAGCAGAGTTTAAAAATCCTTGAAAAAACGAAACAGCTCGCTCAGAAATGGGATGAGAAATACGCTGAATATGAGATTATCGAATTCGAAAAAATTATCGAATCACAATATATTACTCGAAGTCTTAGTAACCGAACTGATCAATTGGTTTACGATACGAGACGACTCGGTGAAGCGAATATGCTCTGCAGTCAACTATCGAATCTCTCCCTACGATTATATGAGAAATTACTGAAAGGAGGTTACGTTAAAAGCGATGAAGAATATCGTGACATCACTCAGTATTTCTTCGAAGAACTACCCAAAGTGGATTACGAGCAGTTAGGTTTTAGAGAACGACTTTGGTACAGTAAGGCACATGTTTGGTACAGTATGATTACTCAGGATTTCTTGGGCTTATACAAGCATGCATCTAGGTGGGTGTCTTTGTTTGACCAGAATCCTGAAATGATTGCATCTCACCCAATTTTTTATCTCAAAGCGAATAATTACCTTCTTGAGTCTTTACTACTGCTCAGACACCCGGAGCGTTTTCGTCAAACGATTGAGACTTTAAAAGACCAGATTAATTCTGACTATTTTCCACAAAACACTAATACCAAGGCACTTGCCTTCTTGTATTTGGGTAATAACCGACTCAACCTTCACTTCTTGCAAGGGGATTTTCAAAATGGGTTAACGATTATTGATGAGCTATTTCATGGCATTGAAAAGTATAAGCACCAAATCGATGACCATCACATTATGATGTTGTACTACAAGATTGCTTCAATGTGTTTCGGAGCTGGAGAATATAATCGATGCATTGATTATTTAAAGCCTGTCATTGAAAATCGTTCATTAAGTATGCGTGAAGATCTATTGTGTTTTTCTAGGATACTGAATGTTATCGCTCATTTTGAGTCAGGTAACGACGCTAATCTCGACGACTTACTTTTGACTACGTATCGTTTCCTAATTCGCATGAATGATTTGCATGAGGTGCAACGTTTACTCATTCAGTTCATACGTAGTTTGGGAAATGTCTATCCGCAAGATTTGAAACAAAAATTCAAGGAGCTTTATGACGAATTAAAGCCCCTTGAAGAAGATTATTATGAGCGTAGATCTTTCTTGTATCTCGATATTCTTTCGTGGTTAGAAAGCCATATTAGTGGAAAGCCACTCGAAAGGGTTATTGCAGAGAAAAATGCCGTCGCCGTAAAGGCATCAAGGCTCTAGCTCCTTTTAAAACTGGGTCAAACTGAGTACGATGAAGCTTACCAGGCTGATCATCCATACTGCTAAAAGCCCAATTTTAACGCTTCCACTGAGTCGCCCCATGTTTCTAAAGAGCAGTTGTAGCGCGAATAATAGTAGACTAAAGGCAGGTATTCCAAAGGTGAGTATCATGCTGATATGATACCAGATCGGATGAAAAGGCCCTCCCCAATCAGGACTTATGAATTCAAACCCGGGTAATACCAGTAGGTCATTACCGATATTGATATCGATGAATGAACCAATGATAAAACTAACTGTTAGTGCTATAATTAGCACCACCGTTGTTACTAGAATGATGACGCCCAAAAGCTTTCCCAGGATATTGGCAATAAGACTCAGTAATTTCCTTAGTGCAGAGAATAATTTTGAGATAAGCTCGCCTAGAAAAGCGAAAAATCCGCTAGCTCCTTGTTTTGCTTTTTCCCCGGCACCCTTGAAGTCTACTTTTTTGAAGTCATCTTTTACATTTTCATAACCCTTACGAACGTAGTCTTCAATATTGCTGAAGGTCGCTGCCTTGCCCTTCATCTCTAGCTTTTGAGCCGTTGTTTCTGCTTTAGGAATGATCGCCCAAAGAATGAAGTAGAACAGGATAGATATCCCACTCCAAACCATGGCCAGGAAGATTAATCGAATCCAAACAGCATCAATATTTAAGTAGTGTCCGACTCCTGAACATACCCCGCCTAGGACTGTACTTTCAGGGTCTCGATAGAGGCGTTTATTCGATTGCTGACCAGCCGTCTTTTCTTCGGGTTCCTCTTCGGACATGTAATCTTCGGGCTGTCCCATCACTTCGATGACTTCATTCACCTCAATAAGCGTAATCACTTGCTTTTGCTTTTCTGAAAACAGCTCAGCGATACGACTCTCGATATCGTCGATAATTTCTTCTCTCCCCTCAGTATTACCTAGGTAGGTTCGAATATTATTTAGGTATTTCTGTAGTGTTTCGTAGGCATCTTCATCGATGTAAAAGACAAAGCCGGCGAGATTGATATTGATTGTTTTTTTCATTTTATGATTGTGTTACCTTATTAATGGCGTGTTGTAATTCTTCCCAAGTTGATTTTAATTCTTCTAAGAATTGAGTGCCTTCTTCAGTGAGCGTGTAGTATTTTCTGGGAGGCCCACTGCTAGATTCTTCCCAACGATACTGGAGTAGGTCGGCGTTTTTAAGTCGCGTAAGAAGGGGGTAGAGTGTTCCCTCTACGACTAATAGTCGCGCTTCTTTAAGACGTTCTAGGATCTCAGAGGCGTAAAGGTCTCTGTCTTTTAGAACCGAGAGAATACAGAATTCGAGAATCCCTTTTCTCATTTGTTGTTTGGTGTTTTCTACCTTCATTTAAATGATATTCTGGTACAAATATATAAATTATATAGTACTATGCAATACCAAGTACTATTTATTTTTAAATGTGTTTAATTCTTGACTTTCGTTTGTGTACTTTAGAGCTATGGATTTACTATTGGTTATTCTAGGAAGCATTCTTCTTATTGTAGGTATTATCGGGTGCTTCGTTCCTGTTCTACCAGGACCGATCATTGCATACTTTGCCCTGCTTGTTTTAAAATTTACGGATGGATATGAACTTTCGAATCGTTGGCTCTGGGTTTTTGGAGCCCTAGCTATAGCGGTTTCTTTAATCGATAACATTATCCCTGTTTATGCCACTAAGAAGTACGGAGGTTCACGTGCGGGAGTTATTGGAACGTTCGTTGGTCTAGTAATTGGGCTATTATTCTTTCCGCCCTTTGGTTTTCTTTTTGGCCCCTTTCTCGGAGCCTTTGCTGCTGAACTCTATGTTCAGAAATCAGAGATTAAATTGGCGCTTCGAGCAGCTATTGGATCCTTGGTAGGGGTATTAGCCGGTTCAGTACTGAAACTAGCCCTTGTACTCTGGATGAGCTACATTTTTTACGCTGCACTCTGATGGTTTATGTGCTGTTTGGAGTATCAGGCTCTGGAAAAACTACCCTAGGAAAGTTGCTCGCTGACTATTTGAAGGAATCCTTTTATGACGCAGATGATTTTCATCCAGCTTCGAATATCGAAAAAATGAAATCGGGAATTCCTCTTAATGATACCGATCGGTATCCATGGCTTCATACTCTTGGTGATCAAGTGGTGAGGAGACACGAGAATGGTAGAGCTATACTAGCTTGTTCGGCATTAAAAAGAAAGTACCGTGAACTACTTGCTACCTATGGGCCAATCCGTTTTTATCTCATCGAGGGAAGTTTTGAATTAATTTCTAGTAGATTAGAACAAAGAGATGAGCACTTCATGCCTCATTCATTATTAAGGAGTCAATTTGAATCGTTGGATTCTTTACCTAATAACGGTATAGTTTCAGCAGACCTATCTTTACCAGAGCAATTAAAACAATTGGAGAAGCTATTATGAATATTGAATTAGCCGTTATTCTTTCTTTTACCACCTTGTTAGTGTTAATGCTTAGGTATAAGGTTCACGCTTTTCTATCGATTCTAATAGCCTGCCTTATTTTAGGAATATTAGGTTTAGAAGATCCATTGTCAACCTTTAATTCTATCCAAAAAGGGCTTGGGGGTACTTTGGGCTTCGTTGGGGTAATTGTTGGCTTGGGATCTTTTTTAGGAGCTGTTCTACAGCATACGGGAGGCATCGAACTCATTGCTAATCGTTTAATTCAGACTTTTGGAATTCAGCGTTCACCAATAGCACTTCTCATTGCTGGATTAATTATATCTATACCAGTTTTTTTTGACGTCGCATTCATCTTACTTATTCCACTAATTAAATACCTGTCGAGTCAGAACAAGGGAATGCTTCTGCGTTTTGCATTACCCTTTCTAATTGGGATATCAATAGCACATGCCTTTATTCCGCCTACACCGGGCCCAGTTGCTGTTGCTGACCTCTTACAGGTTTCTGTAGGGGCGGTTATTTTCTGGGGGATTCTAGTAGCGGTTCCAACAGCCCTTATTACGTTTTCTATCGCCAATCGGTTCTTGGTTTTCCAGAGCACTTTCGAACTCAGCCAAATTTCTTTTGAACTTAATCATGAAGCTAGTCAGAAGCCATCCCCTAATGCTTGGGCGGTGTTTGTGGTTATTTTTCTGCCACTATTACTTATGATTCTTGGAGCTTTTTCAGAGGGGTTATTTGGTTCGGGGACAATAGCTCGAATCGTTGAAGGTTTAGGGCATCCTTTTATTGCGCTTACTCTTGCAAATATTCTTGCCTATCCATTGCTGGCTAAACCCGGAGGGTTTTCAAAAACAGAAGTCAACGAATTCTCTTCAGCTTCTTTAAAACCGGTCGGTATTATTCTTTTGGTAACAGGAATTGGTGGGGCTTTCAAACAATTGCTGATTGATACTGGTATTGGAGCCAGTTTAGCAGAAAAGGTAAGTTCCTATGGATTTTCTGTAATAGTTCTTGCTTTTGTTTTAGCAGCTATTGTTCGTTTATTACAGGGGTCAACTACCGTAGCGATGATCACTTCAGCAGGTTTGATTGCCCCAATGGTAACTATGAATAGCTCCGTAGAAGGAGCAATGATTGTTCTTGCCGTTGCCTCCGGATCACTTATTTTCTCTCATTTTAATGATAGTGGATTTTGGTTGGTGAGCCGCTACTTGAATTTGACAGAAAAAGAAACCGTAAGGTCTTGGTCACTGATGACACTTACCCTCTCGGCAGTTAGTTTTGGTTTGATCCTTATTCTTTGGCAGCTATTCGTTTAAGACGAATGATCACTAACAATAACCCATTTGCCTTTAATCTTTCTGAGCAGTAGAGTAAAGTGTCCCGTCGGGGTATCGCTTTCACGAATCAAAGTAAACTTGCCGATAACTTGTAAGGTTTTGCGGTCCCACTGTCTCATCTCGATGATGTCAAATTTCAAGGTTCCCATGGCCTCTTTGGTCGGATATCC
Organism: Flavobacteriaceae bacterium UBA3478; assembly: GCA_002381155.1. GTDB lineage: Bacteria > Bacteroidota > Bacteroidia > Flavobacteriales > Flavobacteriaceae > UBA3478. The sequence goes on along the minus strand of DFQX01000049.1, from coordinate 75,834 downwards.
CTTTTGATAACCTTTCAAAGTGTTTACGTAGCCATACGTTGGTCCTCTACTACCGACAAATACTAATCGCTCATCTTCCCAATAACCATTCATGAAATTGTTTAAATCTCCAGCATTCCATGCCGCAATTTGCTTGTCGAAAATGCGTTGTACTTGTGCTCTGGTTTTGCTATCGGCTGGTTTTTGAGCCAGTAATGAGGTGGTTAGTAGTAGGGTAAAGATTGCGAGTAATTGTTTCATAATTAGAACAGTGTATTGCCAAATAAATCGGTAGTGTTTCTTCCTTTAGTGATCTCGAGCATCACTTCAGTTTGTGTTTTTAAATTTTGATCATCGAGGATGTGATCTAGATCGATCTCTTTACTTTGAAGTACCTCTCCAATTAATTTTGATCGATGGCAAGTATGAGGCTCAACTTCTCCGCACATTAAAGCTACATTAAAGCCTTTTTGTTGCGCGTTCAAGAGGCGGTTGATGCCTTTAATAAATTCAGGATGAGACTTTGCTTTTTGATAGTTTAGTTTTCCTGAATCATCATAGCAGTTAGAATCCTTGGGTATTCCTCCGATCATGTCTCCGATATAAACATAACCGATTCCTTTTTGTTTCAAGAAAGCCTCGATAGGCTCACGACAGAAGTCAGGGTTCCATTTTGAGTAAGGGTTTGATCGTACATCTGCAATGTGGTCAATTTTGTAAGAATTCAGAAGTCCTAAGAATTCGTCAGGACTTCTTAAACCATATCCGATACTATAGAGTTTGCCAGTTTTCACGAAAAGCTTTGAATCATTAAAGCAATTTTATCAAACAGTTCGGCTACACCTAGTGCTGACCAAAGGATAAACCCTCCGAGAACGAATAGATGCCATGTTCTGATTTGTTTTACGAACCTTTCAGAAAATACCGGATAAAACGGTAAGGATAATAGAATCACGAAAACGCCATAAAAGGGGTCATTACCCCAGAATGAATTGATCAATCCTATAAGAGAAAACAGTATTGCGAAGAGGTAGTGAATTACTTGAACAAAAATTGCCATATCTTAAGGTGAAATTATTGAATAGTAAGGTATGAAATTCATTGCAGCTTTTCTTTTGACTTTAGTGGTGAGTCTAGTCTCAGCCCAAGATTATGGCTCCATTTTACCCATGAAAGAACGCGCACGAGTAATCAATGAATTACTCGAAGATAAGATCCAAAATTATCTCCCAGAGATGATGCGTACCGCAGATATCGATATGTGGATTGTAGTTTCAAGGGAATACAATGAAGACCCTATTATAAAAACCATGCTCCCAGCAGAGTGGTTAGCTGCTAGACGTCGTACCATCTTGGTTTTTTACGACAATGGAAAAGAGGTAGAAACCCTTGCCGTGGCCCGTTACAATGTGGGATCTTCTTTTAAGAGTGCATGGGATAAAGAAAAACAACCGGATCAATGGGAGCGACTTAGTGAAATTGTAGCCGAGCGAAACCCTAGAAGAATAGGAATTAACCAGTCTGAACATTTCGGATTAACCGACGGTATTGTTGCTACAGACAAGGCGGCATTAGAAAAAGCCTTAGGAAAACGCTTTACGAGTCGAATCGTTTCAGCAGAACCACTCGCTCTATCTTGGCTAGAGACTCGAACAGACAAAGAGATGGCGATTTACCCGCACATTGTAAGAGTTAGCCACAATATTATTAAGGAGGCATTTTCAGAAAAGGTGATTACCCCAGGGGTTACAACTACTGAAGATGTAGTTTGGTGGATGCGAGATAAGGTGAGAGAACTTGGCTTGCAAACCTGGTTTCATCCGACGGTTGATATCCAAAGAGCTGACCCAGAAAGGTTTGATCACCTGAGAACGTTTTCGAAGCGACCAGATACTCAAGTAATTCAGCCAGGAGATTTACTTCATTGCGACTTTGGAATCACTTATTTGCGATTAAATACCGATCAACAGCAACATGCCTATGTGCTTCGTCCGGGTGAAGCAGAGGCCCCCGATTTTTTAACCTCGGCATTAGCTACAGGAAATCGTTTACAAGATATTTTCACAGGGAATTTCAAGCTGAAACGTACGGGTAATGAGGTTCTTTCTATGAGTCGAGCTTCAGCCATCAGTGAGGGTATTACTCCTTCTATTTACACACATCCTATAGGTTATCACGGACATGCTGCCGGGACCACTCTGGGTATGTGGGATTCTCAAGGTGGGGTACCTTATACCGGAGATTACCCCTTGCATGCGAATACCGCCTATTCGATTGAATTAAATGCTTCAGTAACTCTAGAGGAGTGGGGTAAGGATGTACGAATTATGCTCGAAGAAGAAGCCTTTTTTGACGGGGAATCAGTAAGATATATTGATGGGCGCCAAACTCGCCTAATTCTAGTAAATCAGCCTTGAGGTAGAAAAACCTCAGCTATCATACATCGAGCGCTACCACCTCCGCAAGTTTCGATAATATCTAACTTTGGATGAATAATAGAACCGAAACTTTCAAGGATCTTAATCTGATCAGGCTGTAGCGAACGATAGGCACGATCACTCATCACTAGTGCTGGGCCATTCTTTGCTTTTACCTGTAGCATGTTACCTGCAAACTCGTGCATTTGCTTTTCGGTAATAGCTACGATCGTTTTGCCATTTGATTTTAATTGTTCCTTGACCGCTTTACGCTCTTTCTTGTCGTCTATACTGTCTAGACAAATAACCGCAAATCGATCTGCCACGCACATCATGACATTGGTATGATAAATAGGCAAGCGCTTATTGTCAGCGCTTTGATAAGCACCAAAAATGATAGGTGTATATTCAAAGTCTTCGCAAAACTCAATGAGTAATTCTTCATCTGCACGATCTGAAAGCGCGCAATAGGCAATGCCATTTTCACGGTCAAGAATTAAACTACCGGTACCTTCTAGAAAAACCTCCTCTTCTTCGGCAGAACTATAGTCGATGACCTCGCTAATTTCGAAACCATTTTCTTCAAGCACATCTAGAATATCTTCACGACGTTCTCTTCGTCTATTCTCAGCAAACATCGGATAGAGGCCTACTTTTCCGTCTTCATGCATCGATATCCAATTGTTCGGAAATAGGGCGTCTGGGGTATCATTTTCTTTGATGTCTTCTACGACAATCACATTCACACCATTCGCTCTTAAAAGAGCAACGAACTCATCAAATTCTCTTTGAGCAGCTCCAACCACCATGCGTGGGTCTAGCTGTGTTTCGCTTTGAAAATAATTGTTCACCGCCGTTTCTTCATTCATTCTGAAACTTGCTGGACGAATCATTAAGATATTAGAAGTGTATTGCATAAAATTAGTAGTGACGTATCAGTGGTAATGTGCTGCAACGAAGAAGACCTTCTTGTTTAGCGATTTCTCCGTAGGGAATCGCTTCAACCCGAATGCCTTTATCACCCAGCCAATGGTTTAATCGATTAAATCTAACATCAGAGATTACTAGATCAGGAGCCACTGAAAAAATATTACTGTTCATAGCGTACATCTCTTCAGCACTAATTTCAAAAACGTTCTCCTTTTCGAAATAATTGATAAGCCATTCGGCATCTTGCTCATGAAGAAATCCGTCTTTATGAATGACAGCATATTTTTCCCCAACAGGTTGAAAACAACAATCTAAATGCAGGGCGTTGGTGTAAGGGTCTGTGTTTGATTTTTTAAGCTCAAAAGCTTTTACCTCTCGCTTAGGAAAAGTTTCGCCGAGCCAGTCTACGGCTGCCTTATTCGTTCTAGCAGTAATGTAGCTTCGGTAATCCTCTTGAAGATAGGTGCCTACAAATAGAAATTCCTTGTGCGGCATCACATCACCTCCTTCAACATGAACCTCTTCTGGGGGGCTCAGAATTTTTGTAGGATTGAATAAATCTAGAATCGGTTTAACTGCCCCAAGTTCGTCTTCGCGGTCAGGAAGAATGTTCGAATACACAAAGTTATCATCGACCACAAAACCGATATCTCGTGAAAAAATTTGATTATAATTCTCAATAAGCTCAGGGCGATATACTTCGACGCCCAATGACTTTAATCTCTCCGCAAGCCCTTCAATCTCTCGAATCATATCCGACTCAGCGGGATAAGTACCGGCCTTTAGATGCTCAATCGATTTAGGATCATAAGCTTCTTCAATAGACGGAGTAGGGCCGTTGCTTGTCGCTCTACCAACAATTACCGCCTTCAAAGGGGCGGTCTCATCTTTGACACAAAATGATTTCATAAATCCGATAATTTGCAAGGCAAAGGTAAGGCTCTAAAATAAGATGGCTTCGCTACAAATTTTAGTATTTTTAAAGCGATGAATGCATATGCTAACGCCTTATTGTATGCGATACCCGCCTTTGTGGTCTTAGTATTAATTGAGATCGCATATGGGCATTTTGTCAAGGAACAGAAGTATCGTTTTTTTGATACCCTCAGTAGCCTCAGTAGTGGGGTGACCAACGTGCTCAAAGACAGCCTTGGGCTAGCCTTGGTACTTATAAGCTATCCTTTTTTAGTCAGCCAGCTCGCGCTGACACAAACTCCATCTGGGTGGCCTACTTGGGTGATTGCTTTCATTGCCATTGATTTTGCTGGCTACTGGAACCATCGCCTCAGCCATCATGTCAATCTTTTTTGGAATTCGCATGTGATTCACCACTCGAGTGAAGAATTCAATTTGGCTTGTGCCTTAAGACAATCGATCTCGAATCTGATAGGCTATACGGCTATCCTTTTGCTCCCTGCAGCGCTATTAGGAGTACCTTATCAGGTGATCGCTGTACTGGCTCCGTTACATTTATTCGGTCAGTTTTGGTATCATACCCAGCATATCGGAAAGTTAGGTTGGTTAGAATATATTTTGATTACCCCTTCACAACATCGGGTACATCATGCCATTAATAAGGAGTACATCGACAAAAATCTCGGACAAATATTTTCAGTTTGGGACCGACTTTTTGGAACTTTTCAAGAAGAATTAGATGAAGTTCCTCCGAGATATGGTGTTCTCAAACCTGCACTTACTTACAACCCACTTTGGATCAATTTTCAGCATTTCTATAATTTGGCCTTCGATGCTTGGTATGCGAAATCATGGATCGATAAGATGAGAATTTGGTTCATGCCTACTGGATGGAGACCTGCTGATGTCGCAGCCCGCTTCGAGCGTTGGATCATTGAAGATGTATATGCTTATCAGAAGTATCATCCGAAAGAAACCAGTAGTAGAAAGATTATTGTCTTTATTCAGTTTTTATTGGCCATAGGATTGTTGCTCTATTTCTTCTCGCAATTTTCGAGCTTAGAAACAGAGATTCAGCTACTCACGGGAGGTCTTATTTTTCTTATGGTGATGGGGTACAGTTCGCTCATGGACGGCTCAAAATGGGCCCTGTTTTTTGAAGGGTTTAGGTTGCTTTATCTAATGGCGTTATACAGTCTAGTTCCGACATTTTTTAGTGATTTAGCCCTACCTTTTCCTCTATTAATTGGAGTGAGTTCTTTGTCGGCAATTGCTACTAAAGTTTCTTTGTCCAATGAATAAGCGGCTCCAACCTGCAGTAATTGGGAGAGCTTTGGGGCCATTACTCTTCTTTTTAGTTCAATTCTTCTGGAGACCCGACGGGCTTTCTGAACAAGGAGTTTCGGCTCTTGCCGTTGCCCTATGGGTGGGTGCTTGGTGGGTTACTGAAGCGGTTCCAATTGCAGTCTCGGCATTATTGCCTATCATACTCTTTCCGTTATCAGGAGCTTTAGATTTAGCAGCTACTACAGTATCATACGGTCACAAATATGTGTTTCTATATCTCGGAGGGTTTTTTGTAGCCATTGCCATCGAAAAAGTAAACCTTCATCGACGAATTGCTCTTGCCGTTATTTCACTAATCGGCACTCGGATGCGAATGATTGTTCTAGGCTTCATGGTGGCAACCGCCTTTCTTTCGATGTGGATTTCGAATACGGCTACGTCAGTGATGATGCTACCCATAGGGCTTGCCATTGTGGCGCAGTTTCGCGATCATCCAGACACCCCTGAAAACGAGCATGAAGAATTCGGAAAGATGTTGATGCTCGCCATCGCCTACAGCGCTTCCTTAGGAGGAATGGCAACGCTTATAGGAACACCGCCGAATTTGGTATTAGCTGGTATTGTAAAAGAACTCTATGAAGTAGAAATTAACTTTTTAGATTGGATGCTTTTTGCATTACCGCTCTCTGTACTGCTCTTAATTATTTGTTGGGTTTACCTCACTCGATTTGCCGTGAAACTCAAGGCAGATAATTTTACCGGTGGAGTCGAAGAAATCAAAAGACAACGAAAATTACTAGGAAGTATTTCTTCGAATGAAAAGCGAGTGCTTGTGGTATTTGTGCTCACTGCTTTTGCGTGGATTACCCGGTCTTTTCTTCTAAGCCCGATTCTTCCGGCAATAGACGATACCTTAATTGCACTAATTGCGGGAATAGCTCTCTTTGTAATCCCTAGAAGCGGAGCTAAAGATGGCGTACTTCAATGGGATGACGCTAAAAAAATTCCTTGGGGGATTTTGCTACTCTTTGGTGGTGGGCTTGCTATAGCTCAAGGTTTTAAAGATACTGGCCTTGCCAAATGGTTAGCGGAGCAACTTACTCAGCTCGAGTTTCTTCCTCTACTCGTGATGACCTTGGTCTTAGTGGCAGTGATTAATTTCTTGACAGAGGTGACTTCGAATTTAGCTACCACGGCAATGATTTTACCCGTTTTGGCTCCTCTGGCGGCGGCCATGGGAGTTCACCCTTATATTTTCATGGTGTCAGCTACGTTTGCTGCCTCCTGTGCATTTATGTTGCCTGTGGCGACTCCGCCCAATGCAGTGGTCTTTGGATCAGGCTATGTTAGTATGTCTTCAATGATAAGAGCTGGATTAGGCCTCAATTTGATCTCTATTCTTTTGGTAACGTTTTGGGTATTCTATTTGTTGCCTTATTTTTGGGCCCTCTAAACAAGCTTTGTAACAAAATAGCGTTTCAATCGTTAACAAAGTATAGTTAGCGATTGTAGTAGATACAACCTATCCAGGCCTTTTCATAAGTAGCTATCGTTTAGTTTTGTTTGTTATGATAACTATCGAGAGAGGTCTGGATTTTTAGCTTTTCGACTTTACGGATTGATCAAACGGAAGCCCCAATTGTGTAAGTAAGCTTTCGTCGTTCTTATGATCTGCAATGTCCACACCGTAAACTACCTTCTTCACGTCGTCGTAGACAAATGTTCCGAATAGTCTATCCCAAATAGAGAGCATGTTTCCGTAGTTAGAATCGGTCCATGGAAGTTCATTGTGGTGATGAAACTTATGCATGTTTGGAGTTACAAAAAGATAACTTATGGCACGATCAACCTTGGCAGGCAGGGCAATGTTTGCATGGGTGAAGTAAGTAAATACGACACTTAAGATTCGGTAAAATAGATAAAAGGCGATCGGCATACCAGTAATCGCGATTGCGATTAATGCAAAGGTCTCTCGGAGCAGAAAATCTAGGGGATGGTGTCGTGTACCTGTAGTTGCATCGACGTGTTTATCGCTATGATGCACTAAATGAAGTCTCCATAAGGCAGGTACTTTATGCAAGAGATAATGAACAAAATATTGAGCGATTAAATCGAGTACAACTAATGCAATAATGAGTTCAGCCCATACAGGTAATTCGATAAGATTAAGAAGTCCGAAGTTGGTATCAGAAAGCCACTGATAAAGAAGGGCAGTAAGTGCACCAAAACCGACATTGATGATCATCACCATGGCGAGTAGTGAACCATTAACCCGAGCGTGTTTCCATTTCTTGTAATTGAAATTGGTTTGCGCGTAATAGCCTTCGGCAATCCAGAAAACACCTAACACAAAAAAGATCCAAGCCGCCTTCATCCAGACGGGCATCTCTTCAAAAAATAATAGAAATGAGTCCATAATATCTAATTCACAGCCTCCCGAAGATACTAAATATTAGAATTTTAAGTGTCTAATCGTTTCACCTTTATCTTTCAGCTGTTTCAATGAATCGATTCCGATTTGAACGTGATTCGTGTCAAAGATTCTCTTGTTTTCTTCATCTTGAGCCATCGATTTCACTCCTTCAGGAACCATGGGCTGATCGGTGACTAGAAGAAGAGCTCCTGTTGGGATTCTATTGTGAAAACCAACCGTAAAAAGGGTAGCCGTTTCCATATCGATGGCATAAGCTCTTACCTTCTTTAGATGATTTTTGAATTTCTTATCGTGCTCCCACACTCTTCGGTTAGTCGTGAATACAGTGCCTGTCCAATAATTTTGAGCTCTGTCCTTGATCGTTGAAGAGATCGCTCTTTGGAGGGCAAAAGAAGGTAAAGCGGGTACTTCTTTAGGTAGGTAATCGTCTGAAGTACCATCTCCTCGTATCGCCCCGATGGGCAGCACAAAATCTCCGATTTGATTTCTTTTTTTAAGTCCGCCACACTTACCTAGAAATAGAACGGCTTCAGGTTCAGCTGCCATCAAGAGATCCATTATTAAGGCTGCATTAGGGCTACCAATACCAAAGTTGATGATACTTATACCGTCGTGAGTAGCAGATGCCATTACTCGGTCTTTCCCCTCCACTGTGGTGCCTGTTATCTCTGCAAATTTTGAGACGTATTTATAAAAATTAGTTAGAAGAATATACTTGCCAAATTCATGTGAAGGCTTCCCTGTGTATCGGTGCAACCAATCACTGACAATTTCTTGTTTTGTTTCCATAAGCTAAAATTTCTCTAAGTTAGTAAGTATTCTGATAGGTATGTCTAAACAAAAACATCTCGGGGTCTTCATTGCCGCAGCTTTTATTGGCCCTGGCACGGTTACCACCTGTACACTTGCCGGAGTAGACTTTGGGATTGAACTCCTTTGGGCGCTGACCATTTCGATTGTAATTACCTATTATTTTCAAGAAATAGCTGCTCGTTTGGGCTGGGTTTTAAATGAAGATCTTGATCAAATTATCATGAGAGGAATCAAACAACCACTCCTTCGATTTGCGGTCTTAAGTCTGATAGTCTCCTCTATTTTTATCGGAAATGCCGCTTATCAGGGAGGTAACCTGAGCGGCACTTTAATGGGATTGCAACTGCTTTCAGATTACATGTTTTCGAAAACGATTATTATGATCCTAATCGGTGTTGGGGTGCTCCTAATGCTCTGGAATGGTCGATTTGAACTGATTAAAAAACTACTAATGTTTCTTGTGGTCCTCATGGGAATCAGCTTTCTATTTACGGCAGTCTATTTAGGCCCAGGAATTCTCACTCTTGTTAAAGGTGCTTTCATACCTAATTTAAATTCATCGAGCACATTAATGGTAGTTGCTCTAGTCGGTACCACGGTTGTACCCTACAATCTTTTCCTTCATACGGCATTAGTCAAACAGAACAGATCAGAGATAATTAGCAATCAGTCTTTAAAAAAGGATGCCTTGTTTAGCATCCTTATTGGAGGGCTGATCTCTATGGCTATTCTTGTAACTGCGGCTTCTGCAGGTAGCGAGGGAATAAGTTCGGTCATCGATTTAGCCGCTATTCTCAAACCTTCACTCGGAGAATGGAGTAAATATATTGTCGGTTTTGGCTTATTCGCAGCGGGGTTTACCTCTTCAATTACGGCTCCACTAGCAGCAGGCTTAGTAACAGCTTCTGTTTTTAGATCAAAAGAGGGTGCGGTCTCTGAACGGTTTTCGAAGTTCGCCGCTATACTTGTATTTGCCATTGGATGGGTCGTTACGATGGTCGGAAGCGCCCCGATTGAAATCATCAAATTTGCTCAGATTGCGAACGGGATTCTACTACCGATTGTGGCAATCACACTATTCATTTTATCTAGAAATAAGAGTTTGTTAGGAGAATTAGCAAACACAAAGGGTCAAAACATTCTAGGTATCATTTTAGTGCTCTTTACTCTAATTCTTGGCCTTATGGGGCTTAGTAAAACGCTTAATTTATGAGTTTGAAGAAACCACACATCAATATGGATGCAGGCGAAGGGATAACAGGCGAATATGAGCTTTACCCTTTTGTGAACGCCCTCAATGTTGCCTGTGGCGGTCATTATGGAGATGAGCATACCATTTTTGAAACTTTAAATAATGCGATTCCTTACGAAATTGAACTTGGGGTACACCCCTCGTATCCAGACAAAGAAAACTTTGGCAGAGTCTCGTTAGAATTAAGCTCTGAAGAACTCACTGCTTCAATCGTCGATCAAATCGATTGTTTTGCAAGAGTGGCTGAGCGTTTGGGTGCTACTTGGACCCACATTAAGCCCCACGGAGCGCTCTATAATGACCTAGCCAAAAACGCCTCTCTTGCTGAGGTTTTTCTAAGCGCTATAGCCTCTTACAAGGAGAAGACATTTTATTTGCAGGAGTCTTCTATCATTGCTCTTAAAGCCAAAGAACGTGGTTTTAAAGTGGCTCATGAGTATTTTATTGATCGCAATTACCTTGCAATCGACCGATTAGTTCCTAGAAGCGAAGCGAATGCTTTGATTTCTGATCCGAAACAAGCGTTGGATCATCTGCACTCTATGGCAGATAAAAAATCTCTGAAGCTATTAAATGGAGCTGAAGTTCCTATTGAACCTCACACTTTTTGTATACACTCAGATCATCAGGCGACCCCTCGAATCATCGCTGAAATCACAAAGGCTTATGGGTTTTAAGGTTCGTTTTCTAAGAATTAGTCCTGAGGTACTCTCCATAGCGTTAGAGGAGACCTCTGCTGCCGAGCTTTCCTATGTTGCTGAGCAGCTTGAGTCTCGATTTTCATCGATTCAAGACGTTGTCTTTTTGAACGGAGTGATCACTGTTTTTTCTACCGAATTAAACCTGATTTTAGACGAGTTAGCGTCTTTTTTTGATTCGATGGACGAAACCTATGAGTCGAGTTTCAGAACATGGTACATCCCTATTTGGTACAATGGACTCGACTTGCAGTTTATTGCAGATAAAAAGGAAATGAGTATTGACCGAATAAAGGAGATTCATCAAAAAGGAGAATACACCGCCATAGGCTATGGATTTCTACCCGGCTTTTTTTACGCCTCAGGCGTGCCTGAGTCTCTCGATTTACCTCGTAGATCTTCTCCTAGGGCTAGAGTCCCAGCTCAAAGTGTCGCTTTTGCAGCCGCACAGATGGCTATTTATCCTTTCGAAACGAGTGGAGGATGGAATATTCTAGGTACCACGCCCTACCAGTTCTTTGATCCTGACAAGAACCCTCCTGTGATGGTTAAGGCTGGAGATCGACTGCGTTTTTATGAAATAGACGAATCTCATTTTAAAGCGTTACAGCTTATTTGGGAGACTAGCTCTAACCGGGAAAAACTATTGAGTCATGCTTATTAAACGAGCAGGCCTTTCAGATACGATTCAAGATTCAGGTCGTACGGGATTCTTCAAATATGCAGTTCCGAGGTCGGGTTTTATGGATGCCCAGTCGGCAAAAAGAGCAAACACTATTTTGGGAAATGACCCTAATGATGCGGTTTTAGAAATGAGTATTCAAGGAGGGATCTATCGTTTTGATTCGCCCACCTTTGTTTGTGTCTCGGGTGCTCCAATGAAATTTACCTTAAATGGTATTCATGGGGAATCTAATTGTATGATTCCTATTCAACCCGAGGATGAAATTGAGTTTAGCCAGGCATCTGAAGGGGTTTACACCTATCTCGCGGTGAAGGGCGGTTTTAAATCTTCGATTCGAATGGGAAGCCGTTCGATGCATCCGAGCTTGTTTGGTGTATCACGACTAAAAGAAGGAGATGTGATTGAATGTACTTCAATAGATACTGCCCCTGATAAGATCGTTGGTAATGCTAGTGATGTTAGTCTTAGCTCGAAGATGATTGTTTACCCCGGACCAGAATTCACTTGTTTAAAAACCCCCGAGCAACTGGGTGATCTGTTTCTAAAAGTAGCGGGTCATAATCGAATGGGGATTCGAGTACTCCCTTCGACTTATCTTCACAGAAGGCATTCTACGATCAAGTCTTCGGTCGTTTTTCCCGGTATTGTGCAGTTGACTCCCTCAGGAGAATTGATTGTTCTCCATCGCGATTGCCAAGTTACGGGCGGATACCCGAGAGTTTTACTCACAGACGAAAAAGGCTTAAATCAAATCGCTCAAATACGTCAAGGGGCTACGATTCAATTTGAGCTTGCTGACTTATCGAATTATTTAGGAGAATAACGTCGCACCGCATCTTTGATCACGCTAGGTTTATCGAAATGCATGGGTTTTGTTTGAAAATTCTGATAGAGTTTCATCTGATCGTCGTAATGCAGAGATTCTGGACGTTCACTATTACCGTAAGACATCACCGAGCGATAAATCGTTTCTTCAGGAGTGAATTGAATCAGACCGATATAAGATTCTCCATTGGTAATTCGATAGCGGCCGTTTTTATGCTGAACCCCACGCATTGCAGTCACCACATCAGGCATACCCCAGATCGGAATTGCCTTCTCGCCTCTAACTAACTGCTGAAACTCACCCAATGTAATCGACTGTGTTGTGAAATGTTTTTTTAAATAGCGAGAGGTTTTTTTCAATGCCTTGTAGATCACTTCCTTGCTGAAGCTATTATCAGAACTGCGCTCTCCATAAAGTTTTTGAAGTTGGTAGTAAAGAATCGCAAAAACACCTGCTCCTTCAGAGTGCATGTCTGCTACTCGGTCCCAACTTTGGATTTTTCGTAACAGAGCTCCAGCCCCTGGATAATCGGTTGGGTTCATCTCAAATACCGCGTTAAAATCGACATAGTTGTAATTGAGCGGAGTAGGTAGTGTATGGTCGTACTTGATGGTCTTAAACTCTTCAAAGGTGATCTGGTCATCTCCACTGAGCAGTTCATAAAGTCGGGTACTTCTGTTATTGTCGTAAAGCTCATAACCCATAGCACTGGCAAATTTTTTAGGATCGGGATTGTCTTTGATGCCCGAAGACTTGAATGGACTGTGATTAGCGTTGTAAACAAATCCAGAAGCTGGACTAATCACTTGAGGAAGCTCTTCTGTTTTGTAGTAGGTGTCCCAAAGTGTTTCACGAGAATTTCCAGGTACTGTTTTGGTCCAATCATAGGCCGGATTTCGCTTAGGCATTTTACCATTTGAGATATAGAATATAGTATCAAACTTATCCGCATATCCAATGTTATAACCTGGCAGGGCATTCATTTGAAGTGCTGAGTAGAATTCATTGAAGCTGTTGGCTTTATTCATCCTCCACCACTGCTCAAGTCCTTTGATAGTAGTGGTACTAGGTGTTCTGACCGAATAAAATCCGCCTCTATTTTTTAGGGTAGGCCCATAAACACTGGTGTAATATTTTTTGTTAATCCCAATTTTAAATCCGAGAAGTTTGAGATAAACCTTAGCTCGTTTTTCTTCGAGCATTAATACCTCGTCATCGAACTGGTAAGTGAGTAGTTTCGGATCGACCATTTCGAGTTGGAATACATCTGCTTTGTCTTGAAAATTTACGGTATGTGTCCACCCTAGGTTTTCGTTAGCACCGGTTAAAATACAAGGGGCTCCGGGAAACAACGTTCCGATAATATTCGTTCCCTCTTCACTTACCAGATGAGCCTCGTACCACGAGGTTGGTCCTTCTAAGGGTTGGTGGGTGTTGATCGTTAAGAAACTTGCCTCTTCCCCTGTTTTTATGCTCGATAATGCGATGAGGTTTGAACCATTAGAGTCGTCTTTAGGGGTCGCAATTTCTGGAGTTTTATTGGATACAATTTGCCTCACTAGCTGATCTGCAGCGTTAGACACGAAGAGTTGTAATTGGGAGTATGCCACCATTTTTATTGGGGTAACAGGGAATAGACTCTTCTCTAATACTTCTTCAGGATGTTTTTCGGCGTATGCATTAAAGCCAGCCGCATACCCTTCAATGACCGCTACAAATTCATCACTTAGAGTGTTAAATTGCTCGGCTGCCGTACGTTCTGCTTCAATAAGTTGAGCGAGGAAATCAGCGCCTGCTCCCTTTAAACCCATATATCTAGAAAGCTTTGCGTCGCCGGCGAGGTAACCTAATTGAATAGTTTCAAAGTCATCTTCGGCATGTGCCCAGGCAAGGCCATAAGCTACCTCTGCGTCAGTAGGGGCATAAATATGTGGTACGCCGTAGGAATCTCTGATGATTTCGATATTTGCAGGGTCGATTTGTGCGATCCCTGAATAAAACAGGACCATTGCCGCTAGACTGAAGAGTCTTCTTTTCATTCGATTGATTTTAGTACCTTGAAGTTATGAAAAGATTGACGGTTAGCGAGGCACAAACGCAATATAAAAGTTTAGAAAGCCATTGGGGGCTGCGATCTGATCGAATTGTCGCTCGATTTGAACTCGAAAACTTTGAAAGAGCCATTGATTTTATGCACCAAGCGGTCCCTTTTATTGAACGACTTAATCATCATCCCGACTGGTGTAACCGTTACAATGAAATTACGATCACACTTTGGACGCATGAGGTTGGTGGTCTCACCGAATTAGATTTTGCACTAGCCAAAGAACTATCCGCACTTTATAATACATTCAAATAAGCTATGAACGAAAGAAAAATTGCACTGATAACCGGTGCAAGTAGTGGTATAGGCTGGTCTGCGGCCTTAGCCCTTGCAGAAAAGGGTTATGATTTAATTCTTTGCGGACGAAGAGGTGAGCGACTCCAGCAACTCTCAGATACAGTAAAAGTTGAAACCCATCGACTTATTTTTGATGTGCGAGATAAACAAGCTGTATTTCAGGCCATTGAAGGTCTTCCAGAGCAGTGGAAGTCGATCAATGTCCTAGTTAATAACGCGGGAAATGCTCACGGATTAGATACTGCTCAAGAAGCTAACCTCGATGACTGGGATGCCATGATTGACTCAAACGTCAAGGGACTCATGTACGTTACCAAAGCTGTACTTCCATTGCTTCGTGAAAGTAGTTGGGGGCATATTGTTAATGTCGGCTCTATTGCAGGAAAAGAGGCTTACCCAAAGGGCAGCGTGTATTGTGCTTCTAAGGCTGCTGTTCAGTATTTCACAGACGGTTTGCGCCTTGATCTCAATCCTGAATTAATAAGAGTTAGTGCGATTCACCCAGGTCTAGTTGAAACCGAATTCTCCATGGTTCGTTTTAAGGGAGACGCTGACCGATCAAAAACGGTTTATCAAGGAGCAGATGCACTTCGGGCTGAAGATGTCGCTGACGCGATCGTTTACATGGTTGAAGCTCCTAAATCGGTAACTATTGCTGATCTTGTGATTCTTCCGACCCGTCAGGCAAGTGCGTATGTAATCAACAGAGAATCTTAGCGCACTTTTTGTTTCAGGAAGTGCTGAAGGTCTTTGTTTGAACCGTAAAGTACTAGGATATCCCCCTGTTCGAGCACGTGTTCTGCAGAGGCAACCCCTTGAACTTGGTTTTCGGTCTTAGGACTACCGAGTAGCGGGTTAACCGTAACTTGTTTAATGATAGTCAGTACAAGTAGGTTGTATTTCGATCTGAATCCAACCTCTTTAAGTGTTTTGCCAATGTATTCATTGGGTACGGTAGCCTCGATAATACTGAAATCGTCGCTTAATTCAAAAGAGTCTACTACGTTTACTAGGCATAGTTTTTTGGCCCATCGTTCTGCAGTTTCCTCTTCAGGGTGAACAATCTCGTCTACTCCAATAGCTTGCAATACTTTTTCGTGAAGCGGATTGATCGCACGACTCACTAATCGTTTCACCTGCATATTCTTGAATAGCGCAGTTGCCATCACATTGGCTCCCTGATCTTCTCCAATAGCGATGATTACAATATCTGTTTCTTTGAGTGGAAGCCCTGCAACAGCGAGCTCATCTGTAGCATCAAGTTGAACGGTGTAGGTGATCTTTTCTTTAAAGGCATCAACCTTTGTTTTACTTGTGTCTACAGCGAAGACTTCATTCCCCTGAGCGGTTAGTTTCTCAGCGAGTGAAGCTCCAAAATTTCCAAGTCCGATGATGATGTATTTCATAACTAGTGGATTGTAATTTCTTCTTTCGGGTAGCGATAGTTTTGGTTAATCACATTGCGGAATATCGCAATGAGCACCGTCAGTGCACTTACGCGGCCAACGAACATTAATATAATGATAATGAATTTACTGATAGGACTAAGGCTTGAGGTGATTCCCATACTAAGCCCAGTGGTGCTATAGGCCGAAACACTTTCAAAGGCAATTTCAATCATCGTAAGATCAGGTTCAAAGGCGGATATACCTAATACCCCGATGGCAATAACGATAATAGATAAGGAGATCATTGCAAATGCTCTTTTTACCGTTACTTCAACGATTTCTCGGCGATATAATTCGATTCGTTCACGACCTCTGGCTAAGCTTAGGATGTTTAAGATGGCAATAGCTAGTGTACTGGTTTTAATACCTCCTCCTGTTGACTTTGGCGAGGCTCCTACCCACATTAAAAACATTGTGAGTAGTAAGGTCGGAAATCTGAAATGACTGGCATCTACGGTATTGAAGCCCGCTGTACGCGGTGTGGTGGCACCAAATAGTGCGGTAACCAGTTTGCCAAAACCTGAGTGCGAAGAGAGTACACCATCTTTTTCAAGTCCGAAAAAAACGAGTGTTCCTCCGACAGTTAAGACGATGGTGGTACTAAGCGCAATTCGACTGTTTAGTGTTAATACCCACGGACGATAATTCGGCTTGTCAAAGAACGAAAACACCCCTTTTGCCTTATAACTTAAGTACGAGACGATATTGGATACGATCGGAAAACCAAGCCCCCCAAGAACAAAGGTCAAAATAATGGCAAGTTGTAGTCCATAATTAAACTGAAAACCACCTTGCATCAGTGAGTCGCTGAGGGTAGAAAATCCTGCATTACAGAAGGCAGAGACTGCGTGAAAAACAGAGAAAAACACGCGTTCAGAAACACTTGTAAAAGCAGCCGGATCTGTGTTGTAAAAGATAAGTAAAGCCGAAAAGGCCTCAATACTTAGCGTGATGATTAAGATGCTCTTTAATAGACCCAATTCTTTACCAATAGCCCCTGAGCTATTAATCTGATTGATGGCAATTTGTTTTTCGTAGCTGATTTCACCTTTAAAGAAATAACTAAAGTAGCTGACGAAAGTTAGTATTCCGAGACCTCCAATTTGAATCAAAAAAAGGAGAATTGATTGTCCAAAAAAGGTGAAATGTGTAGCCGTGTCTACCACAATTAGACCCGTAACACAAACCGCACTCGTTGCCGTGAAAAGCGCGTCAAGTAGACCAATGCCCTCATGAGTAGCTCCGGGCAATGACAATAATAATGTGCCACCTAGAATAATCACGACAAAACTAATCAAGAAGAGTTGAGCCGGGTTCAGAGCAGTTCTTTTATAGCTTACTCTTAAGTCTAGAAATCCTTTGAAAAAAAGAAGGGCGGCCGCGAATTTTTCGAGGCTTAATTGCTCAGCAAATTGTCTGAATTCGTAATTCTCTGGCGTAAAAAAATGGAGTGCTAAAAGAACTCCTGAAAAGAGGCCAGAAACACCATCAAGAATTGCAATTCGCTGATAGATTCTTTTGCGATCATTGATATAGGTAAGTACAGAGCTTACTAATCCTACTAGTAATGCGTAGTAATAGAAAAGGTCTAGGTCGAAACTTTCTGTTATCGACGAGTGAAATCCGAAATCGTAAATCAGAAGAAGAAAACAGAACAAACTCGTCCAAAACGAAAGTCTGTAGAAGTATTTAGGGTTAAATAGCATGCTATTTTCTTGAGTAAAGTCTCAAGACTCAATCAATTTATTGACATCAAAGGTATTATAATTGCCGAACCTTTGGTTATTCTACGCTCAGCATTTTGTATTTATAGCTCGCTTGAAGCCGAATTAGCTCAAAATTGGAATTACTTAAAAAGCTCCTGCGTCGGCTATGAACCAATAGATTTTTATGCCATTGTAGTGAGTCGTTTAGAATGAGACTTATTTTTCCGTTGTGATCTACTGCATTGGCCAGTACATATTTTGTTTCCTGGTCAAAAAAGAAGTACCAGATGTCAGTTGAATTGGGGTAAGTCACCCTTATTTGCTCTAAGGGCCTTTTTGAGAAGCCTGAACTTATTAATCCCAGGTATTCAATTTGAGCTTCCTTATCCTTTAATTTAAAAGGCTGAAAAAAGACAAAATTCGCTCCCTCGATAATACTCTTGTAGTCCTGTGGGTCACTATCTAATGGTTTTGAGGTCTGAATGCTCTCGTTTTGGAGTGTTATTCTGAGTGAATCCTCTGTGATTAAAATAGTTGTACCAAATCTGGGTATCTCAAATTGCTGAACGAGAGTATCATTGATTATTTCTTGAGCGTCTAGGTTATAACTCGTTTTTTCATATCTGAAATCTTGGAGATGAGTATAGTTTTTCAATCCTCCATGGGCAAGAATAGATTGCTGGACTAATAATTCCCCTTGAGATTCTTGGATCGAACATCCGCCAAGGCTAGCTAAAAAGACGATAAATACGATTCGATAGATCACACGTTTTCTAAGGCTTGTTTTAAATCTTCAATAAGGTCATCAGCGTGCTCGATTCCTACGCTGATTCGCACTAAAGATAGCTCGATACCCATTTGTGCTTTTTCCTCATCAGGCACGTCTGAGTGAGTCATTGAATGTGGGTGTTGGGCTAGACTTTCATTACTACCTAAACTGACCGCAAGTTTGATTAGTTTAAGTGCATTTAGAAAGCGAAAAGCTTCGGCCTCACCCCCATGCAGCACAATACTGATCATCGCACCGGGCGATTTGCATTGCTTATGATAAATTTCTTTCTGACTAGAAGACATGCTCTCTAAACCAGGAAATAAAACTTTTTTGACCTTAGAATGGCCTTCTAAAAATTGAGCGAGCTTTTGTGCATTCTGAGTTTGGTAGTTCATTCGCACATGGAGCGTTTCTAGACTTCTTGTTAATAACCATGCGGTGTAGGGCGCAATCATCCCGCCTAGAAAGGTTCTTAGCCCTTTAACCGGCCCAATAGCTTCTCTGCTTCCCATTACCGCTCCTGCAATCACGTCACTGTGCCCGTTCAAGAATTTAGTGGCAGAGTAACAGACTAGGTCGGCTCCGAACTCCAAAGGTTTTTGCCATATAGGCCCGAGATAAGTATTATCCACAGCCAGGATTACCGTTTTCCCTAGTCGTGACTCGAGTTGTTTCTTTAATCGAACAACAGCTTTTAAATCAACCAGAGTGTTGGTAGGGTTGGCCGGTGTTTCGCAATAAATCATGGCAACCTTTTCAATGAGTCCTTTAGATTCAAGCGTCTGTTCGATTTGTTTGGTATCGCTCCAATCTAGGATAGAGAGAACGTTTACGCCTATAGATTTGAGATAATGATGAACGAAGTGGTGTGTTCCTCCATAGACTTCATTGCTGAAAATGAGGGTATCCCCTGGTTTAAGATACGCAAGCATAACCGTAGAGATTGCACTCATTCCGCTTACAAATGCTGCTGCTTCTTCACTGTGCTCAAGAACAGCCAGGCGCTCCTCGAGAATCTGCATGTTTGGGTTGTTCAGTCGAGAATAGATAAGCCCCATTTGTTCTCCTGGCTCCAGAGATGATTTGCCGTAGGCTATTTCGAAAAATCGTTTACCCTCTTCGGCAGTTTTAAATCCGAAGGTTGAGGTTTGAAATATTGGGGGTTTAACTGAGCCTTCGCTCCATTCAGGAACATAGCCCAGAGACATCATTAACGACTCAGGTTTTTTCATAACTAAATGTGATTTTAGCCAAGAAAAGATAGTGAATTTGTTAAGATTCTAGATGTATTTAAACATCTGTTTATTGACGTTTTTTAGAGAGTTTGTTCGAGCCTACGTTTGGAGGAGTTGTGATTTCTGCATCTTCACCCTTCTTTGATGTATTCATTGCTTTACATGAAAGTAGTAAGCTACCCATAAATAGACTGACAAATAAAACAGCGATAAATCTTTTCACGTTTGAGTTTTATATAAATTTAGGCACTAACAATTAATTTTTCAAATAGATGGCTCGATTTCACGACAGCGCCTTAGCTCTTCTACGTATTGTATTTTCTTTACTTCTGATGACTCACGGTTGGTCAAAGTTCGAACGTATTCTTGAAGGGAATTTGAGTTTTGGGGATCCTTTAGGGTTAGGTAGTACGCTATCTCTTTACCTAGTAATTTTTGCAGAATTAGTTGCTCCTATTTTCATTATCGTTGGTTTTAAAACCCGTATAATGGCATTGATCACCTCTTTTGCTATGGCCGTTGCTGTGTTTATTGCGCATGGTGCCGATCCACTTGCAAAGAAGGAAATGGCGCTACTTTATTTAGTTGGATTTCTATGTGTTGCCTTAATGGGCGCGGGGAGTTATTCATTAGACCAGCGTACTAGATAAACTTAGTCTTGAACAATCAGATCCTTTTCGTCACTGCGATTATATTCGGGTTGAATCGTAACGTGATTAATCTTGAACTGCTTGCAAAGAAGCTGTTCGATCTGTAATTGTAGTTCTTGAAATTCTAAAAGACTTAAATTTTCCTTGAGGTCAAGATGTGCTTCAAGGTGTATTTCAGTATCGTTTAGCTTCCAAATATGGATGTGATGCAGTCGTGTATTCGGGCGTAGTTTCTCGACAGCAGAAACAACCTTATCAAGACTAATTTCAACAGGAGTGTACAGCATTAAAATTTGAATCGATTCTTTCAATAATTCATATCCGATATAAATGAGATAGATAGAAATCAAAATCCCTAGTAAAGGATCAACCCAGTATACATCAAAATAGTAAATGGCAATACCACCGACTAAAACAATCGC
The DNA here is from genome assembly GCA_002381155.1 of Flavobacteriaceae bacterium UBA3478. Classification (GTDB taxonomy): domain Bacteria; phylum Bacteroidota; class Bacteroidia; order Flavobacteriales; family Flavobacteriaceae; genus UBA3478. Next base: position 54,964 of record DFQX01000049.1, on the reverse strand, counting down.
ACTTGCCATTAAATCTGACAATAGATGAATGTATGCGGATTTCAGATTAATGTTGTTTTCAGTTTGCTTATGTAATAGAAAAACGCTCAAACCATTTCCTGCTATGGCGATTAGAGATAGTAGAATAACGGTTTTTTCTTCAACGGGTTGAGGATCTAATAATCGTTGAATCGATTCTATAATAAGCCAAAGCGAGAGTAGGACTAGAGAAATTGAGTTGATGAATGCCGCGATAATTTCAGCTCTCTTATAGCCAAATGTTTTATCAGAAGTTGCTCGTTTCTTTGCTAATCGGTTGGCGGTGTAGCTCACTACCAATGAAATCACGTCACTGAAATTATGCGCGGCATCAGTAATTAAAGCAATACTTCCCGATAGTATACCACCGATTACCTGAGCGGCAGTAATACCTAGGTTTAACAGAATGGTTAATCCTAGTTTTTTTGACGAAGTGTGATGTCTGTGGTCGTGGCTCATTTCTGAATGAAGTTAAGAAATCTTAGTCTTCGCATGAGGCTCTGGTGATTTTATCGTTTAAGGTTCTACCTAATCCGATATTTTCGAAACGCTCAATGATCAAATAGTCTAAATTCTGTTTATCTAATTGATGAAATGTGGCATAGAGCTTTTCGGCTATTTCACTCAGGTTCCCCCCTCTTGAAAGCGCTATTGTCTGCGTGGCAAGCTTGTGCGTTTTGGTCTCGGCCTTATAAATAACGCCAATTTTATTCGTGCTCCCGAACTCTTCTAAGTGCTTTTCTATAGAATCAACAATTCTCAATGGAGTATTCGGTGCATAGTGCCTTTTGATCATTCCCGGAGCGACAATCGATTCTTCAGCATTTGATCTCTGGTGCAATAGATAAGTTTCGGGCAAGACTTCTTGTAAAGACTCTAATGAAATGGATCCTTGTCTATAAACCACTGGTCTGCCATTATCCTCGAATCCAACAATGGTAGACTCTAACCCTAATTTACATTCCCTACCATCTATAATGGGTACCTCAGCACCCAAACTGTCAAAAACATGAGAAGGCATAGTAGGACTGATATGTTTGAACCGATTCGCACTTGGCGCAACCAATGGAAAGTCTATTTTCTTCAATAAATCTTGAGCAATCGGATGACTAGGTATTCGAATCGCCACATTTGATTTACCTGCCGTAATTCGATCTGAGATACTATCTTTCTTGGGTAGCAATAGGGTCAGTGGACCAGGCCAAAATTTATCGGCTAATATTTTTGCGTTTTCAGGAAAAGATGAAACCAGATCAGTTAATCCTTCATAGTTGGCAATATGTACAATTAGAGGATTATAGCTCGGTCTACCTTTGGTTTTAAAAACCTGTGAGACTGCCGTTTCAGAAAAAGCATTAGCTGCCAAGCCGTATACCGTTTCGGTGGGTATAGCAACTACCTTATCTCTCTTCAGAAATTCTACTGCTTCTTCTATTGAAACTAATTTCATGTACGCAAAGATAGGTGCTACAACGCTTCGATAAGCATAGCAGAAGCACCCCCACCTCCGTTGCAAATCGCCGCGATTCCATATCGCATACTGCGAGCCCTTAAGGCGTGTACAAGCGTTACAACTATACGTGTTCCTGAACAACCGATAGGATGCCCTAATGATACTGCACCACCGTTGATATTGATCTTGTCTAATCCTACGTTTAATGCATCAGCAAATGCGAGAGGAACCATTGCGAAGGCCTCGTTGATCTCAAAAAGATCAACTTCTTTTAGATTAATACCCGTTGTCTTCAATAAAGCTTTAGTAGCTTCAATCGGAGCAAGTGTAAACTCGGCAGGGGTAAGGGCGGTTTCGCTGTAGCCAATAATCTTTGCAATAGGCTTAGATGAAATTGTTTTAAGCCCTTCATTATTTGCCATTAGAATCGCTGCGGCACCATCATTAATCGTTGAAGCATTCGCTGCGGTAATCGTTCCGTCAGGGTCAAAAGCCGGTTTTAGCTGTGATACTTTATCAAAATTTACTTTGAAGCACTCTTCGTCTTTATCGATAAGAATTACTCCTTTCTTACTGCTAATCGATATAGGGCAGACTTCATCACTAAAAGACTTCTCTTCCCAGGCTTTTTGAGCACGCTTGTAAGAGGTTATACTATACCTGTCTTGAGCCTCTCGGCTTATCCCTTTTTCTTTGCAGACTTTTTCGGCTAAAACTCCCATAGCGACCCCTTCGGTTGCATCGGTAAGCCCGTCATAGGCAAGGCCGTCAATGAGTTTTTGATCTCCATATTTAACGCCCCAACGAGCTGCCCGATCGTAGTAGGGAATGTTTGACATGCTTTCAGCTCCACCAGCTACCACCAATTTTCTTTGATTCAATTGTAGTGTTTGTGTTGCTAGAATAATTGATTTTAAACCAGAAGCACAAACCTTATTAATAGTGGTGGCAGGTGATTTTTCAGAAATGCCTGCTTTTAGAGCCGCTTGTCGAGCCGGGGCTTGACCAACACCTGCAGCGCAAACATTTCCCAAGAAGGTCTCCTCTACTTCTCGTCCTGAAACACCAGCCGATTGAAGAATTGCTTTGATGGCTTCTGAGGCCAGATCAGTTGCTGTAAGTGAAGCCAGTTCTGATCCAAAACTTGCTATAGGTGTGCGCTTGGCAGCTATCAAATAGATATCAGTGGTTACTTTCATAGAGCGTATTATTCAGATCAATAAAAAATTGAATTGCCTCAGGATTTCTAAGAGCGTCAAACGAAATGACTTCTGCAGGTGATTGACCCTCGAGAATCTTACGAATAGGAATTTCTAGCTTTTTACCGCTTAGAGTGTAAGGCAGGTCATCGACTTGCCAAATTAGATCGGCCTGATGTCTTGGGGATAAATTGGTTTTGAGATGCTTATTGATTTCTTGAGTAGATAAGTCCTTACCGGCCTTAACGAAAAGTAATAGTTCATCTTGGCCTTTGTGGTTTAAGTGAAGAACCAAGCTGTCTTCTACACCATCTAATTGCTTTAAACTTTGATCAATTTCTGCAGTGCCGATACGTACTCCGTGTCTGTTGAGGGTAGCATCAGATCGGCCATAAATAATGAAACTGCCTCGAGTGGTCTCTTCAGCCCAGTCTCCATGTCTCCAAACATTCTCGTAGTCGGCGTAATAGCTGCTGAGATATTTAGAATTCTCAGAGTCATCCCAAAAATATAGGGGCATAGAAATTAGTGGAGCGGTTAGCACCAGCTCCCCAGGGGTGTTAATTATTCTTTCGCCTTTTTCACCAAAGATTTCGACAGCGGCACCTAAGAGTTTGCATTGAAGCTCTCCAGGCTTTGATTCTGATCCGGGTAGGCCTCCGAGAAAGGCAGAGCAGACGTCTGTTCCTCCACTAAGCGAGATGATATGTGTGTTTGGGAATCGCTGTTTTAATGCGGCTGCAACCTCTTTGTACAAAACTGATCCTGTAGCACCGATACTCTTTAGCTGAGGCTGATGGGCTGCGTTACTAAGCTTCGAGGATTTTGATAACAAGTGGCTGTAATACACTGAACCGTGACCAAAATGATTGATCTTAAATTCACGAGCGAATTCCCATAATCGATCAGGGTTGGGGTAGAATGAATCGCCGTGATATAAACATAAGGTTGCCCCGAGAAGTAGTGAGCCTAGACTGTAGTTGTACATCATCCATCCCGTTGTACTGTACCAGAAATAACAGTCGCCTCTGCGGACATCTTGATGCAAGCCAAGGGCTTTACAATGCTCAAGAATCATACCGCCGGTATGGTGAGTTATCGCTTTTGGTTTACCTGTAGTGCCTGAAGAAAATAAGATCCAGATCGGGTGGTCAAACCCTACTTTTTCAAATACTAGTTGATCTAATTCGTAGGACTCTTCTGTAAAATCGAGGTCGAGTACGATCGTGTGTTCAATGCTAGGAATCTTTTCTTCTAATTTTTGAAGAACCTCTGAACGATCAAAATAGTTGCCTCGAAAAGTATAACCCGTATGTGCAACTAATAGTTTTGGTTTGATTAGTTCGAACCGGTCTTGAACAGCTTTATCTCCAAATTCTGGTGGACAGCTGGCCCAAATCGCCCCTAAAGCATTAGTAGCTAAAAAGGCGGCAACGGTATCGGGCCGGTTAAGTACATAACCCGCTACTCGATCTCCTTTCTTAAGTCCAAATTGCTCGAATATATTTTTATAGTGGTGAACCTTTGCGAGAAGTGAGGGCCAACTCACCGAAAGGGAATTGCCTTCTTCGTCAGAGTAATGAATCGCAACCTCATCTGATTTAAAGTGCTTAAAGACCTCGAAGGTGTAACTTACTGTTGCTCCTGTGAACCAACGGGAGTCTATGAGGTGATCCCCAGTTTCAAGGATTTTCTGAGGTTTGTCAAAAAATTTTATTTCGAAAAATTCAGCAAGAAATTGCCAGAATTCTGCCAGATTATTCACGCTGTACTGATGCAACTCTGAATAGGATTTAAAGTCTCTCTGGAGTTGCTGCTCTAGTTTATTTTGAAACGATTTTAAGCGTGTTTTCATAGCTCGTTTTCTATCACTTAAGTTACCCAAATTTTGTTGAGTTTCCTAGGTTGCAAATCATCTGTGATGATTTAAATACTATTGTGTACTTTTCTTGTAACAACCTTTATTGAAAACCGAATGAGTATAAACCAACCTGATTTTAAAGAAGTTCTAGGGCGAATTTCTCGGTTAATTGCGGTCACAACCACTGTATTGTTGCTCATGGTAGCTGTGATTTTTATCGGGGGTTTAGCCTCTGGTCCTAAAGAAAATTGGCATAGCTTATATGTAGATTCTCCTGAAGTAGTTTTGAGTGAAAATATGACTTTAGAAACTGCTGTTGAATATCAATCTAAGGATATACAGTACGGATATGAATTAATCACCAACACCGATCAGCTTATTGGTGTTGCTGTTGATGATGAATCAATGAGATACACGGGGAATGTTCTAAGGTGTTCGAGTTGTCATCTTCAGGGCGGCACCCAATCTTATGGGATTGCTCTAGTAGGTGTTACTGATCGATTTCCTCAATTTAGAGGTCGGGAGAATAAAGTAGGCACCTTATCTGAGCGTATTAACGGGTGTATGACCCGAAGTATGAATGGTATTCCACTACCTGAAGACGGAAAAGAAATGAAAGCAATGCTCGCGTACATTTCTTGGTTAGATGATTATTTCGGAGAAGAAGCTTCTTCGATTTCTTCAGGTTTAAAGCCTATTCAATTACCTAATAGAGCCGTCGATATAGCTAAGGGTGAGGCTATTTTTAATGAGCAATGCACGGTATGTCATCAATCGAATGGCCAAGGTCTTGCTAGTTCAGATACATCTGGGGCTTCGTATACTTATCCTCCGCTTTGGGGTGATTTCTCTTACAATAATGGTGCTGGAATGCATCGAGTGATTACTGCTGCGCAATTTATCAAGTATAACATGCCTTTTGGTATTACACATGAGTCTGCGGTACTTAGTGATGAAGATGCCTATGATGTTGCCGGATATATGAATAGCCACAATCGTCCCTTGAGAGACCATTTAGATTTGGACTTTCCTGATCGTAAAAGAAAGCCGATGTCTACCCCTTATGGGCCTTATGCAGATGAATTCTCTCCTAAGCAGCATAAGTATGGGCCTTATCAGCCGATTGCTGAATATTATAAAGAGGTCTATCAAATGACCAAGAAAAAATAGACACAAAAAAACCCGCCAATGGCGGGTTTAAATTTTATGCATTACTTGAATTATCTAATTACGATACCAAGTGCATGTTGAAAGTGAGAAACTCCGTAAGAAGTAGGAGTGTGTTTGAAAGTGCTGTCAAAAGTTAGACCTAAGTGATCAGTGATCCAAACATTTAATCCAGCTCCAAGGTTAACTGTTCCTGAAGAGAAATCCCCCATCCAGTATTTACCAGCACCAGCTAGAACATAAGGATCGAATTTAGTATCGCTTAAGAAGTTATAACGAACAGATACATCTGCACCTACATAGCTTTCTTTAACCGACTGAGTTCCTAACTTAGAAATTGAGCCAGTGCTACCTCTTAGAGCAACAGAGAATCCATTTTCTAGGAAATAAGTTCCTTGAACATAAGTTACCGATGGCGCTACATTCCAGTTGTCACCAACTTTAAAAAAATCTTGAAATAAGGCTCCTGCGTAGTCGTTTGTTGCATTTGTCGGAAATGCATCTACTCCTGTGAAACCTACGCTGAAGGTGTAGCGGTTATCTGCATCTTGAGCTTGTACCCCAAATGATAGCGCAAGAATCGCTACAAGAGTCATTAATGATTTGATTGTTTTCATGTGATTTGAGTATAGTTATAGCATAAATTTAAGTCAAATAATTGAAATGTGTCAATATAATTAAGTTATCCTCCCTTGCATATGATTGAAACTTCTTGGCTGTCGCATAAAATATGACCGCTTTCGACGAGGTATTTTAGGGCGTTCATAGGAATTTCGACTTCACCCTTGTCAATAATTTTGGTAGCAGATAAGTGAATTTCTTCGAATCCTGCGGTTTTAAATGCCTTGTAATTGGATGAATTTATTCCTCCCCCTGGTAAAATTGTGGTTTTGTAGATTCTATTCCAGTTGGTTAAAGTCTCTAGTGCATCGATGGCTTTAATGCATCCGCCCGATGTGAGAATTCTTTGTGCCCCGAGATTATCGAGCTGGCTAAGAGCCTCCTCTTTATTTGGGATCCAATCGAAGGCTCTGTGGAAGGTAAATGGTAAACCTGCTCCAGCATTTATTAATCGTTTAGTGTTTTTGATGTCGATGGTATGATCACTATGTAACACCCCAGAAACAATTCCACTTATCCCCAAAGATTTCGCCATTTCAATATCTGCGACCATCAGATCGATTTCACTTTCAGAATAGGTAAAATCTCCTCCTCTCGGACGTATCAAGACATGAATATCAATAGATAGTTTTTGGACTGCTTTTTCGATTAAGCCCCATGAAGGAGTAATACCTCCGAGAGCTAAAGCCGAGCAAAGTTCAATGCGATTGGCTCCTGATTTTTGGGCGATAAGTGCAGAATCGATAGAATCGACACAGATTTCAACGGTCATTTGATAACTATTATTAGCTTCAATGTAGTAACTTTTAAATCTAAATCAATAGATATGAAACGCAGAACCTTCTTTTCTCTATCTGCCATGGGCTCGGCAAGTCTTTTGTTTGCTAAATCAAAATCAAATACTGTAAGATCTTACCAAGGTAATGGCATTAAGGTGATCGCTACATGGAATGTACCTAATGCGGTAGACGCAGCGCTTGAACAGTTAAACCAATCGGCTAGCGCCTTAGACGCTATTGAGGCGGGATGTCGAGTTGAAGAATCGGATGTTTCAAATAGCTCTGTCGGTAAAGGAGGTCTCCCAGACCGGGAAGGAAGAGTTACTCTAGATGCTTGTATTATGGATGCTCAAGGTAATGCAGGTTCTGTAGTATTTCTAGAAGATATTGAGCATCCAATATCGGTAGCTCGAAAGGTAATGGAGAATTCACCTCATGTCATTCTTGCCGGTGAAGGTGCGCAGCAATTCGCCCTTGAGCAGGGTTTTGAAAAGACCAATTTGCTTACAGAATCTTCAAAAGCTGCCTGGGAAAAGTGGCTAGAAACCGCCCAGTATAAGCCGATTATTAATATTGAAAATCACGACACCATTGGCATGTTGGCTATTGATAATGCGGGTGATATTTCAGGCGGATGTACCACCAGCGGTCTAGCTTACAAGATACGCGGCCGTGTTGGTGATTCACCAATTATTGGTTCTGGGTTATTTATTGATAATGAAGTAGGTGGAGCTACAGCTACGGGAATGGGAGAGGAGATATTGAAAAGTGTCGGAAGCTTCTTAATCGTCGAACTCATGCGCCAGGGTATGCATCCTCAAGAGGCTTGTGAAGAAGCGGTTCGTCGAATCGCTAAGAAAGGTGGCGATCGTGTTAAGGATTTTCAAGCAGGGTTTGTAGCCCTTAGAAAAGATGGAGAAACAGGAGGATTCGCTATTCATCCTGGATTTAATTATACTATCGGCGACTCAAAAGGAAAGACCCTTTTAACTCCAAACACCCTATTTTAAACGTTTTAATTGACGTTCTATTTTGGCGATAACCTTCTCAATTTCTGAGTCGGGCTCAATAATGGTATAGTTTTCCCAGAAAAGCGGATCGTAAAAGCCTTCAAGAGATTCAATCAGTACCTTGTTGGGTCTAAGTCTCGCTTTCTCCTCAACTAGGTTTTTACTGCGACCTTCTAACCAATCGGTAATAGCCATTTCAGCTTCTATTTGATAGGTTCTTCTAAACAGACGAGATTTCCAATTAACCCTAAACTCTAAATCAATTTTACCATACCTGAGGAGCCAACTATCGTCCTTCGGGGCGTAATCTATTTGATAACGCATTTGAGTCGGCCAAATATCCATTCCTTCAGGTTTCTTCTTAACGAAAATCCTAGAGGTTCTCTCTCGATTCGAAACGTCTAGATCTAAATCTGCTCGAACTAAATCAAATGAGGCTTTATTGAGGTATAATACTCCAGAGAAGTTAGGGCTTTTAGAGCTACTCCTTGGTTCGAATGCTACTTGAAGCACCTCTTGTTCATTGTAATCGAGTGTGCCTAAATAAGTGTATTTGTAAAATTCAAGGTTATTCTCGTCAAATACAATTTCTGGGTATTTAGCTAAATCGGTGTATAAAATATTGAATGGGCCCCCTTGTAATTTCACGGCGACTGAATCGATAGATCGATAGTTATTTGCTTTTCGAAGCTGATTCAAAAATACCAGATCATTAAGGTCGCTAGTATTCGGACGTTTCACAATACTTATAACTGCTTCGGCCAAGGACAAGTTATTTCCTCGTTTTTGAATACGCTCTCGAAAGAAGCCTAGTGCCTGAATAGAGTTTTTGTCCTCGTATTCTTTGCGTCTATTAAGCATTCTTTCAATGAGTTGTTGAGGTTCGCGATAGCCCTCTACGTTAATCTCTTTTAGGCGTATCTCTCTAGGCTCTAGATAATAGACGAGATTTTCTGTAGCGTCGTTCTGGCTATAGTTATAGCTAGTCTGATTAAAACCAATTCCTCCGATTCTAAGTTGAAAAGAGTCACCTTGATAATTTAGAGGAATGGTGAAACCTCCTTCTGAATTGGTTACAATTCTTACCACAGAGGTTCCTTCAAGCTCTACTAGCGCTCCTTCGATAGGTTCTTTAGTGTAGGTGTGAAGTACTTGACCACTGATTCGTTTCTGAGCAAACGAAAAGGTGGTAAGAAAGAGTATACACCAGAAAAAAATCTGTTTCATATCTTTTTCTTTTAAAAATAAAAAAGGCACTCTAATTAAAGAGTGCCTTTTGGTTAGGATTCTAAAACTTTACTCAAACTAGTATCCTGGGTTTTGTGTTAATACTCCACCACTTAAATCGATCGCTTGTAGAGGAATAGGAAGTAGCTTGTGTTTGTCAGATACTGTGCTTCGTTTTTGTGCAATGTTACTGATTGTACGAGCTTCGTTATCAAAGTACTCATTCATGGTTGATACTTGAGTACCCCAACGACGTAAGTCGAACAGTCGTTGACCTTCCATCCCTAGTTCTATTCTACGCTCGAAACGTACGGCCTTTCTAGCATAGTCTGCAGAAGCAAATGCAGCATAAGGTTCTACTGAATAGTTAGCGGCAGGATTACCATCTTCATCAAGAACGACATCAGAATTTTTAGCTCTTAGTCGGATTTGATTGACATAATCCAGGGCTTTATTCAACTGACCTACTTCAACGGCTGCTTCAGCAGCCATTAGGATAACATCGGCATATCGGATAATGTGATAGTTAAGACCCGATAGCTGTTCTCCCCATCCACCAGTTGCTTGAGTGATTGATGCCTCGTCTTGGTGATAAACATGCTTCTTGCCAAGGTATGGACCTGAGATGTCACTAAAATTAGCTCTGATCCAATCCTTACCTACGTTCACTCCATATCCGTTGTAATCAATTCCACGACGACCAACGGTGTAGTCGATTCTTGGATCAAGTGTTCCAGCATGAGGAGTAAAAGATTCGTCTGAGTTTATTCCATAATCATTAGCGATATCTTGGTCGTTGTAGGTGTCTAATAATGGTAATCCATTAGCGTCTACTTGGAAAGCGTTAGCTAAATCTTGAGTGGGCTGATAAAAACCACAACAAGAACCAAATGGTCCAGGGTTGGGGAAATTTAATGTACCCATACTATTAGAGTTAAAAGATTGACCAGAGTCAGTAGTAAATTGTATCGCAAATACTGACTCAGTACCATTCTCTCCCTTCGCTTTGAAGTTGTCCACATAATTTGGTAATAGAGCATACGCACCACTATTGATCACTGCATCGAATTCAGCCAGTGCTGCTGGGAATTTCGATTGGTAGATGTAAGTTTTACCTAAATAGGCAGTTGCTGTCCATTTGGTGGGTCTACCTGGTTCAGCCTGGCTAGCAGGAAGATTTTCTTTCGCATAACTAAAATCTGCTTCGATTTTATCCCAAATCGGACCAGAATTTGGTTGGTTGAATTCGGTATTAGCGTAATTCTCCTCTGAGATATAGGGAACATTCCCCCAATATCTTTGAATTTGAAAATTAAAGTGACCACGAAGGAACCGAGCTTCGGCAAGTTGTGCTGAGAAGTCACCCCCTTCAATAGAATTGATAAGTGCGATTACGGCATTTGCGCGGTTTGCTCCAGCGAATAGAACTCCCCATCGGGCAGACCAATATCCATTTCCTGGGTCCCAATTATATAATTCAATTTCTTTCAGATCTGCCTGATCATCATCAGTACTTCCTTTGTGAGCATCATCTGAAAGAACATCTGCAGTCCAATCGTCAGCAGCTCTTCCCCAGTAATTACCATATCCGACATTCACTTGGGCATTAAGTGTCGAATAGGCTCCGGTAAGGAGTAAATCTACTCCAGTAGCATTTTTCAGCGCATCATCACTAAGTGCACCTACGGCAGGTGACTCAGTAAAGTCTTTACTACAAGCGATGACAAGTAGAAGCGCAAATAAAAAACTTATTCTTGTTTTCATTTTCATCATTTTTTAGAATTTAATATTAGTTCCTAGTGAAATAGTTCTAGCAAATGGATATACTCTTGCATCTATTCCAAGGCTTAAGTTATCGTAAGCGACTACCTCTGGATCGAATCCAGTATAGTCTGTTATCGTAAATAGGTTAGTTCCTTGAAGGTAGATTCTCACACTTTCAGCTCCAATCGCATTTAAAGCATTGTCTGGCAGTGTATAACCTAACTGAAGGTTTTTCAATCTTAGGAATGAAGCATCTTCAACAAAATAGCTATTGGCTGATGATTCGTTCAATGGATATGAGCTAGATAATGCTGGTACCATAGTGTTAGTGTTGCTCGGAGTCCAGGCATCCAGTACTCGAGCACTTCTATTACCTAAGAAAAAGTAACCAAAGTCAGTAAACACTTTACTGTAGTTGTAGGCATCGTTTCCTTGAGATCCATTAAAAAATGCCGATAAATCAAATCCTTTATAACCTAAATTTAAATTAATACCGTAAGTGAAATCCGGATGAGGTGAGCCAATTTTCTGACGGTCAGCAGCGGTAATTTGCCCATCACCATTTAGATCTTCAAAAGTCATACGACCATTGCTGTCAAGACCAGTTTGTTTTAAGCCAAAGTAGTATGACATTTCATCTCCTATTTCAGTACGAGTTACTGCCCCATTTCTGAGGTCTCCTCTACCAGCTACCGGTGCATCACCAATTAGACGAACTACATTGTTTTTATAGCTTGATAGGTTAACACTGATATCGTAAGTAAGACCTGTTGCTGTTTCGTCAGCATAACCTAGAGCTAAATCAAAACCGGTATTCTCGATATCACCAAGGTTAACTAATGGTGCACCAGCATCGATAGCTGTTGTACTGATTAAGCTATTATCTCTAGTAATGAGATCTTTAGTCTTAATACTAAAGTATTCCGCTGAGATAGATAATTTGTAATCTAATAGCCCTAGATCAACTCCGAAGTTGGTTGTCTCTGAAGTCTCCCATTTTAAGTTAGGGTTACCCACCTGTTGAAGGATAGCACCTTGAGAAATGCTGGAATCGTTAAAAGAGTAGTTAGCTAAACTCTCACTCAACCCAGAAATATTAATGGTAGGGTTGTTTGCTGGTAAGGTTTGGTTACCTAACTGACCCCATGAAGCCTTAATTTTCATTCTGTTGATTAGACCGTCAGCATTAAAGAAATCTTCGTTGCTTAAATCCCAACCGACACTAGCTGAAGGGAAAATATCACTCTTATTATCGCCAATAAAACGTGACGATTCATCACGACGAACGGTTAATGTTGCATAATACTTGCTGTCATAGGAATAGTTCGCTGTTCCAAAGAGAGAATAAAGAGAACTGAAACCATCGTAAGCATAAGTTACGTTAGGTGTTCCTGATCCATTATTAAGGAGATAAAAGTTTGGAGTTTCAAATAGATAACCCGTTCTTGATATACCATGTCCTTTACCTGATTCTTTTACCCACTCGATACCTGCGATTGCGTTAAGAGAGTGAGATCCGAATGTCTTATTAAGATTAAGTGTAGTCGTCCAGTTCCAGTTGTAAGCAGTTTGGCTTTGTTCAGTTAGAGTCTGTGTAGAGATCGGCTCTCCGTGCTCAGGATCTAATGAAGTAAATTGACGAGAATCGAAGGTGTTAAATCCTCCAGCAAAAGTAGTTTTTGCTGTTAATCCATCAGCGAGTTCCATTTGAGCATAAATGTCTCCAATAAGATTGAAACGTTTGAAATAGTCGTTTCTCGTGCGATATAGCTGCGCAACAGGGTTACGAGTATTACTCAAACCTGGTCCAGCTACCCCGGTGTAGTTTCCATCATTGTCAACTACTGGCAGGAGAGGGGTAATACGCATTGCTCCTTCAATCGCTTCAGCGTTTCCAGGCATAGTATTGGTATACGATACGTTAAGGTGCTGCCCTACAGTGAATTTTCCTGATTTAGCCTCGCTGTTAAACTTAAGACTTCCTCTTTTAAAACCTGTATAATCCATAATACCTTCTCGGTCTAAATAGTTTAAACCGAAGTAGTATTTAGACGAGGCGTTACCGTTAGCAATTGAGAAAGCGGCATTAGTAACTTGCGCATCTCTTGTAACTGCTTCAATCCAATCTGTTCCTCCTGGGTTAACGTTAGCTGTAAATACACCTGGTGCTGCAAAAACAATCGGATTGTAAGAAATAACACGAGTATAACCTACAATACTTGAAGGTACCACTGGTGAAGATCCTGAACCGTATTGTGGGTGCGAAGGTGTAATACCATCATTGATATAACTCTGCCAAATCATATCCGCGTGCTGCTGAGCGTTTAGCATCTCAGGAGCATTAGATAGCTGTTGTGTACCGGTGTAGAGGTCTACAGAAATAGCCGCCTTTGACATATTGTATCCTCCACCTTTCGTAGTGATGATTACAACCCCGTTAGAAGCTCGAGCACCATAGATTGCGGCAGCTCCATCCTTCAAAACGTTCATCTGTTCAATGTCGGCAGGGTTAATGTTGTTAAGCACTAAAGGATCGTCGGTTTGTACCCCATCGATAATATAAAGTGGGTTGGTACTATTACTTGTACCAAAACCGCGGATAGTAATCTTTGGTGCTTGACCTGGGTTGGCGTTAGTCACAACGTTTACCCCGGTAACACGCCCTTGTAGTGTTTCAGCAGCGTTAACTACCGGAGTTTTGACAGCCTCAGACATGTCAACTGTGGCGACCGATCCGGTAACCCCTCCTCTAGTTTGCGTACCGTAACCTACTACGATTACCTCATCTAGGACATTAGAAGAGTCGAGCATCACATTGATCTCGCTCTGGCTGCCCACTAATACTTCTTTGGTAGTGTATCCGATAAAAGAAATTACCAGAACATCCTCGCTTGAAGCCTCAATACTAAAGTTACCGTCAAAGTCGGTGGATGTACCGATTGCGGTTCCCTTAATTAATACTGTAGCTCCTGGTAAAGGACCGTCAGCACTGCTAACAGTTCCCGTAACCGTCTGGGCCAATAGCGCGCTAGTTGAACCCATAAAAAGAGCTATCAAAAGTAATTTGATCTTGTTCATAATGGTT
>DFQX01000049.1:0-40427 GCA_002381155.1 Flavobacteriaceae bacterium UBA3478 | reverse complement strand
GAAAAAAAAATATCAATTTTACGAATTAGATAATTTTCGGATATTGAAATTAATGGTGCTATATTGTCCTAACCGATAATTAAATCAATAGAAGTAATGCGAATTATCCTCCTTATTACTCTTATATTTTTCTCTTCTTGTTCTTTTTCAGATACACTTTTTGAAAGGGTTTCCTCTGATTATAGCGGTATACATTTTTCAAATATCATTAATGAGGACGGGTCATTTAATATTTTGACTGAAGAATACATTTTTAATGGAGGAGGTGTAGTCAGTGCAGATTTTACAAATGACGGATATAGAGATCTATTTTTTACTGGCAATCAGGTAGGTAATGCACTTTACATCAATAAAGGTGATTTGGTATTCGAAGATCAAACCGAGATTTCTGGAATTGGAATGTCTGAGCATTGGGCTACGGGTGCTACTTATGCGGATGTTAATGGGGACGGCTGGTTAGATTTATATGTCTGTACCGCTATGAACACGGATAATCGTCGCAACATCCTATGGATAAACGAAGGTCTCGATGCTGAGGGGAACATTTCTTTTTCAGATCAGACCGAGGTCTTTGGTCTTGAACACAATGGTAATAGCATGGGAGCCGTGTTCTTTGATTACAACAAAGATGGGTTTTTGGATCTCTATGTGATCAATAACGAACAGTCTGAGTCTATTCCTATGAATTATCGAAATAAGGTAGTAAACGGAACCGCTCCTAGTAATGATGCACTTTTTAGGAATAACGGGGACGGAAGTTTTTCAGATGTTACCATGGAGGCTGGAATCTTGGTAGAAGGTTTTGGTTTAGGCATTGTAATTAGCGATGTCAATCATGATACTTGGCCAGATATCGTTATTGCAAATGACTATATCTCAAATGATCTCGTCTACATTAATCAAAAAGATGGAACGTTTAGAACCGCAGCTCGGGAGGTATTTAAGCATCAGAGTATGTTTTCGATGGGTGTGGATGCCGCTGATATAAATAACGATGGATACGATGATATTATCTTTTTAGATATGCTCGGAGAGACTAATTATCGCAAAAAAACAACGATTACCCTTAGTAATTACCAAAAGACCTTGCTCGATCAGCAATGGGATTATGAATCTCAGCATTCTAGAAATATGCTGCATCTAGGTACTCCTGACGGATTGCCTTCTCCTGAGGTAGGAATGTTTTACGATGTTTATCAAACCGATTGGAGTTGGTCGCCGCTCTTTTTTGATGCAGACAACGACGGATATCGAGACCTTTTCATCACTAATGGGTTCCCAAGAGATGTGACCGATAAAGACTTTACCAACTTTAGACAGGGGGTTGAGAATTTTGTAAGCTCTGAGGTATTACTTACCAAGGTACCCGTGATTAAACAAAAGAACTATGCTTATCAAAACATTGGAGGTCAGCGATTCGAAAATAAAAGCGAAGACTGGGGATTGGGCTTGCCTTCATTCTCGAATGGTTCTGTCTTTGTAGACCTAGACAACGACGGTGATTTAGATTACGTGGTGAATAACATTCACGATGAGGCGTTCGTCTTTGAAAATAAGAGTGATAAGAAAAATCAATCGTTAATTATCGATCTAGAAGGACCATCAAACAACCCAACGGGAATCGGTGCTAAGGTTGTGCTTCACTCACAAGACGGATCGTTTCAGCAACAAACTAATTATCATACTCGAGGATACATGTCTAGCGTTGACGATCGCCTCTTTTTTGGTTTAGGAAAAGAACAGAAGACCTACACTGTTGAGGTGCTATGGCCTGACGGAAAGTATCAGAAAATCGATGAGGTTAACCCTAATAGCACCCGGTCAATTAGCTATTCAGATGCGGTTGAAAATGTAGGGTGGGCTGGCTTTCCGCATGGCCCGAACAGCAGTGAAACTACCTTCACAGCGGTAGCATCTACCTACACCCACAAGCAGCCTGAATTGGGAGATTTTCAGGTTCAGAGACTGTTAGGTGCTAAGATATCTGAAGAGGGACCAAGACTAAAAAAAGCGGACTTCAACCAGGACGGCTTAGACGACTGGATCGTTTTTGGTTCAACCACAGAAGACGTTCAGTGGAATACTCAAAAGCCAGATGGTTCTTTTGAAACGTATGGTTTGAACGAATTGATCTCTGAAGACCTACTCATTGAAACAGGGAATTTAGCCGATTTAAATAATGATCGTCTTATCGATCTTATTGTTGTTTCGACGCACAACGAGTATCAAACTAATAGCTATTATTCTGTTTTACACTTCTTGATCAATAAAGGGGGTCGTTTTGAACGTTCTAAGAGTCATCGTTTAGACACCCAGGTCAGTGAGGTTACTCCTATTGACATGAATGGTGACGGGATGGTTGAACTTTTTCTTAGCGGTAAGGTGAAAATCTTTGAATACCCGCATCCAGATCCTTCTATGTTATTGGTTCAGGAAGGGGATGGTTGGCAAAAACTCGATGATAGTAAGTTAGATTATGGCAATCAAAAATTAGGGTTAGCGTTTGCTGAGGCTTATGACTTCGACTCTGATGGTTTTGATGATTTAATTATTGGAGGTCCTTTTAGACCTATTGAGTGGATGCATAATCAGAATGGTGAGTCGTTCGTAGCAAAGCCGATTCAAGGGTTTGAGAATAAGCTCGGATGGTGGAGATCATTAAGCCTGATCGATTACGATAATGATGGAGACCAAGATCTTTTTCTTGGAAATATCGGTCAAAATCACAATTATCATATCGACACTGATAAGCCACTAAATCTTCTGGTCAAAGACTTTGATCGAAATGGTTTTGAGGAACCCATCCTCTTCGCTCCTAATAAGAATCTAGAGGGCGATTGGGATTCTTATCCAGTTAGTTTTTGGGGTAATCTATATGGGCAAAGTCCCTACTTTAGAAATCGATTTGAATCCTATCACGACTTTGCCACAGCTACTTTGGAAAGTATTACGGCTGAGCTTGATGCCTTCGAGCTTTATGAAATTAACTATGATTCTTCAGTAGTACTTGAAAATAAAGGAGACACAAGTGTCGCCGCTCAAGAACTGCCAGCTCAGGCGCAGTGGGCTCCACTTTACGGATTTGAGAAAGTAGCAAGCCAAGCCAAAACTTCTATTTTGGTTGTTGGGAATGACTTTGGAAACGAACCTTTCTTTGGACCTCTTGATGCCCTGAACGGGCTTCAATTAGATTTGGTTGATCGCCAATGGGTAGTTAATAAGCACTCAAACTTTTATGTTACGGGTAACGCACGTGATCTCATCCGAATCAAAAAGGCGGATAAGGGGTATCGATACATTGCTTCTCAGAACAACGATCAACTGGTGATTTACGATAAATAGCCTTTACTATTCGAGGGACTTATAGGTGTTTATTCCCTTTTTCTCGAACCATTCGATGTGTCTTTTTAGAACTTGCTTATAAGCCTCCCAAGATCTTCGGTCTTTGGTGCTCCATGAAATTTCTGCAAGCCCTGGTAGACGAGGAAACGTCATGTATTCGATGTCCTTGAGATTTTCTAAGGTTTCTGACCACAACGGGGCCTCAATACCGATAATCTGTTCAGGATCGAGATCTTCTACAAGGGTTTCTGGGTTCCAATCGAAAGATTTCTTTACTGGTAAATATCCGGCCCAATGAAGACCAAGTGGAGTAAGTGAATCATATTGCATATCTAGATAGGCATGAGCGGCTGGTGAAATAATTACCGAAGCCTTTTTACTTCCTGCAAGGCTTGTATTTTCGCTACTTGCCCAATATTGAGAAATGCCTCGATCATCGAGATTGGCGTTAGCGATTTCATCCCATCCGATTGGAGTTTTTCCCAATGAAATCACCTTTTCAAGCGCGTAATCAACGAGTTTGATATAATCCTCATCAGAGGTCACATGTGATTCATCTCCTCCAATGTGAATATAGGGGCCCTCTGTGAGTTGGGCGAGCTCAGTAAACACATCTGATAAAAAGGTATAAGTAACCTCTTTCTCAGCGCAAAGCGTTGAAAACCCTACTTCGATACCAGTGTATAATTCTGTTGCTTTGTCATCGCAGTTCAGTTCAGCATAACTTGCAAGGGCTGAGTTGGTATGACTTGGCATATCTATTTCTGGAACCACCGTTATAAAATGGTTTTGTGCATAACGTTGAATCTCTTTATAATCTTCTTGAGTTAAGAAACCTCCTTCGCCACCACCTACTTCGGTAGAGCCTCCTATGGCAGTTAATTCAGGCCAGCTTTTGATTTCTATTCTCCAACCTTGATCATCTGATAGGTGAAGATGCAAGTGATTAATCTTATAAAGACTGATTTGGTCAATTACTGATTTAATCGTTTCTACTCCAAAGAAGTGTCTTGAAATGTCGAGCATATAACCCCGATAGGCATATTTCGACTGGTCCGTAATTTCTAAAGACACCCAGTCTTCTCCACTCCATAAATGATTATAAAGTAGCTGTCTTAAGCTTTGCCAAGCATAAAACACTCCAGCCTCAGATCCGCCAGTGATTTCAATTCGCTGGTCAGATACTTGAAGTCGATACGATTCTGAATCAAGTGATTTATCTAGGTTAAGAAATAAATTTCCTGACCCTTCATTACTCTTTGAGATTTCAACATCTAAATCATCTATCTGTTGAGCTAAAGTTTCTAATAGTCGATCTGATACATCTGGAGCCACAGTTACCCATTCTTTGGCTAGGGAAATTTCATTTTGTCCTGGGCTGGCATTTGTTACTTCAGGAACAATAACAGAGGTGGTTAACTTTTCTGTCGGTGTAGTACAAGAGATGATAAATAGGAGTGAAAAAAGACTTATTGCATATTTCATGGGGTTAGTTTTCAATAAAAATAACGTTTAAATGCTTCAATAGCAGCATAATCTGAAAGACCAAGTGCTCGATAAATATCTGCAGTTTCTCTATTACGGTCTTCGGCACGTACCCAAAATTCTCTGGTGTCACTTCCTTGAAACATGACCCCGTCTTTTTGAGTTTGATGGTAGAAAATAGCTTTCCTTTTGCGCCTTACTTGAGTTGGGCTCATTGGAACCGCCATGTCGATCTCGTACGGCTCGTATTCGTGCCAAGCACCTCGGTATAGCCACAACCAGCAATCCTTCATAAACGACTCTTTTTTCAGGGATCTTAAGCTTTCGAGAATGGCCTCTAGGCAAAGTTTATGTGTGCCGTGTGGATCGGCTAGATCTCCCGCAGCAAATACTTGATGCGGTCTTATCGATTTAATTAGGTTGGTATGAATATCAACGTCAAAACTCGTAATAGGTGCCTTTTTAATTCCTCCGGCTTCATAGAAAGGTAGGTTTAAAAAGTGGACTTGATGATCGGGTAGTCCTAAATACCTTGTGGCTCCGATGGCTTCTTTCTGTCTGATAATTTTCTTTATCTCTCTCAAGTCTGTTGATTCATGAGGATTACCCGTAAAGTCACTCAATAGATCTTTAAGTTTTGAAAGCTTTGAAGTGGGAGCACCATCACTTAAATCGCATGCAACTTCAATGAATTTTCTAGCCTCGTCGTTCGAGACGGCAATACTGCCTGAAGTTTGATAAGCCACATGAACCTCATGACCTTGAGAAATAAGCCTGTCAAGAGTACCCCCCATAGAGATGACATCATCATCGGGATGAGGGCTGAAAACGATTACTCGTTTTTGTTTCGGACGCTCTCTTTCGGGACGGTGGGTGTCGTCGGCGTCTGGTTTCCCGCCTGGCCATCCGGTAATGGTATGTTGTAATCGATTAAAGATTTCGATATTTAAATCATAGACCGATTGGGTTTCTAACAGATCTGAGAGTGAATTCTCGTTATAATCACTCTCGGTTAATTTCAGAACTGATTTTTCAGTCTGACGACATAGCCATACCACTGCCTTATATTTTAATTCTTTCGTCCATTCACATTGCTGAACGACCCAAGGAGTTTTGATTCGAGTAAGTTCAGAGGCAGCATCTTCATCTAAAATAAAGGTGGCGTTTTTGTGGCCCTGAAGATAAGTAGAAGGGTTTTGACTACTAATAACGTCTTCAATTGCTTCTTTCACCACTAAACTCTTTTTTTGCCCCCATGCAAGAAGCACCACTCGTTTAGCACTCATCACACTGGCAATACCCATAGT
This sequence comes from Flavobacteriaceae bacterium UBA3478, assembly GCA_002381155.1. Lineage (GTDB taxonomy): Bacteria > Bacteroidota > Bacteroidia > Flavobacteriales > Flavobacteriaceae > UBA3478. The sequence continues at coordinate 34,293 of DFQX01000049.1, read as the reverse complement.
GATGGCTTTTCTTGGTACGTTTTCTATGCCTTGAAACGACTCAGCAGCGTCTTCTCTTGTGATGTGGTCAAGGGTAATGACTCTAGTTCTTGAATTTAAATTTGACCCCGGTTCATTAAAACCGATGTGTCCTGTACGCCCGATACCTAGTAATTGAAAGTCGAGCCCGCCTAAGGATCGAATCTTTTCCTCATATTCTAGACAGTGCTCTCGAGCCTTCTTCGCTGAGATACTGCCATCAGGAATGTTTACGTTTTCAGAATCAATATCCACGTGACTAAATAAATGCTCATACATGAAGTAATGATAGCTGTGGATGCTATCTGCTTGCATCGGAAAGTATTCATCCAGATTAAAAGTGACTACGTTTTTAAAACTTAAGCCTTCTTCTTTGTGAAGTCTAACGAGTTCTTGGTAGACTGAAATTGGTGAAGAACCGGTAGCTAAACCTAGCACACAAGTCTTCCCCTTTTCTTGTTTTTTTCGAATGAGTTCGGCGATTTCGTGGGCCACTTCAATCGAGGCTTCTTTAGCAGAGTCGAAAATGATATTATGAATTTTTTCAAATCTTGTTTCTTCAAAAATTCCTGGAGATTGGTAAGAAATACTCATAAATATGGTCTCAATTATTGGGTAGGTATTTTGCGAATTTTAAATTTTAATCGCTTCGGAACAAACTTTTTTTTAAATTCTTTCCCAGTTTTTGTCAATTTTATAACAAACTAACCCTAATCTAATGAAACAACTGTTTAGCTTTTTGATGATTTTAACCACCTTTCTGGGGTATTCACAGCATTCTATTTTTAATGGTAAAGACCTTGAGGGATGGACGATTAATGGTACCGAAAAATGGTATGTCTCTGACGGTCTACTTATTTGCGAAAGTGGTCCTGATGCTGAATATGGTTACCTAACTACGGATGCCTTCTACGATGATTTCTTGCTAGAGTTAGAATTCAAACAAGAGGCTGATGGTAATAGTGGGGTCTTTTTTCGGTCAACGGTTGACGGCACTATAGTGAACGGTTGGCAAGTTGAGGTTGCTCCCCCTGGGAGTGATACAGGGGGTATTTATGAATCTTATGGTAGGGGTTGGCTCATTAAACCTGACCCTGAAAAGGACAAGTACCTTAAAATGGGAGAGTGGAATAAGATGAAGATTCTATGCATTGGAGATCGAGTTCAGACTTTTTTGAATGGACATGAAATGGTGGATATCACCGATGAGAAAATAGGAGATGGTAAAGGAGGTATTGCGCTTCAAATACATTCTGGAGGAGGAATTAAAGTGCTTTGGAAGAACCTTAAAATCACTGAATTATGAGAAAGGTAATTGCACTGATATGTATTGGGTTATTATACTCTTGTTCAGAGCCTGTAAAAACTGCTGATTGGATTTATCTATTTGATGGTACGAGTCTCGATGGATGGCGCGCCTATAATGGAGAAGGTTTACCTCCAGGATGGGCTGTAGTTGACTCATTGATGACCTTTAAAACTGAGTTTATCTCTGAATCAGACTACGACTACAAGGGGAGTAGAGATTTAATCTACGGGGCTAAAGAGTTCGAAAATTTCGAGCTTTATGTAGAGTGGAAAATTCCTCCTGGCGGAAATAGTGGCATTTTTTATCACATCAAAGAGGGGTATTCTGGAATTCCTGAAGTTGCTCCTGAGTACCAACTGATAGATGATTTGCATTATACCGACTTTCATGACATTGAAGACTACAATCGAAGTATAGGAATCACCGATCATCCTGAAAAATTACAGCCTATTCAATCTACAGGTGCTGATTATGGGATGTATACCCCGGCTGAAGACAAAGTATTAAATCCTGCTGGAGAATGGAATAGCACTACGATTCGATTCACTCCTGAAAAAGTGACCTATTATTTGAATGGAGAAGTAATGCTCGAGTTTGTTCCTTGGTCAGAAGATTGGAATCAAAGAAAAAATGATGGTAAATGGGGAATGGCAGAAGATTATGGCAAATACAATAAGGGATTTATTGGACTACAAGATCATGGAAGTGAGCTATGGTTCAAAACAGTAAAAATTAAAGAACTATAACCATGGATAAACGAACATTTTTAAAAACATCAACCTTGCTTGCCGGTGCAGCAGTATTGCCAGTGTGGTCTTGTGTCGGAGCAGAAAAACAAATTAGAACGGCACATATTGGAGTTGGAAATATGGGGTTTGAAGACTTGAAGGCGATTGCTACACATCCGCAAGTAGTAGTTTCTGCCTTATGTGATGTAGATCAGGACAACCTTCAGGTAGCGGCTGAACTTTTTCCAGAGGCAAAGCTATTCTCTGATTACCGTCAAATGATGAACGAATTTTCTGACGGGTTCGATGCTGTGGTTGTATCTACCCCAGATCATACACATGCTCCTGCTTCTCTTTTAGCCATGGAGTATGACAAGTCAGTGTATTGTCAAAAGCCCTTGTCGCATTACGTTTCTGAATCAAGAGAAATGAGTAAGGTGGCTTCAGAGAAAGGGTTAGTTACTCAGATGGGGATTCAAGTACATTCTTTTTATGACTATAAGCTTGCTACCCTACTTATTCGCGGTGGAATCATCGGGAAAGTATCGAAAGTGATCGCTTGGTCGAATAAAAACTGGGGATATGATGGGATAATTCCAGAAGGTTCTGACCCAGTTCCTGCAAATTTGGATTGGAACCTGTGGTTGGGGACTTCGAAGCAGCGAGATTATAAAGAGGGCTATTATCATCCGATGAATTGGAGAAAACTTATGGATTATGGATGTGCCACACTCGGAGACATGGGTGTCCATATTTTTGATACTCCTTACAACGCACTCGAATTAGGAGTGCCTTCGACGATTACCAATAATTGTAGACCATCGAACGGTTACGGGTATCCAGAAAGAAATATTGTTCACTATACTTTCGAGGGAACTAATTATACCACACCTTCATTCGAATGGGTTTGGTATGACGGCGTTGAAGGCCCTGAGGCTTCAGAACTTCTCGAACTACCTAATGGCGATCAACTACCGGATCAAGGGGCTATGTTCATCGGAGATAATGGTGAGCGATTACTGTTGCCACACTTCATGGAGTTACCTCGTTGGATTATTGATGGTGCTTATAAAGATTATGATATCGCTCAGTACGATCCTGAAAACAGTTTGGGAGAACCGATTCGCAACTATACTGAAGAGTCCCCTCTGCATTACCGTCAGTTCATCGATGCTTGTTTAGGCAAGACTTATTGTACTGCACCTTTTGAGTATGGGGCAAGACTGACAGAAACCATTTTACTTGGGGTAATTGCAGGACGATTCCCGGGTCGCACCCTTCACTATGATAAAGTGAATTCTGCTTTTGAAGAGGCCGAGGTGAACGAATTCTTATCGGGAAATTATAGAGCCTTCTAGATGAAGAATGTTTTTCTGTGTATTTGCTTAGTGAGTAGTTTATTAGGGTTTTCTCAAGATTGGGCAAACATGAACTTTTTTAAGGAAAAGAATCAGCAAGTGATGGCAGAAGGAAAGCTGGTAGCAGCTGTTTTCATGGGAAATTCAATTACCCAAGGATGGGTCGATATGCGACCTGATTTTTTCGCTGCGAACTCTTTTGTAAATCGCGGTATTGGTGGACAAACCACTCCACAAATGTTGCTGCGATTCAGGCAAGATGTCATCGATTTAAAACCTAAAGCGGTGGTTATCCTAGCCGGCATCAATGACATTGCCGAAAATACAGGTCCTATTTCTTTGGAGGATATCGCCGCCAACATAGAATCGATGGTTGAATTGGCAATTGCTCATGGAATACATCCGCTAGTGTGTTCGGTGCTTCCAGCGAATAACTTTCCGTGGAGGCCTGAGATATCGCCCCGTGAAAAAGTCATCAAACTCAACGAACTATTGCTCGCTATCACTGAAAAACATCAGGTAACTTATGTCGATTACTACGTTTCAACAGTTGACAATGAAGGTGGGCTAAAAATAGACCTAGGATACGACACCGTGCATCCCAATGATAAAGGCTATCAAATGCTAGAGCCTATTATTTTAGAATCACTTCAAAGCGTTCTCCGCTAGATAAAATGCGAAGCGGTAATGATCGCTGCTTTTTTGTCTTGATTTAAAATAGGATTTAAGTTCATTAAGAGCATCGAAGGATTCAGATCGTACTACTGGGTTGGCTTTTTCATCCTCTTTTAATTCGATGAGTCGTTCGACAAGGGCGATCTGCAATCCCTTTTTAAGCGGATCTAAAGATTTCGACTCTTTAACAATTTGAGTAGAAAGGGTATTTATCAGATCCTTGGTGCTCAAGGGGTTTCCTTTGACACTTTCGGCGCTTGAAATCATTTGATTGAGTTTGTCGGTACTCAATAGTCGATAAACCAGTGCTTTTTGTAGGTTGCCGATAAGAGGTAATCGACCCTCGTCTTCGAATTGTGAAATTAGAGCTGGTTCAAGAAGCCACATTGGGCTATTCCAAACTTCTCTTTGTAGGGTGTGGAGTGCCATTAGTTGTTCTGATCTTGGAACGTTTTCATACACCTGTTCAATCTGACCTTTTACTGCACGTGTTTCACGAACTCCTCCTACCAAATTAGCGACATGATAAATGTATCGGCGGTAAACGCTTACCATTTCTAAATAAAGCTCTTTGAGGTCGTCGAAGTTTTGTCCGTCTACCGTGGTCCAATCTTCTAGGTTTTTTGCAACAATTTTGAGGTTTGAAAGTCCGTAAGCGGTTGCCTTGATCGGATCATCCCCAATATTTTCTGTTTGTGAATCAGGATCGGTTCCTCCACTTCCGAATTGATAAATAGGGTTGAGGTTACGTTCACTGACAAACGCGGCTAGCTTTGATTTAATTTCGTCAGGTTCTTGGCCGGGAAAGTACCGATATCCCCATTCAATAGCGTAATCATCGTAAGGTCCCATTTGGCGCACGAATCGAATATTCTCATCCCCAGGTTGAGCGATATAATTATATCGAGCATAATCCATAATGGTCGCAGCGATCCCCATCTTTTGAGTAAAACTTCCTGAGCGAAGGGAATCTACAGGATAGGCAGAACTTGCCTTCATGTTGTGTGGCAAACCAAGTGCATGACCTACTTCATGAGCAATAACCCGACGCATCATTTCGCCGATTTCCTCTTCAGGGGTGTTTAGGGTGCGTGCCTTAGGGTTGGCGGCTCCGGTCTCAAGTAGATATCGGTTTCGATACGAGCGTAAGTGATTGTGATACCAGATGACATCGCTTTCTAGAATCTCTCCGGTACGAGGATCTTTAACGCTAGGCCCAGTGGCGTTTCGCGTAGTTGAAGCTACGTAGCGTACCACCGAATATCTTACATCTTCAGGGCTGAAATCTGGATCTTCCTCTTTACTCGGAGGATCTTTGGCAATCACAGCGTTTTTGAACCCTGCTTTTTCAAATGCTTGGTTCCAGTCTTCAATCCCCTTTTTGAAATAAGGTCTCCATTTTAGTGGTGTAGCAGGGTCAAGATAAAATACGATTGGTTTTTTTGGCTCAACGAGTTCACCACGTAGATAGGCAGCCTCATCTTTAGGCTCCATTCTCCAGCGTACTGCTACACGATAATTATCAGACTTTAAAGCCTCTGAGGAGTAATTGTATTTCTCGAGCGAAAACCAACCTACCCTGTGATCAGTATATCGAACAGGCATAGGGTCTTCTGGGAGTGCAATGATTGAATGATTCATCTGAAACGTGAGGGTTTCAGATTGATTGCCTCGAGGCGGGCTGCTTGCTGGATAGGTTAGGGTATGCGAGATCTCTGTATTTCTCGGATAACTCCTTGCTTTATCGATAAACGATCGTTTTTTATCAAGTCCACCGATTTTAAAGGACTTCTTTTGGGTTTCTCCCACCACATTAAAACTTGGAGAGTCTTTAGAGAAAAATTCACTGACATCAATGAGGTTTTCACCTTCTTCAATATTCTCTTTTTCAAAGCTAGCTAGAATAGGATTAAGGTGGTTGTTAACCACACTTTGATAGATAGGGTCTGCGACTTCTGCATTATTGACATAGGAAACCTGTTTTAGTAAAATTCGACTCCCTTGTTTTTCGAATTGAATGACTTGTTCTGCGGTTTTTGATCCTGCATTTCGATAGGCTGAATATCCCGAAGGCAGTTGTACATAGCGGCTAACCATTAGTAATGGCTTTTCAAGTACGGAGTCGTTGAATTGAAGAAACAGCTTTTGTTTGCTTTCATCAAAATAGGTGCTGAGTATCCCCTTTGAAGACTCAATTTCTGTTACAATGGAGTCGATCGGTTGTTTCTTCTGAGCGATGATACTGCTACTAAAAAGGCTTATGACAATTAAAAAAAGTATTCTCATAATAGATGTATTTCCGGGGTCAAGCTAAGATAATCGCTTTTTAATTTTTTTGATTCACTCGATTGCGTTCGTAGTTGAGGACGGCTCGACCTAGGCCAGCCATAAAAGGAAACCCAATCGAATCGTACTCATAAATATTGTCATTGAAAATTTGATTTTCATTGACATGAACAGTGGCTGTAAGCAGAAACTCAATAGCTGATGCTCGGTCTTGAATGTATGCGGTTTCGGTTAGGGTACCATAGGCGTCTCCAACTTTATTAAAGATTCTTACTTTATCAGTCATAGCCCCCTTTTGGTCTCCGTAAATAAAGAACTTGACGTAACTATCATAAAGATCGGGGTCACTACTATAGTCGGGGTCATTACTTTCTAGAGTATTTCGACTCATCCAATACTGTAGAAACTCATAGTCCTCTTCAAGTAGCTCGAAACGCTCATCTGAATCAAAAATTTCAGGAAAAACAATCCGTTTTAAAATTCCTTCCAGATCATGAATACTGATGCGATTTTTCTTTGAGAAATCGAAGGGCTCATTAACTAACTCGTTACCGTCTAGGTATCCGAACCCTTTGATCATCTTCTTTAGATAACCATTGCTTATTAGCTCCTTAGCATGAATGCTTTGCTGCATGTAAAGGGTGTCTTGTTCGTCTAAGAAGTAATATTCCCAGGTGGTGTTATTGTCTGCCCCAAATAAAAATTTATGATGAATTGAAGTTTCTTTTAACCCTTTATTTCTTAGTTGGCTATTGATGTAATCGGTGCCTAAAAAGTCGAACAGGTAATTGTAAGCATCGTTATCACTTACCAGAAAAATCTTTTTTATCAGGTGAGCGATACTTAGACTTCCACTCAATGCGGTGCTATCTTCAAGGGCGATAGGATGATGATCTCGATCTCTAATGTGAAAGGGGGTGTTTTTATTGATGTCTACACCTTCAGCTCGTAATTCTCTAATTCGTTGTAGAGCTAGGGCAGCTATTGGAAGCTTGGCGGTTGATGCCGGATAGAAATAAGTTTCACTATCCTCAAATAGGCTATAACTTGAAAATTCGGGAAGATTGTTTTCTCCTCTTCTTATTTGGGTGTAGCGAATTTGAATCTCGTGCTCATCGGCTAAGTCGAGGACCTTTTTTACTTCGAATTCAGCATCGATTAGTGCTTGTTCGAGTGGTGTAGACTGAGTGCACGAAAGCACCGAAAAGCTAAGCGCAATAATAAGGAAGGATAAAACAGGTTTTGCCATTATCTTTGAGTTATAACTAAATGTAAGGATTTACTATGCGAAATACAGATAGCTTATCAGCTTTGGATCGTATTCAAGTAATTGGTGATCGTGTGTTAGTTAAACCTAGAAAAGAGTCTGAACGCACGGCTAGTGGATTATATCTTCCGCCAGGAGTCAAGGAAAAGGAGAAGATTCAATACGGTTATATCGTAAAATCTGGACCGGGTTATCCCATTCCTAATGCAACAGAAGAAGACGAACCATGGAAGGCCGTCGAACAAAGAGTAAACTACGTGCCGCTTCAAGTTAGAGAAGGAGACTTAGCCGTATTTCTTCAACACTCAGCCTATGAGGTTCAGTATAAAAATGAAAAGTATTTCATCGTACCACAATCTGCGATTTTGATGATTGAGCGCGATGAAGAATTATTCTAATCGTATGAAACACATTCTAAACTCTTTTACTGCTTTAATCATCTTTACTATCGCAATATGGTTTTTGTCCGCGATTGGTATCATGTTTTTTCTTGATGACTGGTCTGACCGAGGCACTTTTGGAGATTTATTCGGAGCTGTGAATGCATTATTTTCGGGTTTGGCTTTTGCCGGATTGCTCTATTCGCTTATTGAAAACCGCAAGCAGATTTCTTCGCAGCAAGAAGAATTATTGATTAATCGTCAGGAATTGCTCAAAGCACGAAAAATTCAAGAAAAAACTGAGAAGGCCATTGAGGCTCAAGTAGCTCAGATGAGAAATACCGCTCGACTAAGTGGTTTAAATACCTTGGTAAACTACTTCACCAATACGATTAATGATTCGAAGACCTCACCAGAAGATGTTGAATTGGCTATTGAAAAGCGAAAGAAGGCAATTCGTGAAATTGACCGTTTAATTAAGTGGGTGAATGATGATATCTTTTAATTTAGATCTGATTTGACCGATTCTCTCGACTTTCGTTTTTTAGAGACGAGTAACGATTTTAGGCAATTAGAACCTTTTGCTGCCTCGATTTGGGAGCAGCACTACACCCCAATTATCGGTGCCGATCAGGTGGCTTTCATGCTGGATAAATATCAGAGTGCTCAAGCCATGTTTGATCAGTTTTCGATGGGTTACAAATATGCCTTGGTCATATGTGGGGGTCAAAAAGCCGGGTATTTTGCTTATGACGGTAAAGCTGAAAAGGAGGTCTTTATAAGTAAGTTGTACATCCACAAAGATTTTAGAAGAAGAGGACTAGGTAGGCGCATACTTGATTTTATTGCAAAGGAAGCTCAGACTCGAGGGAGTACGGCGATGATCTTGTCAGTAAATAAAGACAACTCGGATAGTATCCAGTTCTATCTTTCTTGCGGCTTTCAAAAGATTAAAGCCCAAAAAGTAGCCATAGGCGAAGGATTCTATATGGACGACTACGTTATGAGTTGTCTCGTACAGCGAAAATAGATTCTTTCCACAGAAAGAAATAAATAAAGGTTACCTCTATTCCATCTTCGCTTCGTAACTTTGCAAACCGACAAAAACAGTTATGCAGGCAACCAATCGAAGTATTTTTAAAAGTTTATTCGTTTTATTCTTTTTGACCCTTTCAAAAGGTCACGCTTTTCAAAAAGACTCCTTAATTAACCAATTAGAAGAGGTCGTTCTAAACGGTCGACTGGGTCAGACCCTTTCGAAACAATCGAAAACGGTGGCGGTGATATCTGCAGCCGAATTGAAGCGATCGGGATATACGACTATTGTTGAGGCTTTACAGCAGGTTGCGGGTTTAGACATTCGTAGAAGAGGAGTTGGACCTACCCAGGCAGATGTTAACCTTAGAGGGGGAACTTTTGATCAAACCTTGCTGCTCATTGACGGCGTTCGACTCGAAGATGCTCAGACCGGTCATCACCTTTCAAACTTTTTACTACCGATCGAATTAATCGAGCGAATTGAAATAATTAAAGGCCCTGCTGCTAGAATTTATGGTCCTAATGCATTTGTGGGTGCGATTAATATTATTACAAAATCCTCGCTGCAAGAGAAAGCATTAGCGGCTCTTGAGTATGGTTCTTTTGGTCAGAACGGAGCGAGATTAACCGCCGGTACTTCTGGCGAGAAAGCCTCTCTCATTGCACATGCTTCTTTTGCCAATAGTGATGGTTATCGTTATAATACCGATTTCAAGTCTAGAACCGTTGCACTTAAAAGTATTGTTGACACCAACCATCCGATTGAGATCCTTGGGTTTTTCAATGATCGAAAATTTGGTGCTAATGGGTTTTATGCAACTCCTTCAGCAACTGATCAATATGAAGAGACTCAGGCAAGTTTAATTGCGTTAACTCACAAATTGAATGGTTCGAATTGGAGCCTTACACCAAGAGTTTATTGGAGAAGAGGACAAGACATGTACGAGTACATCCGCAATCGCCCTGAAATCTATCGCAATCTGCATATTGCACATAAATTGGGAGCGGCACTGGACGGATCGGTTGAAAACGGCTTTGGTAGCCTCGGGTTTGGGGGAGAAGTTGCATCGATAAGTATTCAGAGTAACAATCTGGGTGAGCGAAATCGAAAAATGGCGAATTTATTTTTGGAACAGCGTATTTCTGTTTGGAATAGTCGACTAGACATTACCCCAGGAGTTGTGGTGAACTACTTTTCTACAGTAGGTACAAAGGTTTATCCGGGACTAGACTTAGGATGGCAAATTAATCCATCCTTACGTGGGTATTTGAACTATGGAAAAACATTTAGAGTACCCACTTTTACCGACCTATATTACAGTGATCGAACAACCTTAGGTAATGAAAATTTACTCCCAGAAACTTCAAATGCGATAGAAATTGGACTTAGAAAGGTTAGCATAAAAAATCAATGGTCATTCACATATTTTAAGCGTAACTCCTCAAATCTTATCGACTATGTGAAGCAGGATGAGGAGGCTTTATTTGAGGCACAAAATATTGCTAATCTTACTACAGAAGGAATCGATTTAAATTATCGTTATCGTTTTGGCTCGTCTAACGCATCCACTCTCTCTCTGTCATACACCTATATGAACCAAGAATTTGGGGAAGATGTTTTCACCTTTTCTAGGTATACCATTGATAACGATCTCAAGCATCATTTTACTGCTCAACTATCGGGTAGGTTAACTAAAACGACTACAGGTAGTTTAAATGTTAAATGGATTGAACGTGCCTCTGACCGAAGGTATACCGTGGTTGATGCAACTTTATATCAATCGATGGGGAATTTCAACTTGCAAATGGGTGCTTTCAACCTGCTGAATCAATCGTATTGGGAAACGAGTTTAATCCCTATGCCCAGTCGCAATTTTGGGCTAAGTCTTAATTATTCGCTTTAAGACTTAGGTAAAAACTCGAATAGGTTCTTTTTGGCACGGTTCTTGGCATGAAGGGGTTGATTACGGAGTAAAAGCACTCCACAACTCTTTTAATGCATGAAACGATCTTTACTTTTACCTATCATAGGAGTGTCTGCGCTAGTTCTTGCCGTTTTCTTGGCAAATCAGTTAGTCTCCTCGAATAAAACTCCTCAACGTACCGTGGCTAAGACCGTTAAATCGGTATTTGTGCATCCGGCTGAAAACACCTCTATTCCTCTTGTGGTTTCATCAAACGGAAGATTGGTTGCTAGACAACGGGTCGAGTTATTTTCAGAGGTTCAGGGCGTTCTTAAGTTCACTGGAAAGGCATTCAGATCGGGTCAAACCTATAAAAAAGGTGAAGTAATCTTAGCTCTCGACAATTCAGAATTTGCAGCTTCTGTTCGGTCGGCAAAAAGTAACTTTCTAAATATCCTTAGCACTTCTCTGGCAGATATTGAGCTTGATTTCCCTTCAATTTACCCGAAGTGGGAGGCCTATGTAAGAGATTATAATATCGATGCGCCAACTGCAGAGTTACCCCATTTCGACTCAGAGAAGGAGCGGTTTTTTATTAGCGGAAGAGGGATTCTGAACGCGTACTACAATGTTTTAAATCTAGAAGCTAGACTTGCCAAATACACGATTATCGCACCTTTTGACGGAGCCCTTTCGTTAGCGAACGTAACCGAAGGAAGTTTGGTTAGAGCGGCTCAACCGTTAGGTGCCTTTATTGAAAAGGGAGTTTTTGAAATGCCTGTCTCTGTGCCTGCCACTTATGCTGAGAATTTACGAATCGGTAAAGAGGTAATCCTACACAGTCTCGAATCTGAAACAGAATATGAGGGCAAGGTAGTTCGAATTAATCCCTCCATTGATCAAACCACTCAGACGATTGAGGTAACCCTTTCGGTAAGAAATCAACGATTACGTGAAGGCCAATATCTAACAGCTGAAATTGAAATGGAAACCATTGATAATGTGATAGAAATTGATCGTTCTCTTGTTCTCGACTCTCAGGAGATTTTTGTGGTTAGAGAGGGTTTATTGGCTCTAGTTCCAGTTGAGGTAATTCATTACACTGAAAATACGGCAATTGTAAGCGGAGTAGTAAATGGTGAAAAGGTGCTGTCGAAAACCTTACCTGGAGCGTTCAAGGCCCAGCCGGTGAAAATCATTGAAGACTAGTCGGATGAGAAAATTAATCTCCTACTTTATAAAATATGAGGTTGCGGTAAACATCGTGATCCTCTCATTCGTGATTTTCGGTCTCGTTGGAGCCTTTTCTTTGAACTCATCATTTTTTCCGCTATCGGATTCAAAAAACATTTTGATTTCTGTGGTTTATCCCGGGGCATCGCCTCAAGAGATCGAAGAGGGAGTCGTTCTTAAAATCGAGGATAATTTAAAGGGACTTCAAGGAATAGACCGAGTAACTTCTACTTCTCGGGAGAATAGTGGTACTATTAACGTCGAGATTGAAAAGGGTCGAGATATTGACTTTATGCTTCTTGAGGTTAAAAATGCGGTGGATCGGGTACCAAACTATCCGACCGGCATGGAACCCTTAGTGGTTGCTAAGCAAGAGGTAGTGCGTCAAACCATCAGTTTCGCTATTTCTGGTGATGATATTCCACTGTCGGTTCTCAAACAGGTTGGACGCCAAGTTGAAAACGATCTCAGAGCCATAGAAGGGATTTCTCAGATTGCAATTACCGGCTACCCTGAAGAAGAAATTGAAATTGCACTGATCAAAGACCAGTTGCTTGCTTACGGTATCAGCTTCTCAGAAGTAGCCCAAAAGATTGCCGCGAGCAACCTATTAATTACCGGGGGAACGGTTAAGGCCGATGCTGAAGAATATCTGATTCGAGCGAATAATCGTCAGTACTATGCCGATGAACTTTCTGCCATTGTAATTAAAGCACTACCTGATGGTCGAATGTTACGCTTGTTTGATGTTGCTGCAGTTCGTGATCGATTCGCAGAGTCTCCGAATGCCACTTATTTTGATGGAGAACGAGCAATCACAGTAACCATTACCTCCACGAATACCGAAGATCTTATCGGAGCTGCTGAGGCGGTTAAAGAATACATCGATGTCTTTAACCAAAAGGCTTCGAATGTGAAACTTACTGTAGTAAACGATTTATCAACTACACTTACTCAGCGTACCGAATTACTTACCGAGAATGCCATTATGGGGATGATTCTCGTTCTGGTATTTCTATCCTTATTTCTAAATACGCGTTTGGCATTTTGGGTGGCATTTGGCTTACCTGTTGCATTTTTAGGGATGTTTGTGGTTGCTCCATTCGCAGGGGTTACCATCAATGTACTTTCGCTCTTTGGAATGATCATTGTAATTGGTATTCTGGTAGATGACGGAATCGTAATTGCCGAAAACATCTATCAACATCACGAAAAAGGAAAATCACCGGTTCAGGCTGCTATTGAAGGTACTCTTGAGGTGATTCCTCCGATTGTTTCAGCCATTCTAACTACTATTCTAGCATTCGGCATCCTTCTATTCTTAGATGGTCGAATCGGAGAATTCTTCTCAGAAGTATCTGTGATCGTGATTCTGACTTTGGTGGTTTCACTCGTCGAAGCATTGATCATTTTACCTTCGCACTTAGCCCACTCAAAGGCGCTTAAGCCTCAACAAGAACCAAAGACTTTAATCGGTAAAGGGTTTGCTAAAATGCGCGTAATTAACCAAATGGGCGATCGTGCGATGGTATGGATGCGTGATCAATTATATACGCCCTTCTTAAAGTTTTCGATAAAAAATTCATTCTTCACTTTTGCGATTTTTTTAGCGCTTTTAATCAGCACTTTCGGATTTATTGGAGGAGGAATTATTCAAACCACCTTCTTCCCGAGAGTTGCTTCTGACCAAGTAAGTATTAACCTTCAGATGCCTAACGGAACGAATGAGAAGGTAACAGATTCGATCATTCGACTTATAGAAGAGAAGTCGCTGATCGCTAATGAAGAGTTTACCGCCACCTATCTAGAAGGTACTGGCAAACAGCTTTTCGAGAATATTATCCTAAGATTAGGTCCTGGTTCATCTACGGCGAGTTTACAGATTAATTTACTGCCTGGAGAGGAGCGTCCTGACGCCATCAAAGCGAACTTGATCACCACTAGAATACGAGAATTGGTCGGGCCGGTCGCTGGGGTCGAGAGTTTGATATATGGATCGGGCGGAAACTTTGGAGGTTCACCCGTCAGTGTTTCTCTTTTAGGAAACAATATACAGGAGCTCAAGGAAGCTAAAAATCAATTGAAGCAGGCAATGCTCGACAATGCGCTTCTCAAAGATGTTTCTGATAATGATCCTGCCGGTATCAAAGAAGTACGACTTCAGTTAAAGAACTCTGCTTATTTACTTGGGCTCGATTTGAGAACGATTATGGCACAAGTGCGTTCAGGGTTTTTCGGAGCTCAGGCGCTTCGTTTTCAGAGAGGTCAAGATGAAATCAGGGTTTGGGTTCGCTACGATCGTGAAAATCGCTCTTCACTTGCTGACCTAGATGAGATGAGAATTAGTACCCCTTCAGGGGGACTCGTGCCGCTCAGAGAAATTGCGACCTACGAAATTGTTCGTGGGGAAGTCGCTATTAATCACCTCGATGGTCAGCGTGAGATTCAAATTAATGCTGATTTAGATAATCCAGACACCACTACTGCAACAGAAATTTTAGATTGGATTAAAACCGATGTAATGCCTGATATTTCGGCGAGATATCCGACTGTTACTCCTTCGTATGAGGGTCAAAACCGGGAGGCTGGTAAGCTGGTTGATTCACTTCGACTCGTTGGCTTAACAGCTCTTTTCTTAATTTTCGTAGTGATTTCATTCACCTTTAGAAGTTTTTCTCAGCCCTTACTTCTTTTAATGCTGTTTCCTTTCAGTATTACTGCGGTAGCATGGGGTCATAAGATTCACGGATTCCCACTGAATATTTTATCGCTACTTGGTATCATCGCCCTCATTGGAATCATGGTTAATGACGGACTCGTTCTTATCGGAAAATACAATACGAATTTGAAGGCCGGAATGAAACTTGAGAAAGCCCTTTTCGAAGCTGGAAGATCTCGATTCAGAGCTATTTTCTTGACCTCGATTACTACCATTGCGGGTCTAGCACCTCTGTTACTTGAAAAAAGTAGACAAGCACAATTTCTAAAACCTATGGCTATCGCCATTGCATACGGTATTGGGTACGCCACCATTTTAACCTTGGTGATGCTTCCTATTTTCTTGCTTTTTGGTAATCGAATCAAACTGGCAATTCACTATTTAAGAACTGGCGAACGCATTGCTCCACGATTAGCTGAGCGTGCAGTTAATGAACACCTACAAGATGAAGTTTAAGTTTTTTTTCATAGCAGCATTGGCACTTGGGTCCTTGTCGGCCCAGGAGCTTTTGACTCCGGAGCAAGCACTATCGCTTACCTTAGAAAACAACTTTGGGATATTAGTTTCAAAAATTTCTGAAGCTCAAGCAGAGAACAATGCTTCTTTACTGAACACAGGCTTTTTACCAACACTGACGGCTACTTCAGGAGCCAACATCGCTAGAGATAATCAAGAAGCGGTTTTTCAAGATGGTAATTCGAGAACGGTCGATGGCGCAGAGACCAAGCGCTATAATGCTTCAGTAAATCTTAATGTCACCCTTTTCGATGGCTTTGGGCGATACTATAATTATCAACGACTTAAGGAGCAGTATGAGCTTTCGGGTTTACAGGTAAGACAAACGATAGAGCAAACACTTCTGCAATTGTACGCGGCTTATTACGAGGTTGCCCGATTAGATGAATCGGTTCGTATTCTAGAGCAAACTTTTCAAAATTCTAAGAAACGCTTGCAACGTGCAGAGAAGCGTTTTGAATTTGGTAGTGTTACTGGTTTAGATGTTTTGAATGCAAAGGTGGATTTAAACTCAGATAGCATTAGCCTTTTAGGACAACGTCAAGCGTTATTGAATGCCAAAAGAAGTCTAAACACCTTGTTAGCGAGAGATCTAGAAACTGTATTTGAGGTGAGCCCTATGGTCGCTTTTTTGTCTAGTGAAGCGCTTCAGAATTATAAAGAGTCGTATCAGGCGAACAACACTCGACTATTACTCAATCGTTCCAATCAAGAGATTAGCGAACTGGGTCTAAAAGCTCAGAAGTCAACTATAATTCCCAGACTATCTGCGAATGGTGCTTATGGTTATTCTGAAGGTCAATTTCCTGCAACCGGCTTCTTAGCTTCGAATAATACGGTAGGATTAAGTGCCGGAATTAACCTAAACTGGAATCTTTTTCAGTCAGGCTCGCAACAAGTTGGAATACGAAATGCGCGTCTAGCGCTAGAGGCAACTCAACTTCAAGAGAAGCAAATTGAACAAGAGGTGCTTAGAGACCTTCGAAATGCAGAGGGTAATTACCGAAATGCTCTTGAAGTATACCGTCTTCAGCAAGAAAATGTTACCACCGCTTCAGAAAACTATCGTCGCGCACAATCTCAATTCGAACTCGGTCAAATCACCTCCATCGAACTTAGACAGGCGCAAATCAATTTACTCAATGCAGAGCTTGTTGGGATTCAATCGAAGTTCTCGGCTAAGCTGGCTGAATTAGAGTTTCTGAATCATTGTGGAGTTTTACTCGACGTAAGTATTTAGCGAACCTTTGCTTTTTTGATCAGGCGAGCAAATAGTCCTGGTAGGTAGCGTTTGACGTAGGCTGCGTAGCTTTCACGTCCGATATAAACTTCACGTTTATTTTTTGCGATGGCTCTTATGGTTTTTTGAGCACAGGCCTCGGCACTTATTCCTTTAGCTTGTGCATCATCCATTGAACCTAAACTGGTTCCATCCCCGGTAAGGGCGTTGATCGAAACCTTTGTTTTTACAAACCCTGGAGCTGCGAGGGTCACTCGAATTCCTTCATCTTCTAGCTCAGCTCTAAGACTGTCAAAGAATCCGTGTAAAGCGTGTTTTGAGGCCGCATACCCTGAACGATACGGAGAGGCAAAAACTCCGGTAAGGCTGGTAATTACTGTAAAATGACCTTTCTTTTTCTCTAAAAAGTGCGGAAGAATGGCCTTTGTAAGAGAAACAGTTCCTAGGTAATTAATGGCCATCAGTTTTTCATCTACTGTTAATAAAGTGTCCTTTACCAAAGATCGCTGGCTTATACCTCCGCAGTGAATAAGTTGATCGATAGGACCATGGTTTTTAACCACTCGGGCTACAATCGAATGATGCGAGTCAAAGTCACCAAGATCAAGGGGTTCTAAATGAACTTTAGAGCTGGCACATTTATTTTTAGTCTCCTCTAGTTCGTTGAGATTTCGAGAAGAGAGAATGAGATTGTTTGCACTAGCGAGTTGTATGGCTAGTGCTCGACCGATGCCTGATGAAGCTCCGGTAATCCAAATAGTCTTTTCTCTAATCATCTTTTTTGTTCTAAGATAAAAAAAGCCACTCATGGAGTGGCTTTCACGTATGAATCTTTAATTCTCGTTATACGAGTTCTTTGTCGATGATCTCTTGCAGCGCATTTTTAGGTCGTGCTCCTGCCTGCATCATGGGTTGGCGATCTTTGGGGATGAATAAGATGCTAGGAATACTTCTAATTTGAAATACTGCAGATAGCTCTTGTTCAACCTCTGTATCTACCTTATAGATAATGACATCAGGGTTCTCATTACTTAATTCTTCAAGAATTGGAGCGACCATCTTGCATGGACCACACCAATCGGCGTAAAAGTCAATAATGGCTGGTTTATCACCTTTATAGTTCCAATCTTTTTCAGCGGTATAATCAAAGATGTCTTCTTTGAATTTCTGTGTCGTTAATTTTACAGTAGGCATATGCTTATTTTTTTACAAAGATAGACCTTTGATTACCCCTTTTCTGTTACTTAGGTTACTTGCTATTCAGAGCTCCAATTCCTGCTTCAAAAAGTAGTTTGTTTAGGTTCGGGATGGCTTCTGATTCTAATCGATCACCTTCGGCTTTTAATAAAGACCACTCCTTATTGAGTTCTTCAATGACTCGTTTGGTGCCTTCAGTTACTCGTGGCTCTGAAGAATCTGCTTCATTGAATGCACGGATATAATTAGCCGTAAAACCATTCTCATAGTTTTCTACATCATCGTAAGCCTTGCTCAGTCGTTGAACCATTTTAGCATCCCAATCATTCAGTTCTTTTTGTAAAGCCTCAGCTTGCTTCTTTAGTTCTCCGGTCAAATTATCGCTGATGAGTTTTTCTAGCTGTTTTGAGAGGCTGTGAAGTCGATTCGTTTGACGGGTCATTTCGTTATAGTTAGCTTCGGCAGCCTTCATGAAAGAATCATAGATTCCCCACTGTTCTTTGGTCGTTTTTGAGAGGGGACTTGCAACGACTTCTAAAGGCTGTCTAACTACTTGGTCTTTGAATTTAAGTTCAATTTGGTATTGTCCTGGGCTCACTTTGTGCCCTCTGAAACTAGCCTCGATATAAACTTCTGGCACGCCTTCAAAGTTAGGGTGCCTTAAGTCCCAAACAAATCGATTGAGACCTTCTTTTTTAGTAAGAGTAGGTTCGGCTGAAGGATATCCTTCATATGAAACATATTTGGGGTCTTCTACAGAACTAAACCTTCTGATCATTTGACCTTCTGTGTCATAAAGGGTTAGGGCGACCTCCTCATCTTCTGAAAGCGCCGGTAAGTGATAGTAAATGGTGGCTCCACTCGCCGGATTCACTCCTTCAAAGTCATCTGTACCACTCGGATCGCTGCTATTCATGCTACTATACCAGTGCCCAAGGATCGCTGTTTTGGGCGGATATAGCGGTTGAACACCGCCACTAGCGTAAGATCTGATCACATTTAGGTCATCTAAAACCCAGAACGATCTTCCTTGGGTAGCAACCACTAAATCATTTCCTTTAATGAGAAGATCGGTAATTGGCACTACGGGAAGGTTACGCATATATTTTTCCCAATGTGCGCCAGAGTCTGTTGAGATGTATAACCCTAATTCAGTACCTGCATAGAGTAAATTGGGCACCTCTGAATCTTGACGTATTACTCGGGTATACGCTCCGTAAGGGATTCCTTCGTTGATGGCTTCCCATGACTTCCCTCCGTTTTCAGTTTTGTATAAACCGGGTTGGTAATCTCCGAATTTATATCTAGTAGTTGCGATAAACAGGGTGTTATTATCATGTGGAGACACTTCGATGGAATTAATTAAGGTCTCTTGAAGTTTCTTAGGAGTGATATTGGTCCAAGTCGCTCCCCCGTCGATAGTACGATGGATTAACCCGTCGTCACTCGCGGTGTAAAGTGTACCGGGTTGATTGGATTCTGTCAGGTAGGTTAGTGTACCATAATTTTCTGCCCCTACGGCTTCATTGGTATAAGGAAGTCCTCCTTTACCCTGTTTTGCATCTTGATCTCTGGTAAGGTCTGGGGAAATTACCGTCCAGTTCTGACCTTCATCTATGGTTTTTAAAACATATTGCGCTCCATGGTAATAGGTGTTTTCTTCATGAATAGAACGAATGATAGGAGCATTCCAGTTGAATAGATATTTCATGTCTCTTGCAGCTAGGCCAAGGTATTGTCTGGGCTCGTTTATAATGTTTGTGCTAGCAAGACTGGTCATGTCAGTAATGTCGATGGAGCCGAGATAGCTGCCCCCCATTGTTTTTTGAGGGTTATTCGGATCAAAGGCTACAAAGGCGCTTTCTCCACCTGCCGCATACTGCCAGTGACGTTCACTAATACCGTCCATGCCCACAGCAATCGTTGAAATTCGAAGCGATGTATTGTCTTGCTGTCCGGCATACAGGTTATACGGCCATAGATTATCTGCAGAAACTCGATAGAGTTGTGCGGTAGGCATATTGTCCTGGCGAGTCCAGTTTTCACCATCATCAAAGGTTATAGATACTCCTCCGTCGTCTGCGATGGCTCGGTTCTTTGGATTATCGGGGTTAATCCACATGTCGTGATAATCTCCGTGGTATCCGTCAATGACTTTGAAGCTCTTACCTGCATCTGTAGAGTAGAGGTGCGGAGCACTTAATACGGTTACTGCTTCCTTATTTTTTGGGTCTGGAAAGACTTCGATATAGTACCATGCCCTTTGAATGAGGCGGTGATCATCGCTTACTCGAGACCAAGACTCTCCTGCATTTTTAGATAAGAATAGACCTCCAAGCTCCTTGTTTGAATCACTTTCGATAAGGCTATAAACCCAGTTTGAATCAGCTCTAGAGACGGCTATAGACATCTTACCTAAGGCTGTAGGAAGACCGTTTTCGAGTCGTTCCCAAGTCTCACCTCCGTCGATAGATTTATATAGACCGCTGCCAGGGCCTCCCGATCTGATCTCCCAGGGTGAACGCTGATAATCCCACATCGAAGCATAAAGCACCATAGGGTTGTTCATGTCTAAAGACAGGTCGCTCGCTCCGGTGTTTTGATCTACATGCAACACCAACTTCCACGACTTACCACCGTCGATACTTTTATAAATTCCGCGTTCTTTATTGGGTCGGTAAAGGGCACCTTGTGTTGCTACAAATACAATATCAGGATTGGTCGGATGAACTACAATTCTAGATATGTTTTCAGTGGCCTCTAGCCCAAGATGACTCCAAGTATTACCGACGTCATTTGATTTGTAAACTCCATTTCCGTAACTCGTCATTACTCCTCGAGGAGCGTGCTCACCAGTTCCCGCATAGATAATATTGGGATTTGATTCAGAAGTGATGATGGCTGAGGTGGCACCGACTGAAAAGTATCCATCAGAAATGTTTTCCCAGCGATGACCGGCGTCGGTAGTTTTCCAAATACCACCTCCCGTGGTAGCCATATAATAGGTAAGCGGATCACCTTTTACTCCTGAGACTCCGTTCGCTCTTCCCCCTCGAAAGGGCCCGATGTTTCTGAAAACTGTGGCGTCTAACTGTTTTTCAATGGATTGTGAGAAGCTTGAGGTTACTGCAAGCAACGACAGGGCATAGATGAAATGCTTCATATAATGAGAAATTAACCGAATGAATTTAGGGATTGTTCCCTATCGACCCTAATTACTTCTTCTCTTTTTGATAGAAAGATAAATAGAGAGTAAGCCGATGATAAGGGCAGCTGAGGTTAGGCCATAATAACTGGTGGTCAGACCATAGGTTTCGGCAGTTATCCCTAAAATTACTGGCCCTGTAAGAAATCCCGAATATCCGAATCCTGCTACAATAGCGATGGCCTTGCTCGAAGGGATTTGGTCTTGCTTACCCGCCATTCGAAATAGTTCGGGGACTAATACTGAAAAGCCTGCTCCTATAATGGCAAACCCAATAACGCTAAAGGTTGAATCGGCAGTTAATACGCCGAGGTATCCGATAACAGAAGTGAGTATCCCTAGAATTAAGACTTTTTCTGAGCCTAGTCGGGTGCTAAGCCCGTCTCCCAAGAATCTCCCGAGAGTCATCGTGATGGAGAACACTAGAAATCCTGCCCCGATCCATGCGGTATTTACTTTTACAATCTCTTCAAGGTATAATCCGCTCCAGTCGACAATAGCCCCTTCACTTCCCATAGCTACTAACGATATTAACCCTAATATAATTAGAGGTCTTAATGCGTTTGATGGTCTCTTGCTTCCTTTGGCAATTGGTGCAGTCACCGATTCGTATTGTTTACTTAACGAGTAGTTGGGTATCGCAATAAGTAGGACAATGAGTAAGCTGTGTACCACGGGTGCATTCAAAATAGGAATCAAAAAGGTTCCTAGACCCGCTGCCACTCCGCCTAAACTAAAAAAGCCATGCATCGCGGCCATTAAAGTTACTTTGTCGTCTTTTTCAATTTGAGAAACCGTGGCATTCATCGACACATCGAGGAAGCCTTGGGCTGCACCCACCAAGAATAGCGTAACACACAGAGAGATATAACTATCAGCTAGATATGGGCCAACACCGAAAACGCAGAGCGCGAGCAAACCTAGTTTTGTAGACCTTCCGCACCCGAGAACATCATTGATCTTTGGAGCTAACGTTAGAATAAAGAAGTTACCGAGAGCCATTGCAAAAATGGCAATTCCCAATTCAGACTTGTTAATTCTAATGGCCTCCTTGATGGTCGGAATATAGATAGCCCAAGTTCCATAAATCAAATTGAGGCACATAAAGGCATAGGCAGGCGCCCAATACCGACGATTACTTAAAATAAGACCCAGTGAGCTCATCGAAAAAAAACAGTCATTGATTGACTGCCGCAAAGATGAAAAAGATTTGATAAGGAGCTAATCAATCTTAATGCTTAAATTCACCTTTTCAAAAGAATTCGCATGAAAGAACAGAATTTTAAAAATCACACGCGAATGGTTCCTGGATTTCACGGGGCACTTTTCGTTCTCATACTTCTTTTTGCGGGAGGTACATTGAGTCATCTCATCTTTTCATCAGAGGATAATTTTTACATCGCTACTTTGTTACTCGTGTTGTTCCCGATCTTCATTCTATTTATGTGGTTCACCAGAACCTTCGCACTCAAGGCGCAAGATAGAGCGATCAGAGCCGAAGAACGCTTGAGATATTTCATATTGACAGGTGAACCATTACCCACAGAACTGAGATTTTCTCAGATAATCGCCCTTCGATTTGCTTCAGATGAGGAATATTTAGAGCTTCTAGATCGAGCTATTAAAGAGCAGCTTTCTGCGAAAGAAATCAAGGCCCAAATTAAAAATTGGAAAGGGGATTATCATAGAGTATGAGAAAATCAAAGACATTTTATCGCGCATTAGTTAGTCTAGGTTTTTTTGCGCTATCCTTTCAGGTGCAGGCTCAAACATCTTTTGAATTTATGCCCACAGGTCAGGTGAATCTTATGATAGATGAAGAGCAATCCTTTTACTTAAATATAGGAGGGCCGACACTCTATTTGTTTGATTCTCCGAACAGTAAATCAGGTATTGTTTTTACTCCTTCTTTGAAGTTTAAGAATGAAGAAAGTTGGAAGGTTGCCCCTGCCAATGGAGCTGGTGTTTTTTGGCAAAACAAAAATTCTGGACTGAAGTTAACCTTCTTGGGATTTTACGATTCTGCGAATCAGCCATGGAATCTCGCTTTTGGAATCGGGAAGATCTTCAAAGCCTCTAAGAAAAAGTAGTTTTCGTTCGCTACATAAAACTGATTATCAATTAATTAAAATAATCGAGTACCTTAACTAGATGAAAGTACATGATTATTTTGCAGTGATTTTCTCCTCGAAAAACCGTGAGACGGTAGAACGTATTACGCTTTTTCTTTCGTTAATTGGTTTTATTATTCACGCTGCGCTGATTGGAGTCAACTCATTTTTTGACTTCGAGTTACTTGACAGAGAACTGCTAAAAAACCCTATTAGCGCTATATATACCCCATTCTCATTTATTTTAATTTATGAGATTTTCTTGTTGGTGTATTATTTGCCACGATCGTTTACCACATCGCTAATTAAACAGTTTGAGATTATTTGTCTCATTTTGATTCGAAAGGTTTTTAACGATGTTACCCTAATCGATTTTCCAAATGCAAGTTTTAAGGATACAGTGCTTATTAATCTTTTGGTCGACTTAGGATGTGTGTTGTTACTCATGTTAATTATCGTTTGGTTTCATAAAACTAACCGTAGAATTATTGAACTAACCAGCAAAACCGTAACTGAGGAGAAAGAGACCTTTCCTTATTTTAAAAAGGCAATTGCAGTTGTCCTACTTATTGTTATTCTGCTAGTTAGTGTAATTCACCTTATTGATTTTGTGTATTTAGAAATCAATAATGAGCATCTGATTAAGGGAATGAATAATAATCTCAACACCATATTTTATCAAGACTTCTTTACACTTCTAATTTTATCAGACGTACTGATTCTTTTACTTTCTTATGGACTTACTTCAAACCATTTCAAGCTATTAAGAAATACGGGCTTTGTCATTTCTACTATACTTCTTCGTTTATCTTTCGGAGCCCAAGGTGTTATGAATGCCTTATTAATTATTCTTGGTGGTCTCTTTGGTTACGCGATTATTAGGCTTTATTACAGTTACTTAAATACCTCAACTAAATAGGTTTTTTAATGAAACGTGTCTTATTACTCTTATCTATTCTACTTATCCAGACTTCACTAGCCCAGGATTATTTTCTGAAGCGATTTGAACCTTATCAGTCGGGTATTTCATCTCCTGAATCTTTTTTAGGTTATGGCATTGGAGATCAGCACACCAGACACGATCTTATCGTTGCTTATTTAGAAAAGTTAGCCGAGCAAAGTTCTCGGGCTAAGCTTATCGATTATGGGAAAACTCATGAAGGACGCAGACTGGTTATGCTTGTGGTTTCTAGTGAAGAAAACTTGGGTAGGCTAGACGAAATAAGAGCCGAACATTTAAAATCGATAAATCCGCTATCCAAGGAGAGTACGGACGAGGACCTACCGCTTATAATTAACCTAGCCTATAACGTACACGGTAATGAACCTTCTAGCTCAGAGGCGGCATTACTTTCTGCTTACACATTAACTGCCTCAACAAATACTGAGGTTGCTAATTTTCTCAAGCATGCAGTGATTTTTATAGATCCAACTATTAATCCGGATGGAAGAGATCGTCATACCTATTGGTCAAACATGTATAAAGGCTCGCCGCTCGTGGCAGACCCTCAAGATGCCGAACATAATGAGTATTGGCCTGGGGGAAGAACCAATCACTACTGGTTTGACCTAAACAGAGATTGGGTGTTGGCCGCAAACCCAGAGAGTCAAGGTAAACTCAATTGGTATCATCAGTGGTATCCGAATGTGGTCACTGATTTTCACGAGATGGGATCTCAAAGTACTTACTTTTTTGAGCCGATGAAGCCAAATGGCTCGCTTGACCCTATCATGCCTCGAGAGAATTACGAAGACTTGAACGAGTTGTATGGAAGTTATTTTTCGAAGGCCTTAGATTCGATCGGATCTTTCTATTTTACACGAGAGGCCTTCGATGGCACCTATCCAGGATATGGCTCTTCTTATCCTGACTTACAAGGAGGACTAGGTCTATTGTTTGAACAAGCAAGTTCGCGAGGACTTAAACAGACTACGGCATTTGGTGAAATCACTTTTCCGTTTACGATTCGTAATCAATACGTATCGAGCATGACTACTCTAAAGGCTGCTGTTGACAACCGTCAAATGATGCGGGCTTATCAGAAAATGTTTTTTGACTCTGCAATCTCTAGAGCAGCCAAAGACCCGGTTAAAGCGTATCGTTTTTCTGAGCCAGATCGAAACAAAGCAAAGGCATTTTTAGAGCTTATGGAACACCATAAGATTGCTGTTTACAAGGAGGGTAGTGACTATGTAGTACCTACCAAACAGCCCCAATATCGAATGGTTCAAACAGCCTTTGAGACCTACGAAAAATACAGGGATAGTGTTTATTACGACGCCTCAGCATGGTCGCTAGCTAACTTTTATCAGTTGAATTACCGAGGGGTTTCAAAATCACCTTCTTTGGTAAAGCCGATAAGCTCTTCAGATTTACTTATTGAGACGGAGGTAGACGACAGCGCCTATGCTTACATCGTTGATGCATTAGATTATAATGTCCCTGCGTTTATCTATGCCCTTCAAAAGCACGGAGTTGTGCCTATGGCAGCTTTTAAGCCTTTTGAGGTAAATACAGAAAAGGGTAAAGTTAATTTTAGTTACGGATCACTAGTAATTCCAGTATCGCTTCAAAAACTATCTAAAGAAGCACTAGCTAAGGTTGTGGCGCGTGAAGCTTCTCGACTCAATCTGAAAGTACATTCGGCAACCACCGGATGGAGCACTTCAGGTATTGATCTAGGTAGCCGCTCTATGCGACCTCTTAAACAACCTAAAGCTGCGATGGTCATTGGAACAGGAACTCGATCTTATGAAGCCGGTGAAATTTGGCATTTATTAGATACTCGAATTGACATGCCTATTACCAAGCTCCCCGTTCGCAATCTATCGAGAGTCTCATTAGATCCGTATAACGTACTTGTATTAGTATCGGGTAATTACCCAGAGTCATTTCAACAACGATTAAAAGATTGGGTTTCAAAAGGAAACACACTCATCACCATTGGTACCGGCTCTTCTTGGGCGATTAACGCTAAGCTAGTTAATGAAACTACCCTCGAAAAGGTAAAAGATGATACGATTCAGTTACCTTATGTTGAGGCCAGCGAACACCGCGGTAGAGAATCTCTCGGAGGGGTATTTATTAAAGCTAAAATCGATCGAACACATCCGGTTGCTTTTGGATACTCTTCGGATGAACTCGCTTTTTACAAGAACAATACGCTATGGTTATCACCCAGTGAGAACGCCTATTCAACGGTAGCGAAATACACAGAAAACGCTCATATTGATGGGTATATTTCTGAAAAGAATCGTAATGAATACCTCTCAAAAGCCGCCTCGATTTTAGTAAGTTCAGTCGGTTCAGGGAGAGTGGTTATGTTTGCTGATAATCCGAATTTTAGAGGAACCTCTTACGGGATGAATCGGTTCTTCTTGAATGCATTATTTCTCGGCGAACACATTAATACGCCTTGATTTATTCCCTTGCGGTTAGAAAGTCTTTAGCCTCTTCGATATCACTTAGGGGTTGAAGGCAGGTGTTGTCAATACAGATGTAGATCAAAGTTTCATCGGCTACAAAGCGATTTTTAAAAAGAGGTGATTCTTCATTCTCTTCACTACTATGTAGTGTCAAGGTATTGGCAAATTGTTTGGTCAACAGTTCTTCGGCAAAAGAGTTCGCCTCTTCACCCATTACCACTACCTCATAAAATGGATACTGACTGTGAAGAAGAATATTAGCCCAACTTGGAAAGAAACCAATGCTTTCACTTACCCAAGGCTGAATGCCCATGACCATTGCTTCATAACGTTTCTTATACGATTCTACCCCAGTTATATGTGAAAGGTGATAGAGGGTAGATGAAAGTGATGCGTTTGGATTAGGTAAGACGCCATCGCTTGAATTAATAATTCTAGGAACACTACTCGACAGATTCTTCGAACTATTGGCAAAAAGCGGAGATTCACTCATCTCAAAACGATCAATTGCCTCATCAGTAAGTTCGATAGAAGCTTTTAGGTAATTAGCCTCCCCTGTGATTTGGTAGGCTGTTAGTGTCGTCTTTGATAAGAACGCATAATCTTCTAAAACGGCATTGCTATATGGGTCTTCGGCCACATGTTTCAAAGATTTTGAATCATTGAGGACTGTATTTAATGAGGCTTTTGCTTGTTCTAAAATCGCTGTTTCACCCGAAGCCAAATAATAGTAGAATAGCCCATCAATTGTTAGCGCGTTCCAAGAAATAATTGCTTTGTGGTCAATTTCGGGAGCAACCCTAGATGCTCGTAGTTGTTCCAAGGTATTGATTATAGAACCACTCAAGGGTTGAGCGGGTAAATGAATGTTCTGTGAATCAAACTCAAATTGAGTAATCTTGTTTAGCAATTCTTCTCCTAATTCTTCCTTAGAAAACAAATAATAAAAGCCTTCTCTTCCTTCACTTTCTGCATTTTGAGATGCAGAAAAGAGCTCTGAATCTTGTTTAAGCTTTTCAAGCAAGTACTTTGCGATTAGCGAAGCGGTTTCTAAGAAAAGAGGTTCATTATACTTTAGGTATGCTCTTGAATAGAGCTTGAGTAATTGTCCATTATCATAGAGCATCTTTTCGAAATGGGGTATCTGCCACTTGTCATCTGTGCTGTACCTAAAGACTCCTCCATTTAGCGGGTCGATAAGACCTGATTGTGCAATATTTTTTAGGGTAAAGACAATAAAGTCTTCGATTTCTGTTGAAGGGTTCAGCTCGTTATAATCAAGTAGAAACTCAAGTTGAGGTGGATTTACAAATTTCTCATATGCTTGTATTCCGCCGTAATCAAAGTCCCATTCTGACATCCAGGTTCTGAGACTTAACTCTAAGTCTTCTTTGTTTAATAGTTCAGAATTATCGGCTACTTCAATGGGTTGCGTTTGATTAATGACTCCTTCTTTGACCATTCTTGCGTAATCGTACAATCGACCTTTGTTTTTTTCTAATTGATCGATGGTTTTATTCAATACTTCCATCCACTCTTCTTTGCTGTGATAGGTTCCTGCGTAAAAAGCTTCGCCCTCTGGGGTAGCAATAATATTCAGTGGCCATCCGGCAGCACTTCCCATGATGAGTTGGGCAGTAGTGAGATAGTAAAAATCGATATCTGGCTTTTCTTCCCGATCTACTTTAATCGAAATGAAATGTTGATTCATAAGATCAGCAACCTCCCGGTCAGAAAAAGATTCACGTTCCATGACGTGGCACCAGTGGCAAGAGGAATATCCGATACTGATAATGATTGGCTTTTGTTGTTTTTTGGCGATCGACATAATTTGCTCGCTCCATGATTGCCAATGAACTGGGTTTTCTGCGTGTTGCAATAGGTACTCGCTACGTTCTAAATTGAGATTATTGCGGTAAATAGTCGATTCGTTTTCAGCGCACGAATTGAATAAAAATAGTAGAACCGCCAATAAGCTAAGTTGCCAACTATAATTTTTTAACATTTCAATATTTTGTAAGTTGCAATCATGGCCAAATATCTTCACTTTTTAAGCGCATTTATACTTCTAATCTCTTGTTCAGAGCGAAAAGATACCATTTTTGAAAAACTGGAATCTGCAGACACCGGTTTAGTCTTCGAAAATCGACTATCGCACAATATTTCTAATCGACAGAATTTATTCGATTACGACTACTTCTACAATGGAGCTGGGGTTGGGGTAGAAGACCTTAACAATGATGGACTATTAGACGTGGTTTTTGCCGGTAATCAAGTCGATAACAAATTATTCTTTAACCAAGGAGATTTTGCATTTCGTGATGCTTCTAATTCATCGGGTATTCAAATAGGAAATCAATGGTCAAACGGAGTGACATTTAGTGATGTTAATTCTGATGGTTTCATGGATATTTACATCACTCAAGGTGGCCCAAATGATCGCGCTGATCGTGCCAATCTCTTATTTATTAATAATGGCGATGAGACTTTTAGTGAACAGGCTGAAGCTTATGGTTTAGACGATCGAGGCGAAAGTACTCAGGCCGTGTTTTTGGATTATGATCGCGATGGAGATTTAGATTGTTTTGTATTAAATGAGAACGAGCTTTACGGATATGATCCAATAAGCTTGTATGATTACCTAGAAGCACACCCCGAAGATCGTGAGTTCAATACCTCTAAGCTTTATGAAAATAAAGATGGGGTGTTTGTTGATGTAACTCTTGAAGCGGGTCTTTTGTCTCCTGTTTTTGGTCTTGGTCTAGTAGCTTCAGATATTAATAAAGATGGGTGGATTGACCTTTATGTTGCCAGTGATTATTACATTCCTGATGCACTGTACATCAATCAAAAAGACGGCACATTTAAAGATGAAATTCAGACGTATACTCAGCATATCTCGTTCTATGGAATGGGGGTAGATATCGCCGATTTTAATAACGATAGTCATCAAGAAATTTTCGTTCTAGATATGGCTGCGGCTGATCACAAGCGATCAAAAACATTGATGGCTTCGATGAATACTGACCGATTTGACTTTCTGGTCAATGATCTAAACTATCATTACCAATACATGTACAATACTTTTCAGCTCAATCATGGTAATGGAAGTTTTTCTAATATTTCCCATGCAACCAAGACAGCAAGCACTGATTGGAGTTGGTCGGTGCTGATGGAAGACTTTGATCTGGATTCTGACAAGGATCTTTTCATAACTAATGGATATCGTCGATATGCACTCGATAATGATCTTCAAAATAGAGTGAATGAGGCTCGTATGCGCTATCGTGGAAACATCCCTCTAACAGTAAAAGAAGAATTATACGAGTCGATGCCTTCTGAGAAATTACCTAATCTGTTGTTTGAAAACCAAGGTAATTTTAAATTAAAAGATAGTGCCGATAAATGGGGGCTCGGCACACCTACCTTTTCTAACGGTATGGCTGTAGGCGATTTAGATAACGACGGAGACCTCGATATGATCTTAAATAATATTGATACAGAGGCCTTTGTTTACCGCAATACAAGTGTTGAAAATAAGAGAGGTAATTATTTAGTTGTCGACACCTATTCAGACCTTGGTGAGGAATATCCTAAGGTAGAGTTATGGTCAGGGGATCAGTACTACTTTGAAGAAATCAAAAGAGTAAGGGGGTATCGTTCTTCTCAAGAAAATAAAGCCTTTTTTGGTCTGGGTGATACAAGTGTAATAGATCGACTTAGAGTGGTTTGGCCTGATGGGTCAGAGATTATACAAACAGATGTAAAGACTAATCAACGCTTAACGATAAATAAGCCAGTGAACGCTACCAAGGCTATCCCAGATTCGAATGAGTTTGAATCTTCCCTTATTGCCGAGGTGAAAACCTTGGATATATCTCATGAGGAAAACCCACTTAACGAGTTCGAGACAGAAATTCTTCTACCTTATGCCCAATCTACACAGGGGCCATTTCTAACTCGATTTGATGCCAACGGAGATGGTTTTCAAGATGTTTGGATATCTGGATCTAGTGGTTCAGCGGCCCAACTACTTCTTCAGCAAGTCGATAAACTGGTCGCTAGCGTACAACCCAGTTTTGAAGATGATCGTGTATTTGAAGATGCAGATGCTGTGGCTTTTGACTTTGAAGGAGATGGAGATCTTGATCTTTTTGTAACTAGTGGAGGAAATGATTTCGGATCATATTCTTCTTATTATCAAGACCGATTGTATTTAAATGATGGCACCGGAAAATTCTCTCGTTATCATTCAGAGGTTCTTGAAGAATATCGTGAAAACGGGAAGCAGGTAGTAGCAGTTGATATTGATCTAGATGGCGATCAAGATATTATTGTTGGTAATCGAATTATACCCAAAAACTATCCGAGACATGCACCTTCAATTCTTTACGAAAACCAAGGGGGAAGATTAGTAAACGTTACAGAAGACAGAACCACAGGCTTCGATACTTTTGGTATGGTAAATGATATCGCGGTGGTTGATTTAAATGGAGATGGTTATAAGGATGTCATGATGCTCGGTGAATGGACGGGCATCGGGATCTGGATGAATCATAATGGGACTCTCGAATATCAGTCAGAACATCCATTAAAAGACTTCACCGGCTGGTGGCACAGCTTAACGCCTGTAGACCTAGATCAGGACGGATTGATGGATTTTGTAGCTGGCAATGTAGGTAAATCTATCAAATTCAAAACCTCAAAAGAGGAACCGTTTAAGATTTATGCTAACGATTTTGACGAAAACGGTTCGCCTGATATCGTACTGAGTAAAGTGTATAATGACACCTATGTACCGGTTAGAGGGAAGGAATGCTCTACGCAACAGATGCCTTTTATTAGCAATAAATTCAAGACATATGAAGCCTTTGCCTCTGCAAGCCTAGACGATATCTACGGAGAAAAGTTGACAGAAGCCTATGAGCGAGAAGTGATCACTTTTGAAAGTGTTCTCCTTAGAAATAAAGGTGAATTGAACTTTGAAGTAGAAGCTTTGCCCTTTGAAGCTCAATTATTTCCCATTTTAAGTACCGAAGTAATCACTACTGAAGATGAGAAAAGGCAGCTATTACTTTTTGGAAATATCTATAATACAGAAGTTGAAACCCCCCGACTAGATGGAGTTGGGGCACTGCCTATCACTGTTTTTGAAAACGGTGAACTAGACCAAAACATTTCTAGTGAGCAGTTTATCAATATTCAGGGTAATATTAAATCATCTGTTTTCTTACCTTCAATGAACGCTGTAATCGTCGGCTTAAATGATGATTACCTACATAAAATTAAACTTAAACAGTAATGAAACGAACGCAATTAACCATCGGCTTACTCGGTCTTATGATCGCTGTAAGTTGTACCACTAAGAATGAGACTGTAGAAGAAAAAGCCAGACGAATTCACGAATCGGTAATCACCATTGACACCCATGATGATATCAATGTGGCCAATTTTACTGATAGCATCAATTATACACAGCGTTTGAATACTCAAGTGAATCTTCCGAAAATGGACGAAGGTCAGCTTGATGTAGCTTGGCTTATCGTCTATACGGGGCAAGGTGATTTAACTGCAGAAGGGTATGCTGGTGCAGAAGCTAATGCAATGTCTAAGTTCGATGCTATTCATCGTTTGGTAGAGGAATATGCTCCAGATCAAATGGGTTTGGCAACTTCTTCTGAAGAGGTTCGATCGCTTATCGCTGAAGGTAAAAAGGTGGCGATGATTGGTGTTGAGAACGCCTATCCGATAGGTGAAGACCTAGGTAATTTTGAACTTTACAGAGATAAGGGCGCGCGTTATGTTTCATTGTCTCATAATGGTCATAGTCAATTCTCTGACTCGAATACAGGTGAAGCTGATGGATTTCTGCACGAGGGTTTAAGTGAGCTAGGGATAGAGGCTATCGTTGAAATGAATCGTCTAGGAATGATGATTGATGTTTCACATCCTTCAAAGGAGGCGATGCGTCAAATGATTGCTTTGTCAAAGGCCCCAATTATTGCCTCACACTCGTCAGCTCGTGCTCTTTGTGATCATTCAAGAAATCTTGATGATGAACAGTTGTTGTGGA
This sequence comes from Flavobacteriaceae bacterium UBA3478, assembly GCA_002381155.1. Taxonomy (GTDB): domain Bacteria; phylum Bacteroidota; class Bacteroidia; order Flavobacteriales; family Flavobacteriaceae; genus UBA3478. Next base: position 1,610 of record DFQX01000049.1, on the reverse strand, counting down.
TGAAAGAGAACGGAGGCGTAGTTCAGACCGTAGCATTCTCTTCATACCTGAATACAGAAAAGCATAATGCTCGTAACGAGTACATGCAGGCTATTAGAACTCGCCTTGCGTCAGAAAAAGGTTTAGAGTGGTACGACCGCTCTGAACTTAGAAATCTAGATGCCGATAAGAGAGCTGCTTTTATGAATTATTATCGCGAAATCGTAGCTGAGGCTGACGAACTAGTCGCTAATGATCCAAAGGCTCCAACGGGAGTAACTGTTGCCGATTTTGTAGATCATATTGACTATATGGTAAACCTAATAGGAATTAACCATGTGGGCATTTCTTCAGACTTCGACGGAGGTGGTGGTGTAGGCGGATGGCAAGATGCTTCAGAGACTTTTAATGTAACCTTAGAACTCGTAAAGAGAGGCTACAGTGAAGAGGATATTCAAAAGCTTTGGGGAGAAAATCTCCTTAGAGTGCTAGATCAGGTGCAGGCTGTAAGCGCACAATGGCAATCGTAATTTTGGTAGTTTGCTGATTTTGTGTATCTTAGAAATTCTCTATTATTGAGACAGGCACAGACAAGATGCATATTGGTGGTCATTACCTCCCTTAAGTGAAGTATCTCGTCTGTGCTTTTTTAATTAAGTTACTACTATGGGACAAACAAGAAGAGATTGGTTAAGATCATCCTTAGGTTTAGGAGGTTTATTAGTTACTCCCTCTGCCTTTTTATCAGCGAAGGAGATTGCTGATTACAACCCAAGACCTTTAGAAAGTATTGTTAGGTTAAGTTCAAACGAAAATCCTTACGGTCCTTCGAAAAAGGTTCAAGAATCGATTATTAAAGCTTTTGATCATGCGTGTCGGTATCCTTATGATTACAGCGATGCACTAGCAGAAAAGCTTTCGAAATTGCATGGAGTAGAACCTGAAAGTATTATAATCACAGGCGGCTCTACCGAGGGGCTGAAAATCACGGGTCTTACTTTCGCTCACAGTGGCGGAGAGATTATTGCTGGTCAGCCTACTTTCTTAGCGATGATGGATTATGCCAAGGGATGGGATGCCACTATAAATTGGGTTCCTGTAGGAGAAGATAAAGGATATGACTTAAAAGAAATTGAGAAGCGTATTAGTACAAAGACTAAGCTCGTATTCTTATGCAACCCTAATAATCCTACCGGTACTTTATTGCCGGCTAAAGCCTTAACCGATTTTTGTAATTCAGTTAGTGAGCAAACCATCGTTTTCTCAGATGAGGCCTACTATGATTTCATTGAAGAAGATCATTATCCTTCTATGGATGCACTTGTAAGGCAGGGAAAGAATGTGATCGTCTCGAAAACCTTTTCTAAGGTTTATGGTCTTGCGGGAACGAGGATAGGATACCTAATCGCTCCGCCTCATTTAGCTCAACAGATACGAAAGAATGTGGTAGCAATGAGCAATGTTTTAGCAATTGCCGCGGCAGATGCTTCTTTAGGGGATCGTGATTTTTATCAATTTTCACTCGAACAAAATCGTAAACAAAAGCAGCGTATTTACGATTTGCTTGATCATCTTCAGTTAGATTATGTTCGCTCGAGTACCAACTTTATCTTTTTTCATTCGAAAAGAGA
>DFQX01000018.1 GCA_002381155.1 Flavobacteriaceae bacterium UBA3478 | reverse complement strand
CTTGATGAAGCGTTCTGTACATAAACGAGTGAACGCTTGCCGGTCCAAAGAACTGCGCTCGCTGGTAATTGAAGCCCCCTAGAATTAGTGAGCTCCACAGTTGCTCGAATAAACATTCCCGGCTTTAAAGTTTTATTCTCGTTAGAGACTTCAACTCGAAGGTTATAGGTCCGTGTTTTTTCATTGATCACCTTGTCGATAAAGCTAATGCTACCCTCTGAACTAAAGGAAGAGAGGTCGGGGCTTTTAAGTAGTACCCTTTGACCTACCGAAACATGTTCAAGGTCATTCTCGTACCCATCTAATTGTGCCCAAACCGTAGACAAATCTGCAGAAGTATAAAGCAGTTGACCTTTTTTTACGGCATCACCTTGACTGACTACTAAGTCAATGAGGGTTCCTCCTGTTTCAGCCACTAAATCAAAGTAAGCTTGTGCCTCACCTCTAGACTCAAGGGCATCGATCCACTGATCTGAAAACTTCATAATACGCAGCTTTTCGCGAACTGCTTCATAATATTGAGGTTGGCTATTTTTCGATTCGGCAGCAATCAATAGTTCTTTTTGGGCTTTATATATTTCAGGAGAAAAGATTTCAGCAATCTTCTGACCTTTTCGAATCACCTCTCCTTCAGAATGAACCAATAATCGCTCGATTCTTCCACCGTACTTCGTAGTCTGATCAAACCGCTTGGTTTCATCTATTTGAATACTACCCGACAGCTCTTTCGAGCTCGATGAACCTACAGACTGCCCTACTGTAAAAGTCTCCACCTTCAGGAGTGATAACGCTTCTTCAGTGAACGACAAGGTAGATGGATCAGTACCACTTGTGTTCTGATCCTTTTCAATAAGGGCCATGCCACATATCGGACAGCTCCCTGATACATCTTGGGTAATCTGAGGGTGCATAGAGCAGGTGTAGGTCACTGACTGCTCATGGTTATGTTGCTCCTCTTTGCCTTCAGATTGTTTTTTATCTGAACAGCTTAGTGTAGTTAGTAGGATGAGTAGTAGAAAAAGTTCCTTTTTCATAAATAATATTATTTAGTAAAACGTCGAATCGTTGGTGAGGATACTCCCCACAAAACAAAACCACTGAGGACCGTGATCAGCCCTAATAATGAGAATGATCGAAGTAATATCGTATTAAAGTCGTCTCTAGTTTGATAATCCATGGTATGGGTCATCCATAAAAAATCAAACCATCTCCAGTCCCGGTGACGAACCGTTTGAAAAGAACCGTCAATCACTGATACATAGGCGGTCACCTTTTCTTTCGAATCGAAAGATATTTGATAGGCGGGTAATTTTTTACCCCGATATTCATGGTGTGCATCGGTAGTTTCAATTAGTGACACCCCGCTAGGTACTAAATCATCGCGAAGATTCTCACGGGCAATAGCAACAGCCTCCTCTTCGCTAATACCGGTTTTAATTACACCTGATTGCGCATGTATCAGAGTAGATTCATTGACAAAATAATAGGGTTCCCCTAAAAGATTGGTGAGCACCAAACTCTCAACAGGCTGATCAAAGAAAAGCTCTGAAAGCCCAGCGAGATCGGTAAAAACCTGTTGCTTAGGCTCGCTTCGAAAATGATCTCCGTGGATTTCATCGATATCAGTCCAGCTAAAATAAAGACCACTGATCGTCCATATTAAAAATTGAACTCCTAAGAATAACCCTAGGTAGCGGTGTATTTTTCTAATTTTTTGAGAGGTAACCCTATTAACCATTTCTTAGTGATTATGATTTTCTTCTGATTCTTCTTGATAATCTTCGTTAAGCACGTAGGTCATTCCACAAACAGGGCACTTACCTTCTTCGTGGCTTCCACTGCCTTCACAATGCATCGGGCAAACGTACTTCGAGGTAAATTCAGGGCCAAGATTTGCTTCAGCCTGAGTCATTTGGTGCTCGCTGTGTTCCATTGCTGGTTTTTCGGCGATTTTAGCTTCTTTCTTACCTGCATTTCCGCAAGAGAAAAGTAGCACGAGTACTGCCAGAGCGAAGGTCTTCGATACGATAGATGTTGTTTTCATAATAGTGAATTAAGGATTAATTAAATAATTGATAACTGATAATTGATTGTAATAAGCGACCACCGCAGCTACCTTTTGAAGCTGAAGGGTAAGTTCATTTTCTTTGAGTTTGATCAATTTTTGAAAATCGATGTCGCCGGCGATGTATCCGCTTATTAAAAGCTCCTCAGTCTGGCTTAGTCGCTCCAAACTATCATCGAGCAAGTCTATGGTTAACTGAGCCTCGTTAAGTTTGGCTACAGTTTCAAAATAACGGTCTTCAATCAAGTTAAGTCTATATGCCTGTTCAGCCTTTAGGCGACTTAACTCAATTTTGTTTTGCTTGGTCTTAGATTCATACTTCTTTCCAAATACCGGGATCGATAGATTTACTCGGGGCATTAATATATCCTTTCCATTATCGATAACCGTCAAATCAGTTCTTGGCGCCACCGATAAGTAATCCACTCCAAAGGCAATACCCGGTAGGCGTTCTTTCTGGTTTAAACGTTCTAAATCTTCAACTGATTCAAATAAACCGTCATAGAGAAGTAGTTCGGGATGCTTGGTAAAATCAGGTGTTTCAGGTAAAATTACCTCAGCAAATAATAAGTCGGTAGGCAGCTCAATAAGATCGTTGACAGACTGACCAACAAGGTTGTTAAACTTCTGTTGTGCCGCTTGCAAACCAAAGGTTAGACTACCCTTACGCTGTTTCAGTGTATTTTCGAAGATATCTAATTCGAGTAACTCGCTAAGCGCCGATTCACCCGCTGATAAAGAACCTAACAATTGGGCTCTTCGTAGTTCAAGCCAATCTAGAATTTGAAGTACCAAATCTGAACTCTTGTTTAAACGATAGAGTTCATAATAAGATTGGGCTACCGATAAGCTTAGCTTTCGCTTGGCAATACTTAGTTCAATGAATGCGTTTTCAGCCAAAGACTTGGCGTAGGTTTCTCGTGCCGATAAAGTACCAAACCAGGGTATCATTTGTCCTATTGCCACTCTTGACTGTTGGGGGCCCGTGCGCGTTTCTGGTTCGCTAATGAAGTATCCGAGACTTATCTCTGTATTCGCTAGACTACGCGATTGATTAACCTTCTCATTCGCAATATCATTCGCCAATAATATGGCCTGAATTTGCGGATG
>DFQX01000044.1 GCA_002381155.1 Flavobacteriaceae bacterium UBA3478 | reverse complement strand
GGCAACTGTTCAAACAGACGATTACCTGTTGAATTCTCAGATTCATTCGGCTGGCAAGCGGCTAGTAATAGGGCGACCCCTAGATATAAATTAATTCTTTGCATAATTGAATAAAGCTAGGGTATCTGAATTTCGACCTACAAGAACCAAGTTATCAAGGGTAAGTATCGAACGAATCTCACCACCCAATTTAAATCCGCGGCCTCCCTGTAGAATACTGAAGTGGCCCTTACCATCATTCTCTAGATACACCCCTTGAAGAGCATCATAACGACCGATTTCAGGTTTTGTTTTGTATAGATTACCTCCGGCAAGTGCGTCGATATCTCCATCACCGTCAAAATCTCCTACCGCAAGGGCGTAAATCGGGGCAAATTGCGCTTTTAGTGGAAGCGGCTCATACGCATAAGTACCATCCGGTTGACTTAGAAAAACGGCGCTTGACAGGTTTGTCACCTCTCGAACCACACTTGCTTCTAGCTGCTCTTTGGTAAACATCTGCTCTACAGAGGCATCCTTAAATGAAGCATAATCGGGGAATTTCTTCTTGAGTGGCTTCATCTGATCAATGAGATTGTGCCTTAAATCATACGGATAGTATTTACCATCTTCACGCATAAAACTTAAAACAGGATCAATCTGATCGTTCTGATCAAAGTCATTTAAATACAAGCGAATTGGAGCCTTTTCACTCGCCTCAAATCGTGAATTTAAACCGTGGTTACCCACTAGGAAATCCACAACACCGTCACCATTAAAATCAGCAGTCTCGAGGGTTTGCCACCATCCTTTAAAAGCAGCTAGTTCTAAATTCGCTTCAACGAGCTTATTCGATTCGTTCTTAAAAACGCGAACACCCATATATTCACCCACCACAACTAGGTCTAGATCTCCATCTGACTCAAGGTCGATCATTGCTGCTGAGGTAATCAGACCAATCTCATTTAAAGATGCTGACCAAGTGGCGGTCTCATCAGTGAACTGTCCCGAACCATCATTGATTAAAATATGACCTGCGGCAGGTAGGCCGTAGGCATCTGCTAACGCACGCTCACCAACGAATACATCTAGGTCGCCGTCATTATCTAAATCTCCTGAGACAACCGCACCCGTATTAAAAAAGTTAGTAGCTGTAGGTAAGGTCACTGTACTCTTCGTCAAATTACCCTTACCGTCGTTCAAGTAAAGAATATCAGCTAGATAAGGAATGAATTTAGAGAATTCAACTCCACCATTACCCGCATATAAATCTAAATCACCGTCACCATCAGCATCGAAGAAGTGCGGAGCAACAAGTTCGGATGGCTTCTCACCATCTAAACTAAAATCGGTAACTGCATTTAGTTGTCCTCCTTGCAGTTGATAAAGACTCGAGGTAAAATCCTTGGCTCCCGGCACTAATAGTTCAGTAATGCCGTCTTGATTAAGGTCTCCAGCAACTATTCTTGGCCCTGGAGTACTCAACATATGGGGCCACAATCGATTTCTATTAAAATCGATAAACAAATTTTCTTGATGAACCGGAGCATCAGCAATACTCAAACGAGCAAACAAATCCTCAGTTGCCGATTCTGTCTCAGTTACCTTTGGAGCTTCAACAACTTCTGGCTGAACTAATTCTAAACGGTCATTTATTTGAACATCGCTTAATTGAGTGGAGGTACCATTAGGCCATTCTACACGAACTTCTGCAGGGACAGAAAGGGCTAAACCTTGATGCAATACTAAATCCATACTCGATTGAAAGCCACGAATGGGTTGGTGGTGTAAGTAATAGGTTTGATCTCCCTGACTCACCCAAACGCGGGCTCCAATGGCCTGAGTATTTTGGCCCGATCCCTTCAATTTGAATTGGAGGTAATTGTTGTTAGGATTTCGCTCGCTATGGTTTTCATAGACGAAAAGTGGCATGTTTACATTGTTCACCACAAGGTCTAAATCACCATCGTTATCTAGGTCACCATAGGCAGATCCGTTTGAAAAACTTGGAGTACAAAGCCCGGTTTGTTCATCGTTGAAGAACTGTAAATTACCTTGATTGATGTAAGCATGATTTTTTACCGGTCTTGACGGAATGATATCCACAAGCTTCGCATAGTCTACCTCGTCTCCTGAAACAATGCTACTTAAAACTTCTTCGCTCGAAACGTATTGAAGATAATCTTGATCGGTGAGATCGCGATAAATCCCGTTAGCGATGAAAAGATCTCGAAGTCCATCGTTGTTCATGTCAAAAAAAAGGGCTCCCCAACTCCAATCTGAGGCCTCAACACCAGCTAAACGTCCAATCTCACTGAATGTTCCATCAGCATTATTAAGCTGAAGTGTATTACGCGTGAATTGGTGAAAATAGTCGTTATCCACATTGTACTTGTACTTATCCCAGTTCTCGAAAGTAGTCACTGATTTTAAACGCTCGTACTCTGAGGGAAGCATCTCGGTTACAAAAATATCCGCTGCACCGTCGTTGTCGATATCTGCCATGTCTGCACCCATTGAGGCACTACTGATTGAACCGATTGATTCGGTGAGTTTTTCGCTGAATGTACCGTCTTGATTGTTGATATAGAGGTAATCGCGCTCGAAGAAATCGTTAGATACGTAGATATCTTCCCATCCGTCATTATTAACATCTCCGACGGTTACGCCGAGTCCAAAGCCGATCACTGAGCCGTAAATACCTGCCTTTTCACTCACATCGACAAATACTCCCTCTCGATTCTCGAGAAGTTTATCACCCCCTAATTCATCACGTTTCGGACGCTCATTTCTTCTTAAATCAAAGCTCCCAATCGCCTGATAGGAGTTATTCAACAGGTAAACATCTAGATCGCCATCTTTGTCATAGTCAAAGAAACTTGCGTGAGTAGAATAACCAGGGTCGGCAAGGCCATAGGCCTCGGCCATCTCCTCAAACTTACCATCTCCTTTATTTATAAAAAGTTCATTCTGTTTGTTATCTCCAGCAACATCGCCCGAATTACATACATAAATATCTAATAGGCCATCAGCATTGACATCAGCCATGGTAACCCCTGTTGACCAGGCTCGTGAACCTCCAACACCAGCCTCATCTGTAATATCTTCAAAAACAAAGCCTCCTTTATTTAGGTATAGTTTATTGGAATTTTGATTAGAAGTTAAGTAGATATCGGATAAACCATCGTTATTGATATCTCCAATCGAAACTCCTCCTCCGTTGTAGAAATTGCGGTAGGTATAAACATTAAACTCATTGCTAAAACTAAGAGTGTTCTCAAAGCTAATCTGAGTCTCCTCTGGGGTCTTTAATTCAAATAGAAAATCTTTTTCTGCCTCAGCGCAAGAAGCTACCAAAACAACAAACGAAAGAAGGTATAGTAGGTTTTTCATGTTTATCGAACTAGGTCGGGGTATTTTTTTCTAAGATCAGTAATCACCGCTTTAACCTCTTTGTCATCGAGGACGTAGGCTAGAATCTGGCGGTTACCATCCACCTTTACATAGGTATCACGAGGTAATCCTTCTCGATCTATTTTAACAAACTCATTACCCGGATACCATAGTTCAAGGGTGTCGAGGGCTTTAGGCAATAGCTGATTAGCAAAAAGTTGTTTATTCCAAGGAGCCCATCCGAGATGATAAAAACGCATATCAAGACCTGTCATGATATTTTGGTCATCAAAGACACCGTAAAACAAATGGTTGATGCGCTCGCCTTCATTAACGCCTTCTAACTCATAAGCAACAAAATCATTGTTCGGCCCATGAGAAATCACTCCCTCTAGATTTAACTCCCAACACTTGGTATAAAAGGTCTTTTTGGTATCTCCGAGTAATAGGCCAAATTTGAGGCTATCTGAATATACCCCGTTAGCCATTTCTGTTTTAACT
>DFQX01000054.1 GCA_002381155.1 Flavobacteriaceae bacterium UBA3478 | reverse complement strand
GTTCTGAATCAACAAACAAACCATCTAGAAAATTCAACTGATCTGTTAAGTTCGATCCCACTTTTAAAAAAGTATCCACCTTTTCTAAAACCGAATCGCCTAGACCTAATTCGTTAAGTTCCTTTAAAACACCTTCAGTACCAATTTTATCTAATTTATCTAAAGCTACAGTAAATGGAATAAGCTGATCTTTGATACCAAAACTTTCTGCAATCCCAGCTAATATCTTTCGATGATTGATTCTTAGTGTCGGATGCTGATCACCCATTAAGCCCAATTCTGAAAATACCGTATCATACAACTGTATAAGGTCAACCTCTTGCCATAAAGACATGGCTCCTACAACATCAGCGTCGCATTGATAAAACTCTCTGAATCGACCCTTTTGAGGACGATCTGCACGCCAAACGGGTTGAATTTGATATCTCTTAAAGGGTAGTGCAAGTTCATTTTGGTGTTGCACAACAAATCGAGCGAAAGGCACGGTCAAATCGTATCTGAGTGCCTTATCACTAATCTGAGAGGTCATTGTAGAAGAAGTGAGTTCGACACGATCCTGATCACTCAATTTAGACAGATAATCGCCTGATTTTAATATTTTAAAAATCAATCGATCACCTTCTTCACCGTACTTACCCATAAGGGTATCTAAATTTTCGAAACTAGGAGTCTGAATCGCTGAAAACCCGAATCTCTTGAATGCGCCTTCTATGACCTCTATGATATAAGATCTACGAATTAATTCGTCTCCGAAAAAATCTCTTGTACCTCGCGCTACTGATGCCGATGTTGCCATATCTTAATTATTATCTAACCAATCCTTAAACCAAAGATACAGTTCCCCTTTCGTGATAACAGCACCTTTTTGAATCAATTCGAACAAATCCTTGTAAGAATCTTCAGAATATGCCTTAGTTGCTCGACGATAAATTACCCGTTCATCAAGGTAATTTTTCTTTAACCAAGTAAATCCTTCTGAGGTTCTTAGATCTAATCCTGCTACTTGGGCTTCAACCGCAATGAGTTCTAGTCCATTCTCCTCTCTCGAAAACAAATAAATAAAGTGCTCTGAAAGGTTTTCTAGATAGCTCACCTTAGAAAGTACTCCTTTCCATATGATATCACTAAACTCATCGAGAAGTTCATCAACACGGTTACCATCATTAGATTGAAGTCGCTCCCATTCAGGTTGATCAATCCCATGAACCGCAAGAAATTTAGAAAATTCCTCTGCTAATATCTCAAACTGTTCTTTGCTTAATCTTTGGTATTTCATAGTATAAAAAAAGGGCCCAAAAAGGCCCTTAATCTGTTCAAATATTATTTGAAAGTTATGCCTCGGCAACAACTTCGAATGCTAGGTCAGCAGATACTTCACGATGAAGTCTCACCTTTGCAACGTATGATCCTAGACGCTTAACAGAACCACCTTGCACAAGGATATACTTTCTGTCAATAGATACACCTTCTTTCGAAAGCCCAGCTTCTAAATCGATATTAGATATCGAACCGAAAAGCTTATCTCCAGCACCTACTTTAGCACTAATTTTAAGAGCAATTGCATTGATTTTTTCAGCCATAGATTTAGCCTCTGCAATCAATTGCGCTTCTTTGTGTGCACGTTGCTTTAAATTTTCTGCGTGAACTTTACGAGCCGATGGTGTTGCAAGAACTGCAAGACCTTTAGGGATCAGAAAGTTACGACCATAACCATTCTTTACTGAAACGATATCGTCCTTAAACCCTAGGTTCTGAACGTCTTCTTTTAAAATAATCTCCATATCGCTTTCTTATTTAAGCATATCGCCAACATATGGCATAAGTGCAAGGTGACGAGCACGTTTGATAGCTTGTGATACTTTACGTTGGTATTTCAGTGAAGTTCCTGTTAAACGACGAGGTAAAATTTTACCTTGTTCATTCACTAACTTTAATAAGAAATCTGGGTCTTTGTAATCAATGTACTTAATCCCTGATTTTTTAAATCTACAGTACTTCTTCTCTATCTGTGTGTCAATATTTAAAGGAGTTAAATAGCGAATTTCGCCATCTTTTTTTCCTTTAGCTTGTTGTTCAATAGTTGACATAATTAAGCAGTTTTAAGTTTTTGTCTTCTCTTCTCAGCCCAAGCGATCGCATGCTTATCTAACTTTACAGTTAAATAGCGCATTACTCGCTCATCACGGCGAAATTCAAGCTCTAATTCGTTAATCGATTCAGCCGGAGCTTGAAATTCAAACAAATGGTAAAAACCACTCTTTTTGTTCTGAATTGGGTAAGCTAGTTTTTTAAGTCCCCAGTTTTCTTTGGCAACAAACTTAGCACCACGCTCTGTTAAGAAGCTCTCAAACTTCTTGGCTGTTTCCTCTACCTGAGTGTCAGATAGAACGGGATTCAAAATGAAAACAGTTTCGTATTGGTTCATTATAATAAGTTAAAAATGCGTGCAAAAATAAGTTTTAAATGCACATTATACAAGCATTTTGAAAAGTATCTATCTCTCTAGATATGGTCTACATGAAATATCACCTGAATTTTTGAAAATCCGGGGACATTATCAAAAGATTTCTTGAAACGCAGCAATTGTTTTTTAAGCGAAGACATCGGGTAATTAAGTGGAGCCTTGATGAGTATCTGTTGATAATATTGGTTTCTAATTTTCTCAATGGTGGGGGCATCATTTCCTAAGACTACTACCCCATTTATCTGACGTACCCCTTTTGCAAACCAAGAGGCACCTTCGATCGCCAAGGATACTTGCTTTGCTAAAAATTGAATCTTAATCATTCGAACATAAGGCGGATAATTAAAAAGTCTCCGCTCGGCGAATTCACTTGCGATAAATTCAGAAACATTACGGTCTTGCAAACTTCGAAACACACGATGATTGGGGTCAAAGGTCTGGATGAGAACTTTTGAAGTTTCTGAAGTTCTTCCAGCTCTACCAGAGACCTGAGTTAACTGTTGAAAGGCACGTTCATGAGCCCTGTAGTCTGCTCTGTGCAACAGCTGATCCGCATTCACAACCACAACTAAACCAATATTCTTAAAATCAAGTCCTTTACTGACCATTTGCGTTCCTACCAAAATCTGTAATTCTTGATTTTCGAATTTTTCAAGAAGTTTTTGATGACCCGATTTACCTTTTTGAGTATCTCTATCCATTCGGCCCACCTTGTAACTCGGAAACAACTCTTTTACCAACTCCTCAACCTGTTGAGTTCCCAGCCCATGTTTATCTAAGGAAGGTGAATGACATTTTGTGCAGTGATTCGCTGCGCTCTCAGAATAACCACAGTAATGACATCTTAACGATTGATCCAATCGATGAAAGGTGAGACTTACATCACAATTCTTACATCCAGGGATATGACCACAATCCAAACATTCTAATAAACTTGAGAATCCCCTGCGATTCTGAAAGAAAAGAACTTGTTTCTTTTCACTAAGAACCTTTACTACCTGATCAATTACTGGCTGTGAAATCCAAGACCTCATGAGTTTTTTCTTTCTCAAAAGGGCTTTATCTAAAACCTGGATGTCCGGTAATTGAGATTCACCAAACCGCTCACCTAGATATACATAGTGGTATTTGGATTGCTTGTTTTCACCAAAACCAGCATTATACAACGACTCTAGACTGGGAGTTGCAGAACCTAAAATAATTGGACAATGTTCTTTATGCGCCAAATAAACGGCTAAATCTCTCGCTTGATAACGGGGAGCTGGATCATGTTGTTTATAGGAGGGGTCGTGCTCTTCATCTACAACAATTAAACCGAGGTTGTTGAATGGAAGCAATAATGCAGACCTCGCTCCTACAATAACCTTTGCCTCATTAGAGTTTTTTCTAACCTTATTCCAAAACTCTGCCTTTTCAACCGTTGATAGACTTGAACTATAGGCGATAACCTGTTTTGAAAACCGCTTATTCAAGCGCTTCCAAAGTGAAGTAGTCAGTGCAATTTCTGGCAGCAGAAATAAAACCTGTTTTCCTTCTTTTAGAACCTCATCAATGAAACTCATGTAAAGCATCGTCTTCCCCGAACCCGTTAATCCGTGCAATAAAACGGGCTTGCTTGCCTTAAAACCCCTATTGATTTCTGTAACAGCCTTTTGTTGTAACTCAGATAATTCGAAGACTACCTCTTCATCCTCTTTACCTGAAATCCGATCGAAAACTCTAGAGTCTAAACGAAATACACCCTTCTTAATTAAGCTATTACGAATGGATGTGCTGATTGCGAATTTCTTAGCAAAAGGCAACCAAGCTATTTCGTTAGCTCCTTTCGCTTCACTAAAAAACTGCATGACCATATCGCGCTGGGCAGGTGCTTTGGTTTGCTTTAAAATTTCCTCTGCTTTTGCTGTATCTTCTATGACCAACCAAGGAGTAAATTTCTGATACCCTTTATTATCGATCTGCTCAAATCGCTCAAGAATCTCCAATTCAATGAGATCATTTAGACACTTATTCAGTCCTTTAATCTCAGCATGTTTACGAATAAAAGAAAGCTTTTGGGGCTGCTGTTCGAGTAGTTCGCATAAAAGATATTGGTCATCGGTGAGTTTACAGTTTCTAAAATCATCATCGATTAAATGAACCATCGTTTCACTCTCAAAAAGCAATGCAGAAGGCAGCGCTGCCCGCATTACTTCTCCAATTCCACAGAGGTAATACGAAGCAATCCAGTTCCATAAGTCGATTTGAGCCTTGCTAACGATGGCCTGATTATCGAGAACTTCCTCTATTGCCTTTACTGGATAGCTTGGGATTTCTTCACTTACACCAACTACTATCCCGGTGTAAAATTTGTTTCTGCCG
>DFQX01000052.1 GCA_002381155.1 Flavobacteriaceae bacterium UBA3478 | reverse complement strand
CACTAGATCATTCTTACGAGCGATACCATTCGCAACTAAAACTTCAAAAGTAATATCTGTTTGACCGGCAGCTGCAAGAGCTTCTAATTGATCTAAGCCAATACCACGGTACTCTTTACGATTGATGTTTTTAAAACCAAATTTTGGAACACGACGTTGAAGTGGCATTTGACCTCCTTCAAAACCAATCTTTTTAGAATATCCAGAACGTGACTTAGCTCCCTTGTGACCACGAGCGGCAGTACCACCTTTACCAGATCCTTCTCCGCGACCAACGCGTTTTCCTTCTCTATGAACTGAGCCTTCTGCAGGCTTTAAACTGTGTAGGTTCATTATCTATACTTTATGATTGTTGAACATTAACTAAATGCTCAACTACTTTAACCATTCCAAGAATATTAGGTGTAGAATCATGTTCTACTACCTGTCCAATTTTTTTCAAGCCTAAAGCCTCTAACGTACGCTTTTGATTCTGTGGACGTTTGATACTGCTTTTTACTTGAGTGATTTTAATTTTTCCCATGACCACAATTATCCGTTAAATACTTTGTCTAAACTAATTCCACGTTGCTTAGCAATAGACTTTGCATCGCGAAGTTGTAATAAAGCATCAAAAGTTGCTTTAACTACGTTGTGAGGGTTAGAGGAACCTTGAGACTTTGAAAGTACATCGTGTACACCAACAGCTTCTAACACCGCACGTACAGCACCACCAGCGATAACCCCGGTACCTTGTGAAGCAGGCTGAAGATATACGCGCGCACCACCAAACTTACCTTTTTGCTCATGAGGTAGAGTACCGTGAGTAAGAGGAATGCGTACTAGATTCTTCTTTGCGTCTTCTACTGCTTTAGAAATAGCAGTTGCCACCTCTTTAGACTTACCTAAACCGTGACCAACAACACCATTTTCATCGCCTACAACAACAATTGCAGAGAATCCAAAAGCACGACCACCTTTGGTTACTTTCGTTACACGTTGAACCCCAACAAGACGGTCCTTTAGTTCTAAACCACCTGGTTTAACAATCTCAACATTTTTATAGTTCTGATACATAATAGTGATTAGAATTTAAGTCCGCCTTCTCTAGCTCCTTCAGCTAAAGATTTAACTCTACCGTGATACAAATTTCCTCCTCTATCAAAAGCTACAGATGAAATTCCTTTTGCAAGGGCTTTCTCTGCAAGGCTCTTACCAACAGCGTTTGCTTGTTCAATTTTAGTTCCTTCCGCTGAAGCTCCTTTATCGCGAGATGATGCTGCTGCAAGAGTAACACCGTTACGATCGTCAATAATTTGAGCGTAGATCTCTTTGTTACTGCGAAAAACAGCTAATCTAGGACGCTCTGGAGTACCAAAAGAAACCTTGCGAATACGCTTTTGGATACGTTGTCTTCTCTCTAGTTTACTTAATCCCATAGTATATTACGGTTATGCAGATTTACCTGCTTTTCTTCTAATTTGTTCACCAACAAACTTGATACCTTTTCCTTTGTAAGGCTCTGGCTTTCTGAAGCCACGGATCTTAGCCGCTACTTGCCCTACAAGTTGCTTATCAAATGAAGTTAGTTTAACGATTGGGTTCTTTCCTTTTTCAGATACAGTCTCTACAGTTACTTCTGGAGCGATATCTAAAACAATGTTGTGCGAAAAACCTACCGCTAGGTCTAATTTTTGCCCCTGGTTGCTGGCACGATATCCAACACCTACCAGTTCTAATTCTTTAGTCCAACCTTTAGAGACTCCCTGAATCATGTTGTTCACAAGAGATCTATAAAGACCATGCTTTGCACGGTGATCTTTTGAATCTGAAGGACGGCTAACAGAAACACTTCCGTCAACTACCTCAATGGATACAGCATCAAACTCCTGAGTTAACTCACCTAGCTTACCTTTAACCGTAATGGTTTGATCAGCTACAGTCACTGTAACACCATCTGGAATCGAGATTGGGTTATTTCCTATTCTTGACATAATCTATCAGTTATTCAATTTTAATATACGTAGCAAAGAACTTCCCCACCAACGTTTTCCTTACGAGCCTGCTTAGAAGTCATCACACCATGAGAGGTAGAAACTACAGCAATACCTAATCCATTAAGTACACGTGGAAGATCACCCTTACCCGAATACTTACGAAGACCTGGTTTACTCACTCTTTCAATCTTTCTGATGATCGGCTCTTTAGTTACCGCATCATACTTAAGGGCAATTTTAATTGAACCCTGAGCGCTAGTATCTTCAAATTTGTAGCTAAGGATATAACCTTGATCGAAAAGGATCTTAGTAATTTCCTTCTTAACATTTGAAGCAGGTATTTCAACCACTCTGTGTCCAGCACTGCTCGCATTACGAATACGAGTTAAAAAATCTGCAATTGGATCTGTTACCATCTTAAAATTTCTTTAATAAATATCTACCAGCTGGCTTTAGTTACACCTGGGATCAAACCTTGGTTAGCCATTTCACGGAAAGTAACACGTGAAATACCAAAAGTTCTCATGTATCCACGAGGACGACCTGTTAACTTGCAACGATTACGCATTCTTACTGGAGAAGCATTTTTAGGAAGCTTTTGAAGTGCTTCATAATCTCCTGCAGCTTTTAAAGCTTCACGCTTTGCAGCATACTTTGCAACCAGCTTTGCCCTTTTGCGTTCGCGGGCTTTCATAGATTCTTTAGCCATACTAATTCTTTTTAAACGGTAGACCTAATTCAGTTAATAAGGCTTGAGCCTCGTTATCAGTTCCGGCACTTGTCACGAAAGTGATATCCATACCGTTAATTCGATTGATTTTGTCGATGTTAATTTCTGGGAAGATGATTTGTTCAGTAACCCCTAAATTGTAGTTACCACGACCATCAAATCCAGTAGATTTGATCCCTTGAAAATCACGTACACGTGGGAGTGCAACAGTAATCAAACGATCTAAAAATTCGTACATACGCTCACCACGAAGAGTAACCTTCGCGCCAATAGGCATTCCTTTACGAAGCTTAAATGAAGCGACGTCTTTCTTAGAAATGGTAGCAATTGCCTTCTGACCTGAAATAGTCGTAAGTTCTTCAACTGCTTGATCTACTAACTTTTTGTCAGCGACAGCAGCACCTACACCTCTACTAATAACAATCTTCTCTAGTTTTGGAACCATCATTACATTCTTGTAATTGAATTGTTCGCTCAACGCAGAAACGATACGATCAGTATATTCTTGTTTTAATCTTGGAGTATATTCCATGGCTTATAATACTTCGTTTGATTTTTTAGAAACACGAACTTTCTTACCATCACGTACTTCATAACCAACACGTGTCGGTGATCCATCCTTAGGATCTAGAAGTGAAAGATTCGAAATATGAATAGGTGCTTCTTTCTGTACAATACCTCCTTGTGGATTGCTTGAGCTAGGCTTTTGGTGCTTAGAAACTAAGTTTACACCTTCAACAATAGCACGGTTTTTCACCTTGTCTAGAGAAACGATCGCTCCTTGAGCACCTTTGTGTTCTCCAGCAGTTACTTGAACCTTATCTCCTACTTTTAATTTTAACTTTATCATTTTTTCGTAAGATTAAAGCACCTCAGGGGCTAATGAAACAATCTTCATGAATTGACGATCACGTAACTCTCTTGCAACTGGTCCGAAAACGCGAGTACCTCTCATTTCTCCAGCAGCATTTAAAAGAACACATGCATTATCATCAAAACGGATATACGATCCATCTGGACGTCTAACTTCTTTCTTGGTGCGAACTACAACCGCTTTAGAAACACTTCCTTTCTTAACCGTACCATTAGGAGTAGCTTCTTTAACAGTAACTACAATTTTGTCCCCAAGCGAAGCATAACGACGCTTAGTTCCACCTAAAACACGAATAGTAAGCACCTCTTTAGCACCAGTGTTGTCAGCAACTCTTAATCTTGATTCTTGTTGTACCATGCCTAATTACTTAGCTCGTTCAATAATTTCAACCAATCTCCAGCATTTACGCTTACTCAATGGTCGAGTTTCCATGATCTTTACTGTATCGCCTTCATTACAATCGTTCTTCTCATCATGCGCTACATACTTCTTGGTCTTAAGTACGAACTTACCGTACATAGGGTGCTTAACACGTTTCACCTCAGAAACAACAATAGATTTCTCCATTTTGTTACTAGTGACAACACCAATTCTTTCTTTTCTTAAGTTTCTATTTTCCATAAGGCCAGGCCGTTATTGTAATTCTCTTTTAGACAATTCAGTAGAGATTCGTGCAATAGTTCTACGTGTTGAACGAAGAATTAATGGATTCTCTAACGGAGAAACAGAGTGTCCTAATGATAAATCTGACAACTCCTTTTTCAGTGAAGCAAGCTTAGCTTTCAAATCTTCAACTGATAATTCTATGATTTCCGACTGTTTCATATCAACGATCAATATTATTCTGCAACGAAGTCACGTGCAACAATAAATTTAGTTCTACATGGTAGTTTCTGAGCAGCAAGACGTAAAGCCTCTTCTGC
>DFQX01000057.1:13091-14112 GCA_002381155.1 Flavobacteriaceae bacterium UBA3478 | reverse complement strand
GATGCCACACTCATTCGCAGAATGCTTCAGGTGAGCGCCTTTTATTTTCCACTATTCGAGCAGATACTCGACGAGAACGACCTCCCTTTAGAATTGAAATATTTAGCGATCGTTGAGTCTGCCTTAGACCCTAAAGCAAGGTCATATGTTGGCGCAAAAGGTCTGTGGCAATTCATGTACAGCACCGGAAAATCATTTGGGCTAGATGTGAACAACTACGTTGACGACAGAAGCGACCCTTTGAAGAGTACGAAAGCTGCCGCAGCCTATTTGAAGCAACTCTATCAAATATTTGATAATTGGGATCTTGCTCTTGCTGCGTATAATTCAGGGCCAGGAAATGTTTCAAAGGCTATTCGTCGCTCAGGCGGATATACGAATTATTGGAATATAAGGCCCTATCTCCCGAAAGAGACGGCAGACTATGTTCCCCGATTTTACGCAATCCTCTATTTATTTGAGCACGCTAAAGAGCACGGATTAAGCGCGGAAAGTTTAGAAAGAACCTATCTAGAGACGGACACAATTCATATCAAACGAAGTATCACTTTTGATCACATTGCCGAGGAACTGCCGATTACCAAAGATCAACTAGCCATTTTAAACCCCTCCTACCGGACGGCTACAATACCTTATGTTAAAGGGAAAGATTATGCACTAAGACTTCCAAAAGCATTAATTGGGGACTTTATCAGCGCTGAAGGAGAAGTTTATGCGCTGGCTAAAAAGCAAGAGGATGCTTCTGAAAAGCCTTTGGCAGCTTTGGTTAGTGGCCCTGAATGTCTCAGATATCGAGTAAAATCTGGCGATGCGCTTAGCATCATTGCAGATAGATACGGCGTTTCTGTGAAGCAAATTCGTTCCTGGAACAATTTGAGTGGCAATGTTATTCGAGTGGGTCAGCGCCTAACGATCTATCCGAGAAGATATCCTAAATCATGATTAGACCTCTGAAGTTTTTCGGTCTGTTAGTAATCTTTGTGGCGTATTCTTGTAAGCAAGAAGCCTTAAAAGATTACCT
>DFQX01000057.1:12186-12722 GCA_002381155.1 Flavobacteriaceae bacterium UBA3478 | reverse complement strand
TTAGGCGTTGATGAGCCGACACTTGACCTTAGACCCTTACAACCCAACCTGTTTAGAGGTGCAATTATGAGAAATCGAAACGTTGTGGTTATCGATTTCGACACTTTATCCCGTTCACATATCAAGAGGAACTTATATGCCGAACCTCAACACATTGCGGTGATAAAAGGTAGAACAGAGGTAGAACTAATTCAAAACATTGATCTTATAGGGGTTCAAATGGTTGACAGTTTTCGAATCTCTGATCTAAAAGTTGCCCAACAACGCTTTAAACGATCACTTTATACCGAACCAAGACTCAAAAAATTGATGGGGATTGATCTTACCATGCCATCGATTTACAGGCCAGGTGTTTTTAATGAAGATTTTATATGGATTGATCGCCCTATCGAGAATGGCACGATGAATCTCGTTATCTATCCATTAGACAACGATCGCTTTTCGAACAAAGAACGTTTTTTAGAGGATATCATAGCGGTTAGAGATTCTGTTGGAGAAGTGAACATTCCTGGTCCAGATATCCCCGACACGAAGAC
>DFQX01000057.1:0-11839 GCA_002381155.1 Flavobacteriaceae bacterium UBA3478 | reverse complement strand
ATGTGGGAGATTAGCGGGTATCCGATGGCAGGTCCCTTCGTTTCATACATAGTAAACGACACCATTAATCATAGAAAATTAGTGGTTGAAGGCTTTGTTTTTGCGCCTAACCAAGAAAAAAGAGATTACCTCTTCGAATTAGAGGCAATTATTAAAACGTTGAAGATTTATCCCCAGAATTAGGGGTAAAGACAAGTATTAAGAGTTGAGCTCTTTTCCTCCTTTGTCTTCCTCTTCTTTGGTGGCGTCCTTAAATTCTTTGATGCCACTACCTAAGCCGCGCATCAATTCAGGAATCTTTTTACCCCCAAACAACAATAAAACAAGAGCTACGACAACAATAATTTGCCAAGGGCTTACAATACCAAGTGTATAAGAAAGTGACATAATCAATGATTTATTGCATAAATGTAGTAAAATTAACCCGTTTGAAGGTCAAGATGTATATTTGCTTTAATGTCTAAAACACAAAAAAACAGCCCAAAGGATCGTTCGAAATTATTCGACACCTTCAAGATTCTGGTGGTAAACGACGAGACCTTCGAAGAAGTGTTCTCTCAGCGGTTATCTCGCCTGAACGCCTTTGTTTTTTTGGTCATCTTTGTGGGTTTGGTAAGCACCCTTTCTTTTTTCGTCATTGCGGCAACCCCACTACGATACTTAATTCCTGGAATAGAGTCTGCCGCACTGCAGCGCGAGGTAGAGACGCTTTTGGTTAAAACCGATTCCTTACAGAGAGTCATCGAGGCCGATTCAAAATATCTCGAAGGAATTCGTCGGGTGCTTAGCGGAGAAGTGGTTTATGAAGCTCCTGAAATAGACAGCACATCTGTTTTCATGGACGCGCCCCCTACAGATCAACTATTAGAAACGAGAAAAAGCATTGCTATGCTAGAACTCGAAAGCCAAGTAAAGAAGGAAGAGGCGTTTAGCCCCGTGGTGGAGACTTCTATTTCAAACCCACTTTATTTTGCTCCTTTAAACGGGGTGATTTCTGGTTATTATGACCCTGCAGTTGGACACCTCGCCATAGATATTGCTGCCGCAGAAGGAACAGGGGTTAAGGCGATCACCGACGGCACTGTATTACATGCTGAATGGTCTGCTAATACAGGCTATAACCTGGTAGTGGTGCATCAAGGGGAGACCGTATCTGTTTACAAACACAACGGTGTGATATTCAAGAAACAAGGGGATACAGTTACTGCCGGAGAAATTATTGCTTCGGTCGGAAACACCGGGGAATTGAGCTCGGGATCACATCTCCATTTTGAACTCTGGAAACAAGGGAAACCGGTTAATCCTCAACAATATATCAAGTTTTAATCATGAGCCTAAAGTCATTCCTAGCCAAGCCTTTTGCGAGATGGAGCGTCGCTCAAAATAAAAAGCATATTGATGGACCGGCAGCCTCACAGGAAGCGGTATTTCAGCAGATTGTTTCGAAAGCAAGAGATACTGCTTTTGGAATCGACCACGATTTCAAATCGATACGTACTTATAACGATTTCAAGGAGAGAGTTCCTGTTCGTGATTACGAAGAACTAAGGCCTTATGTCGAACGAATTGTAAAGGGCGAAAAAAACGTGCTTTGGCCGGGATTACCTGCTTATTTGGCTAAAACATCTGGCACCACTTCAGGAGCCAAATACATACCGATTACGGCAGAATCCATGAAGGAGCAAGTTACTTCTTCAAAGCTCGCCCTACTGCAGTATATCGTCAATAAGGGAAGTGCAGATTATGTCAACGGAAAAATGATTTTCTTACAAGGAAGTCCCGTACTAGACACGAAGGGCGCAGTTAAAATGGGGCGCTTATCAGGCATTTCAGCCCACTACCTCCCTAGTTATTTACTTCAAAACAGGCTGCCTTCATGGGAGACTAATATTATTGAAGATTGGGAAACCAAGGTAGAAGCCATTGTTGACGAGACCATCAACGAAAACATGACTCTGATCGCTGGAATCCCTTCTTGGGTGCAGATGTATTTTGAGCGGCTTGTTGCACGTTCAGGAAAGCCGGTCGGAGAGCTGTTTCCCAACTTTTCTCTATACGTGTACGGGGGTGTTAATTACGAGCCCTATCGACAAAAATTTGAAGATCTGCTAGGGAGAAGCGTCGACAGTATCGAATTGTTTCCTGCTAGCGAAGGCTTCTTTGCCTATCAAGACACATTAGAAAACAAGGGTCTATTGCTCCAAGTGCATTCAGGAATATTTTACGAGTTCATTGAGGCTAGTAAGTTTTATGACGAAAACCCCGCGAGAATTTCTTTAGCAGACGTACAGCTTGGTGTAGACTATGCCCTTATTCTTTCTACAAACGCAGGTTTATGGGGTTATAATATCGGAGACACTGTTCGATTTGTCTCTTTGAAACCGTATCGAGTAATTGTGTCGGGAAGAATTAAGCACTTTATTTCTGCCTTCGGCGAACACGTGATCGCTAAGGAGGTTGAAGAGGCAATGACTGTGGCTCTTGCTGCCCACCCCGAAGTAAGAATTTCAGAATTCAGTGTAGCGCCAGAGGTTAACCCTAAAGATGGCGGCCTACCCCATCACGAATGGTTCATTGAATTTGAAAAGGAGCCTAACGACAAGGAGGCGTTTGCACAAACTCTTGATAAAAGTGTCCAGAACCAAAATGTGTATTACAAAGACCTAATAGAAGGAAAGGTTTTAAAACCTGCCGTTGTGACTCCTTTGAATAAAGGCGCCTTTGAAGCTTATATGAAGTCACAAGGAAAGCTTGGGGGCCAGAATAAAGTAAAGCGCCTTTCGAATGGGCGTGAGGTAGCTGATTTATTAACTCCACACCTAGCCACTTCATGAAACGAGCTTTGATTACTGGCGCGGCAGGGTTTCTTGGTTCTCACATAGCAGATCGGTTATTGGCCGAAGGTTATGAGGTTGTCGGTATGGATAATCTAATCACTGGTGATCTGCGCAATCTAGATCACTTGAAATCAGAGCCGCGATTTAGTTTTGTAGAGCATGATGTAACAGAGTATGTATCGGTGTCGGGACCGCTTAGTTGTATTTTGCACTTCGCTTCTCCTGCAAGCCCAATAGATTATCTGAAAATCCCAATACAAACATTAAAGGTGGGCTCGTTAGGAACACACAACTTGCTAGGTTTAGCAAAAGACAAACAAGCGCGTTTTATGATCGCCTCTACCTCTGAAGTGTATGGGGATCCGCTGGTGCATCCGCAAGATGAATCCTATTTTGGAAACGTGAATGCCATTGGCCCTAGGGGGGTGTATGACGAGGCTAAACGTTTTCAGGAGTCTATGACCATGGCCTATCATCGCTTTCATGGCTTAGATACTAGAATCGCACGAATATTCAACACTTACGGCCCTAGAATGAGACTAAATGACGGTCGAGTCATTCCTGCCTTTATAGGTCAGATTCTACGCTCCGAGCCGTTAACTGTTTTTGGAGATGGAAAACAGACCAGAAGCTTTTGCTATGTTGACGATCTTGTAGAGGGGCTTTATCGCCTACTTCGTTCTGATTATCACCTGCCAGTGAATCTAGGAAACCCAGACGAGATAAGTATTTTAGACTTTGCGACTGAGATCAAAGAGATCATGGGGTCTGAGCAACCGATTTCTTTTAAAGAATTGCCTACAGACGACCCGACCCAAAGACAACCCGATATTACGAAAGCGAAGGAGCTGCTGGGCTGGAGCCCTCAACATGAACGAAAAGAAGGACTAAGAAAGACCATCGAACACTTCAAGAGCTTAGCGCCCGAGGAGTGGTATAAAAAGGAACACAGAACGTTTAATCATCAGAATAAGAGAAAATGAATCATCGCGTACTAATTGTCGGATCAGGAGGTCGAGAACACGCCATAGCACACAAAATAGCAGAGAGCAATAGATGCGAGGCGCTATATGTAGCCCCGGGGAATGCCGGAACCACAGAGATCGCTTTAAACTTGAATATTGGAGTTGATCAGTTTACTGAGTTGGGGCAAGCTTGTCTCGAGCACAACATTACGATGCTCATTGTAGGGCCCGAGGTTCCGCTTGTAAAAGGAATCGTTGATTTTTTTCAAAACGACCCAAGCCTAAGTTCTATTTTAGTCGTTGGTCCAGACGCAGTGGCTGCTCAATTAGAAGGTTCAAAAGATTTTGCAAAAGCCTTTATGCAAAAACACGGAGTACCTACAGCGGCCTATCAAACTTTTACTTCTGAAAATATTGAAGAGGGGTACCAATTCTTAGAATCATTGAACCCTCCCTATGTGCTTAAAGCAGACGGATTAGCTGCGGGGAAAGGCGTACTTATTTTAGACAAGTTAGCCGACGCAAAAAACGAGTTGGCTCAATTTTTAACCCATAATAGTTTTGGTGAAGCCGGACAAAAAGTAGTTATCGAGGAGTTTTTAGATGGAATCGAGTGCAGTTGCTTTGTTTTAGTAGACAACACAGGCAGTTACCAAATTCTCCCCTTGGCGAAGGATTACAAAAGGATTGGCGAAGGAGATACCGGCCTTAATACGGGCGGAATGGGAGCCATTTCTCCTGTACCCTTCGTAGACGACCAATTATTTGAAAGAATCGAAAACGAGGTGGTTAAACCAACTGTGAATGGGGTAAAGGCTGAGAATTACAACTACAAAGGCATCATTTTTATTGGTCTTATGGTTGTAAAAGGTAAGCCGTATGTCATTGAGTATAACGTTAGAATGGGAGACCCCGAAACCGAGGTGGTTTTCCCAAGAATTGAAAGTGACGTGGTTGATTTATTTGAGGCTATTGCCCAAGGAGCCCTTAGCTCGGTCGAAATTTCGATTAACCCTCAAACCGCCGCCACGGTAATTGCCGTTTCAGGAGGATACCCGGAGTCGTACGAGAAAAACAAAAAGATCAAGGGGCTTGAACAGGTAACAGAATCTGTTGTATTTCATGCAGGAACCACCTTAAAAGAAGGGGAAGTTCTCACTTCAGGGGGCCGTGTGCTTGCATTAACCTCATTTGGAAAAGACAAAGACGAGGCGTTGGCTAAAAGCTATAACAGCTTAAACCAAGTTAAATTTGACAAGATGAATTATCGCAAGGATATTGGATTCGATCTATAAGAATGAGTGGGCAGAGGTGTCTTTATTTTCTTCTCCGCTCTCGTGATATTTCTTAAGTTCACCCATCCAATAAGCGCCAGCAACGAAACCAACGATAACAAACAGCCAATTGATACCATTTGCTAACCACCAGTTGCTAGTAAATCTTAATAGATCATAGGGCGCTAGAAGCACGTCAGAAAATAGGAATGAGATCCAATTAAAGAATGAAGTCCACATAAATACGTTACTTGAGAGCGTAAAAGTACAAACTAAGAACACACAGAACAAAATTTAGTTCGAACTTAAAAAGTTATGATTGCAGCAGATTTAACGACCAAGGCTTATCAGATTTTTGAACAGAGCATCGAGGACTATCACAGGTATGATAGTGTTGATCAGCCCATTTCAAATCCTTATAAAAAGAGCGATATTGAACACCTTTTCTACCTTAAGAATTGGATCGACACGGTTCAATGGCACTATGAGGACATCATTCGCGACCCTCATATCAACCCAGAAGACGCTCTTGTGCTCAAGCGAAAAATAGACGCAAGCAATCAACACCGCACAGATTTGGTTGAAAACCTTGACGCATTTTTCTTGAATGAATATAAAGATGTTGAGGTTATAAAAGATGCACAGATCAACACAGAAAGCCCCGCCTGGGCGTTCGATCGATTGTCTATTTTGGCGCTTAAAATTTATCACATGCGGGAGGAGGCAAGTCGCACAGAGGCTAGCGATGACCATCGCCAAGCTTGTCAAAAGAAACTTGTTGTGCTGCTTGAGCAACGCACCGATCTAATGAGCGCAATCGAGCAATTGCTTGAAGATTTTAAATCGGGAAGAAAGTACATGAAGGTCTATAAACAGATGAAGATGTATAACGACGATGATTTAAATCCAGTACTTCGTGAGGCTAAAAAAGCTTAATAACGACAGAAAGTTACTATTGATTCGCTTCTCTGCCTTAGGAGATGTCGCGATGACTGTTCCTGTAATAAGAGCTTTTAAAAGAGCTTATCCTGAGGTTGAACTTAGCATACTCTCGAAGGCTTTTCCTTTGACGGTTTTCTCTTTTGAGAGCGACTTGAATACGATTGCGTTTGACGCCCAAAAATATCGTGGTCTCTTTGGTCTTTGGCAACTGTCTAAATCAATTGTATCCGAAGGTATTACTGATGTTGCAGACTTACATTTTAGCCTTAGGAGCCGTATCCTCTGTTTCTTTTTGAGATTGAGGGGTCTTAACGTTAGTCAGCGCATTAAACAACGACGACTCCGAAGACAATGGACAAGGAAGGGCCCCAAACCAAAAAATCTTTTAGACACACAAGTTCAGGCCTATTTAAAAACAATAGCTCAGCTAGGGTTTGTATTAGAGGAGAAGTCTTTGCTTGACGAAATGGGCAGAAAGAGGGTTAGCTCTAAATCACAGAAAGTAGGAATCGCTCCTTTTGCAGCACATAAACATAAAACGTACCCAATAGACCTTACGGCAGAGCTTTTAAAAGGCTTAAGCAATAAATACCAAACGGTATTATTTGGAGCTAAAGGGGCAGAGTCTCATCAATTCGACCAGTGGGTGTCTGAAGGAATTGCTCATGAAAATGCCGCAACGCTTTCTTTTGAGATGCAGATACAAGAAATACAGTCTTTAGGGGTTATGATTAGCATGGATAGTGCTAACGGACATATTGCTGCCAACTACGGCGTGCCTGTCATTACAATTTGGGGCGCTACCGCGCCTAGCTGTGGGTTTTCTGTTTTGGCTCAACCCGAAGAGAATCAATTTCTACCTGACCCAGAGAAATATCCTTTTCTGCCATCTTCGATTTTTGGCAAGAGCACATTTAAGGGCTATGAATCAGCCATGGAGAGCATTGACCCGCAAGCAATTTTAGAAAGGGTGGATCAATTAATGCTCCCTTGACAAGAACTGCCCGAGCCTGCAGTGCATCCATAGCAGTGTTGATGAACACTAATTTTTCTGTTTGAATACGTGCTAGAGTCGAGATCGGCTAAATAGCGTTTGTTTCCTGAAATTGGTATTTGTAGCATTTGATTGAAATCACAATCGTACAGGCGACCGTCGTATCCGACCGAAAGGGTGTTTCTACACATAAGGCCCGATAAGGTTGAAGGATTGAATGCCTCAACTAGCGTCTCCATATATTCCTCATAATTTTCTGTAGCCATTAAATATTCTAAGAACCGTGAGATGGGTAAATTGGCAATACAGAACAGCTGATTAAAATTAATATCAAAATCAGCCTTCAGTTTACGTTTGAAATCGGCCTCTAGTTCTTTTTCTGACCCTGGCAGAAAGGCGCCCGAAGGGTTGTATACAAGATCCAGTTTTAAATGCTCATCACGACCATAACCTAGTTCATTGAGCCGTTTTAAAGCGGTAATTGATTTAGAGAATACCCCTTCACCTCTTTGGCGATCAGTTGTTCGCATAGAATAGTGAGGCAATGAAGACACCACGTGAACACCATTTTCTTTGAAAAATTGCGGATAGCTTTTATAGTGGTTGTTTGACTCTAAAATGGTCAGATTAGACCTGACAATGATGTCTTTTACAGATAGGGAAACAGCGGCAATTACTAATCGTTGAAATTCTGGATTCATTTCAGGGGCTCCCCCAGTTAAGTCTAGTGTGTTTGGCCTGAAACGTTTAATGGCAGCTATAACCTTATCGATGGTGTCTGATGACATGATTTCTTTTCGGTCGGGCCCTGCATCTACATGACAATGAGCGCAAGTTTGGTTACACATATACCCCAGATTAACCTGAAGAATTTCAAGCTTATCGGTTTTAAGCTCTACGTTAAGCCCTTTTAGCCGATCTGAAAATGTCGTCAAGGCACCCGAAGAGAATGACCCCGAAGACAAAACTTGGAGTTGTTGTTTAGGGTCTGCAAGCAAGTGCTTCGACCGTTGAAGGGATGATTTTGCCATCTAGTGAGAAAGCTTTTTGTGCTTATTCATCATTTGAACCGCATGAACCAGTGTTGCACCACTTTCAATGGCTGCGCCAGCGTGCACGGCTTCCATCATCTCTTCTTCTGTGATTCCTCTTTGAAGACCATCCTTGGTATAGGCATCGATGCAGTAAGGGCATTTTACTACATGGCTTACCGCCAACGCGATTAATGATTTTTCCCTTGCAGAAAGAGCACCTTCTTCAAATACCTTGGAGTAGTATTCGAAAAATCGTGTGCCAAGTGGCTCGCTCCAATCAGTGATTTTTTTGAAGTTTTTAAGGTCTTTAGGATCATAGTAGGTGTCACTCATAGCTTAACTTTTTCGAAACTCTAAGTTAAGGTTTTAGGCCTCATTTTGTGGTTATCTTTGTAGTTAAAATCCGCTTATGAGTTTCGATAATACCCAACACACGGCTCTTGTTCTTTCTGGTGGAGGCGTTCGTGGAATGGCCCATATTGGTTTTATAAAGGCGCTTCAAGAGCACGACATTCAAATTGATCGCGTTGCAGGATCTAGCGCTGGCGCTCTTGTTGGGGCATTATTTGCTAACGGAAATTCGACAGGGGATATGCTTTCTTTCTTCAAGGAAGCGCCTCTCTTTAAGTACAATTACTTTAGCATTACAAAACCAGGCCTTATTGATACAGAGAGCTATTACGATCTGTTAAAGGGCTTTTTAATGCACGACAGTTTTGAAGAGCTTCAATTGCCTTTGCATGTGGCTGCCACTAATTTATTGGAGGGAAGTCTGAAAGAATTTAATAGCGGGGAACTGATTAAACCTTTACTGGCTTCAGCTTCATTGACCCCAGTGTTTAGCCCTGTGATGATAGACAGGCAGCTCTATGCTGACGGAGGAATCCTTAGTAATTTTCCGTTAGAACTAATAAGGAATTATTCGGATAGAATCATCGGATCTAACACCACCGAACTGAGCACTGTTGAACCTCATCAGTTGAAAAACGCGATTCAACTTACCGCTAGGGTAAGTAGTCTAATGATTTACTCTCGTACGATTGAAAAGCTAAAGGCTTGTGACTTTTACATCCAACCTGAAGGACTTAAAAAAATAGGGTTCTTAGATAAATCAGGGATTGAAAAGGCATATCAACTCGGATACGAAGAAGGCAGCCGAGTGATTTCAGCCTACCTCTCCACGATTTAAACGTTATCGAAGTCTACAGCGATACTCGCTGAAGTAATTTTAGCCTGACAGCTCAACACAAACCCACTCGCGACCTCATTGTCTGTGAGCACCTGGTTACGTGCCATATCAGCACTACCCTCTGTTATTTTACAAATACAGCTACTACAAGACCCTCCCTGACAAGAATACGGAGCATCAATACCTTGTTCTAAAAGACTATCTAAAAGGAAGTCTTCTTTAGGCACTTTTATCTCATGAGTCTCACCATCTAGCAGAACACGAACAGAAGCCAACCCTCTGACATTAATCTCTTTGGCATTTTCGGAGGCCACAAAAAGTTCAAACAAAATATGTTCTTCGGCTACACCTTGGTCTAAAAGCGCACCCTTTGCAAGTTGAATCATCGCTTCTGGGCCACAGAGGTAGGTTTTACCTGGCACTCCTAGCCCGGCAAGTTTATTTTTTAACGCGTGTAGAATGACACCCCTGTCGATTCTTCCGAAGTAGTCGCCTCCTTGTTCACGAGAAAAGGCGTGAACTACAAAAAAACGGTCGCTAAAGTTTTGAGAAAGTTCCTGAATAGAATCCTTAAACATCATCGAACGGTCACCTTGATTTCCATAGATCAGACCAACTTTTACATCTGGGTTGTTCGACAGCGCCACCTTTATGATACTGAGCAGCGGTGTTATACCGCTCCCTGCGCCTATTGCCAAGATTGAATTTGCCTCTTTATCGAGAACAAACCCACCTTCAGGAGCAGCCACCCTCAAAACATCCCCTTCTTTAAGCGTTTTATTAGCGAAGGTAGAGAATATACCTCCTTCGACTTCTTTTACCCCAACAGTGATCATTTCGTCTTCGGGTGTTGAGGCGATAGAGTAAGACCTGCGAATTTCTCTGTCCCCTACCGAATGACTAAAGGTGATGTATTGACCGGGTTTAAAGTGAAAAGTTGACTTTAGATCAGCAGGTATAGCTAGACTAATAGCTAGAGCGTCTGCATTAAACCGCTCAATTTTGGATACCGTTAAGGAGTGAAAACTCATGGCAAATCTTTTTAGCAAAAATACGAAGCTTATACAGATTTTAAGATGTACTGATAAGGACTTAACTTAGGCGAGTGAAGCGAATTCTACTTTCTTTATTTCTGGGGCTGCTGTTAACTCTGGGCTCGTGCGCAATCATTCCTTCGTCGAGAACTAAGCTGCAGTCGAAGCGATTAAACGCCAAGTTTAATACGCTATACAATGGCGAGCAGGCATTACTAACCTTTTTAGATCAGCGAAACTCGAATCAAAACAATTTATTAGAATCGCTATCACCTTTACCCGATGGGTATTTTACATTTTCAACAGACACCTCTTCAAACAATTCTCTTGAACGAGTTGAAGAGAAAGCAGTCAAGGCCATACAACGCTTTTCTATTGAAGTTGGACAAAAGGAAAAAAACGACAGATTAGATCGAGCCTATGAGCTTTTGGGATATAGTCGGTATTTTAACGCAAGACCCTTTCCTGCACTAGAGGCGTTCAGAAAGCTTAGTTCCTATTCAAATAGAAGTCAGGCTGTTGCTGCGGGTTACTTAGGCGAAGCGTTCGTTTTCTTTTCAACAAAAAACTATCCGGCTGCCGAAGAGGCCTTAGATAAATTAGAAATTCTAGCTCCAAGAAAATGGGATCAGCGTTATCTCGCCTCGCTTCTTCGCTCTCAGATAAGATTAGAGTCGCAAGACCCCACGGCGGCGATTAAAAATCTCGAACACGCTTTAGAACAGAAAATACCAGATTCATTACTGCGACGAACCCAGTGGGCGCTTGCCCAATTGCTTCAAAAACAAAACCAAAAGGCTTCATCAAATCAGCTTCTAAAACAGTTGGCTAAAGATAGAAGCTATCGGCATGCTCCGTACCGAATACTCGCCCAAATAGCCTTGACAGATCAAGAGAACCTAAACCGCGAAGATTATCACAAGGCCTTAGATCGGATGCTCAATCGATGGAACAACTACGAAGATCGAGGGCTTATTTATCGCTCCAAGGGATTAAAAGAACTTAGCTTTTTCAGGAAGGACACTACCGCCAATGATTTTATTCAAAACGCTATTTCGCATTTTGAAAGTTCGAATAGTTTGGGATCGCCTGAACTTCAAATCGCCAATTTTGACACTCTTATAGCACTTGAATTACAGCGAAGAAATTATCGTGGAGCACTGTCGTATTTGGACAGTTTGCTACAGCATCAATCTTTTATCGAGCCCTTGAAATTAGAGGCTCGTCAAGGAGCTCACGAACAGATTTCAGAATTGTTTATGCTACTAGATCGCGCATCAGAAATAGATACACTTCTCGCTTACTCAGAGCTTACTGAAGAGGAAAGAGTAAGTCGAATAACCTCTAAAGTTCGCAACAAAATCGAATCAAAACAGAAACAAGAGCGCGCCGAACAATTATTGGCAGAAATAGATCAGGAGGAAAACGAAGATTCAGAGATAGAGCGTGTGTCGAGCTTTTATTTCAATAATGAGCAACTAATAAAATCTGGAAAGCTGGAATTTGAAAAACAATGGGGAGTTCGATCAAATGTTGATTATTGGTCGCTTCGAAGTGTTTCTCCAGAACG
>DFQX01000023.1 GCA_002381155.1 Flavobacteriaceae bacterium UBA3478 | reverse complement strand
CCATTAATCTGTACAAGCCGATTTTGGGCTTGAGCAAAAACAGAGGTGCTCAGAAAACCTAACATTAAAAAAAATACTCTCAACGATTTTGTTCTTTAAAGGCAGCCGAACTATTCACTAAGAATTCAATAAGTTCAAATTCGTTTTCTTTACGAAGAAGATCACGGGCTGGGATGGTTTCGTCACAAAACTTTAGAAAAAGTTCAATCTCAGCCAGTTCAAGTCCTAGATCATTGATAAAAAAGTCATCTTCATAAACCGTACGAAGCGCTTTAGAAAGGGGAACCGAAGGCTTTTCAGGATCCGTACTAAAAAGCAAGCTTTTAAGTAATTTATACATGGCTACAAAGTTGAGCCCGTCTCGCATCCCAGTAGCCGATGGTGACAACACCGTATTTTGAACGGGGGTAGATCGATCAATTCCATAATCGTACCCTTTAAATTCTTCATTTTTCAGTTCAATAAATTTCTGTTGGTTTTCTGGCCCTACAACCACCTCATCAAGTTCATTGACGCGCTCTGTAACCTCAACCACTAATCGATTATTCTGAATAATATCTGTCGTGATTTTAACCACTTCTAATTGATAGTTAACTGCCTTAAAAACTAACTCATCTCCTACAGCGACATAAATTTCAAATGCACCGTTTTGATCGGTTATCGTACTGAGGTCACGGGTAGAATTCACTACAGCTTCATCTTGCACAAAGCTATTTCTATAAAGAACCTGGCCACGTAATAGATGTAATTCGGGAGATTTCGACTGCTGAGCAAAAAGCAATCCGAAACTAAAAAAGAGACCAAAAAAGAGTTTTATCCGCATGCTAACTATTCTAAAGTTTAAATTTACTATAAAATCGGTCGAAATGCTATCCATAAAAACCACCGAAGCCTCGGCAATTTTAAAGGTTCGTTTAGACATCTTACGCAAAGGGATGACCCTAGACGACTGTCACTTTAGCGGAGATAATGATACTGAAAGTATTCATTTTGCTGCTTTCGACAGTAATAAAATCATTGGATGCTGTACCCTAACAGTCAACCCACAATCTGTAATTAATGACAGCTATTATCAACTTAGAGGAATGGCAGTTTTAGAGGATTACCAGGGAAGTGGAATCGGACAAAAATTACTTCACGCGGCCGAGTCTAAACTAATCGAACTAGGTAAAAACGTTCTGTGGTTTAATGCACGAACCTCGGCGGTTGGTTTTTATCAAAAATATGGATACCAGATATTAGGAAATGAATTTGAAATTGAAGGTGTTGGTCCGCACTACAAAATGTATAAAGCGATCTCATGATTAATCGAAGAGTATTTTTAAAACAAAGCGCCACTACCGCCTTAGCGATTGGGTGCTTACCTAGCTGGGCAAAAGACTCATTCATAGATTCAGAAGATCCTTTTTTCTGGAGTGTTAATCGATTAATGGGAATAAATCCTGCGTCTTTGAAAGGAGAAGATCCGCTTGTCTTAACTAGAAAAACATTCAAGGCTTTTAATAAAATGCGGGTAGCCGCATGGGAGGATGGAATTGTCATCAGTCCTGTCTCCAGTTTTAGATCTTATTCTAGACAAAAGGCCATCTTCGAGAGTAAATTCAAGAGATTTCAAACCGAGGGCCTATCACCGATAGAATCGGTAAAAAAAATTATTGAGTACTCAACTATTCCAGGAACCTCAAGACATCATTGGGGTACAGATATTGACGTGATACAGGGCAAAATAAAGATAGAGGGAGATGTTTTACTCGAAGAGCATTTTAATAGTGGAGGAGCCTTCGAAAACCTACATCACTGGTTAACGGATAACGCAGCCAATTACGGATTCTATTTGGTATATACCAATCACCCCGAACGTAAAGGATTTAAATACGAACCTTGGCATTTATCTTACGCACCTGAATCTATTCCGATTCTAAAACGTTACATCAATAAAGGGGTTTACGAAATCGCATTGCAACAAAAAGTAAAGGGTATAGAAGTAATTAACTCAGGCCTGAAAACTGCCTATCTGAGGGAGCAGCTTCTAGATATCAACCCGCTTCTACTTCCTTAGAAATCGTAACTTTGCAACATCAACCAAAAACGAATACCATGAACAAAAAGGTACTTCTAATGATCTTGGATGGATGGGGAATGTCACCTGATCCAAAGATCTCTGCCATTGAACAAGCCAACACTCCGTTTATCGATAGCCTATATCAAAATTATCCTCATGCCACTCTGAAAACTTATGGTATGCATGTCGGTCTTCCTGACGGACAAATGGGTAATAGCGAGGTAGGACACATGAATCTCGGTGCCGGAAGAATCGTTTATCAAGACTTTGCTAAAATCAACAAGGCGGTTGCCGAAGGAAGCTTTGCCCAAAACGAAGTACTTCAAAGCGCACTAAACTACGCCAATAAAGAAGGAGCAAACGTTCACCTTTTAGGCCTGTGTAGTGATGGTGGAGTTCATGCGCACACAAGTCATTTAAGAGCTCTGATCGACTTCTTTGAGGCGAGCAATGAACATTCGAATACCTTTATTCACTGCTTTTCAGACGGACGAGACGTGGATCCAAAAAGCAGCGCCGGATACATTCAAAATTTAGAAGAATATATCTCAAACAAAAAGGCCGTTTTAGCCTCAGTCACAGGACGCTATTACGCAATGGATCGCGATCAACGTTGGGAGCGTGTGAAGATTGCCTATGACGCCATCGTGAAAGCACAAGGTAACCAGACCAAGAATATCGTTCGCGAAATAGAAGCTTCGTACGAAAATGGTGTTACTGACGAGTTTATCATGCCAATTATCAAGGTAGATGAACAAGGAAATACGATCGGAAGCATTAAAGAAAAAGATGTCGTCCTATTCTTTAATTTCAGAACAGATCGAGGCAGAGAACTCTCGCAAGCATTATCACAAACTGCCTTCCCTGAGCAAGAAATGCAACCCCTTAAGTTACATTTTGTAACCATGAC
This sequence comes from Flavobacteriaceae bacterium UBA3478, assembly GCA_002381155.1. GTDB lineage: Bacteria > Bacteroidota > Bacteroidia > Flavobacteriales > Flavobacteriaceae > UBA3478. Next base: position 4,844 of record DFQX01000023.1, on the reverse strand, counting down.
CCGATACGACGACAACTTTAAAAATGTCAGTATCGTATTTGACAAAGACAATCTAAACGAAACTTTAGGCGAAGTAGTTTCAAAAGCTCAAAAGACACAACTGCGAATTGCAGAAACAGAAAAATATCCGCATGTTACCTTCTTCTTTAACGGTGGTAAAGAAGCCTCATTCGAAGGAGAAGAGCGTATTCTTTGTCCATCACCCAAGGTAGCCACTTACGATCTTCAGCCCGAAATGAGCGCCTTTGAAATTAGAGATGCACTGCAGCCTCATTTAGCTAAAGGCACTTTTGATTTTATCTGCCTTAACTTTGCTAATCCAGACATGGTAGGACATACAGGAGATATGAATGCGGCGATTAAAGCCTGTGAAACCGTCGACAGTTGCGCTGAAACCCTAATTACTGAAGCACTTAATCAAGATTACACGACACTAGTTATTGCAGATCACGGTAATTGTGACACCATGATTAATGAAGATGGTTCACCGAACACTGCGCATACGACTAATCCCGTTCCACTTATTTTAGTTGATAAGGAGCTGAAAGAAGTAAAAGACGGAGTGCTTGGCGATATCGCACCGACTATTCTTAAATTAATGGGAATTGATCAACCTGCCTCAATGACCCAAAAACCTCTAGTTTAAATGGGTGCAATCATACTTAAGACACCAGAGGAAATCGAATTAATGCGAGAGAGTGCCCAACTTGTTTCTAAAACCTTGGGAATGCTCGCTAAGGAGGTGAAGCCAGGAGCAATGCCTCTTGAATTAGATAAGTTAGCAGAGGAGTTCATTCGAGATCATAGTGGAGCACCTGGATTCTTAGGGATGTACGACTTCCCAAACACCTTAAACTGGAGTCCAAATGAGCAAGTAGTTCACGGTATACCCGACCAAACCCCACTGAAAGATGGAGATATTATCTCCATTGACTGTGGCGTATTTATGAATGGTTTTTACGGTGACCACGCTTATACTTTCGAAGTAGGTGAAGTGGCAGAAGAAACGAGAGCACTTTTAAAAACAGCGAAAGAATCACTGTACATTGGTATTGAACAATTCAAAACGGGCAATCGCGTAGGAGATGTAGGTTTTGCTATTCAAAAGTACAATGAAGCCCAAGGCTATGGGATCGTTCGCGAGCTTGTAGGACACGGTTTAGGGAATAGTTTACATGAAGGTCCCGAAATGCCAAACTACGGTAAACGCGGTAGAGGAAAGGTATTCAAAGAAGGTCTTGTAGTTGCGATCGAACCGATGATTAACATGGGAACTCATCGCGTTATTCAAGGAAGAGACGGTTGGACTATCAAAACAGCTGATGGTAAGCCAAGTGCTCATTTTGAACACAATATTGCAATTGTAGAGGGCAAACCAAAATTACTTTCAACCTTTCAATACATCTACGATGCCTTAGGCATTGAAACTGAAGAGGAAGTTCCTTTTAAATGAGTATCACCAAACTTATTTTAAATAGTGTACCGCGTCCATGGCTCATACGCCTAAGCTATTTCATAAGACCACTACTTATTTGGTTTTACAAAGGAGACCAAGTGACAGATCCTATCGATCAAAGAAATTTTCGAAGCTTTCTCCCTTATGGATACAAACAACTTAGAAAGGGAGTTCTCTCCCCTTCTACCCTATCCCTAGAAAGGCATCGATCGCTTTGGTTATATCTTAATAAAGAGACTGAATTACTCCATAGCTCCGCGAAAATTGACTTACTACATATTGCCCCCGAACAGTGCTTCTATTCTATTTTCAATAAAAAAGAAAATATTAATTACACCACTTTCGACTTAAATTCTCCGCTTGCCGAGATTCACGGTGATATCACAAACCTTCCATTCAAGGAAAATACATTTGATTGTATCCTTTGTAATCATGTCCTTGAACATATTGAAAACGACAGCCTAGCAATGAAAGAATTATTTCGAGTGATGAAACCTGGCGGATACGGAATCGTTCAAGTACCCATGCAACCTAATCGCCTCAAGACCTACGAAGATTTTAGTATTTCCACCGCAAAGGAAAGAGTAAAACACTTCGGGCAGTATGATCACGTGAGGTGGTATGGTAGAGATGACTACTTTATCCGATTAGAAAGTGTAGGCTTTACCACTCAAAAAATAAATGTAAATGAATTCTTCTCTAAAGAAGAGATCGGTCGCTACGGCTTAGATGTCAATGAAATCATACCGGTTATTCAGAAGCCTTTGTAAACTTACCGGTTTGAAAAGTCTCTAAACGGTCCTCAACAGCGTAGATTAAGAAAACAGATATATCTTCTTGCGCGATCAATCGCTTCGAATCTTCTAAGGGCATGGTCATAAATGCGGTAGCAAAGGCATCCGCAGTGGCACAATCTAAAGCAATTACGCTAGCTGATAAGACTGAAGAAGGAACAGCAAGACCGGTGAATGGATTAATTGTATGAACGTAACGCTCTCCAGTTAAAGAATCAATTCGAAATTTTCGATAATTCCCTGAAGTGGCCATAGCTTCATCGGTGAGTGTAATCGTTCTTGTAATCGATCTTTCTCCAACTGTAGCATTAGGATCATCAATACCTACACGCCAAGGTTTAGCGCGATCCAAATTAATTCCACGGGTAACAATCTCACCACCTAATTCAATGAGAAAATTTGAACTGTTCTTGGCAGCAAGTAAATCAGCAATCAAGTCTAAGGCATACCCTTTAGCAATTGCATTGAAATCAATCCGAGTACCTGGGAAAGCTTTTACTAATTCATTCGTATCCGATAGGCTTAGTTTAGAAAAACCTACAAACTCAAGTAAACTATCTACTTGTACTGCGTTGAAAGAATTCAATGATTCGGCTCCGAAGCCCCAGGCATCTACCAGAATACCAACGGTAGGATCAAAATAGCCTGAAGTCAAGCGGTTAATTTGAGCAGACTTCTCAAACATAAAGCGAAACAATGAATCTACTTGAATCCGTTCTCCTCGATTAATCCTACTTATATCTGACTGTGGATGATACGTAGACATCGATTGGTTCAGTCTATCAAATAGCTCAGAAAGCGACTGGTCTAACTCTAAATCTTCATCAGCATAGGCTATGATAGAGTAAGTAGTACCTAATGCCTCCCCATTGTATTGCTGGCGCGTAGAAACATTTGTACAAGATGATACAAAAAATACTAAAAGTAATATTAGTCGATTCATAAGACTTCTTCGGCTAGATATAATCCTTTAAAATCTAGTTCATACCCCGTTGATTTCGAAACAGGTAATTTTCGATCTTCAGGATGGTAAACACCAACACCCGCCCAATAGGCCTTGGCGTCAAATTTTTCTGCATGATCTGCAACTTTCTTCAGTAATGCCCGATCAGGAGACAGAGGATCAGCAGGATAAAGAAAACCTCGTACGACAATAAAATGGAGTTGCTTATTAAAAGTACAAACAAATTGAGGATCAACACCAGGCTTAGAATTAACACCTAGAAATTCATAGCCTGCTCCTTCTAACTGGGAACCGACCAAATTCATGGCAATCTGATGTATTTCGTTGGTACTTAGCGTGCTCATTTTATCCGTTAAAAAAACCGACACGTTTAGGTGTCGGTTTGCCTTGATTATCCTCCGAAGTCGTCGAAGCGAATATTCTCATCAGGAATACCGAAATCTTCGCCCATCTTTTGAACTGCTTTATTCATAAGTGGTGGTCCACAGAAATAAAGCTCAATATCTTCAGGAGTTTCGTGCTGATTCAGGTATTGATTGATTACACAATTGTGAATAAAACCGACAAAACCGTCACCAGACTCATCATTAATATCCTTTTTAACTTTCCAGTTATCTTCTTCTAGTGGCTCAGAAAGGGCCATATAGAATTTAAAGTTTGGGAACTCCTTTTCTAACTGCTTAAAGTGATCGATGTAAAAAAGTTCACGCTTCGAACGACCTCCGTACCAATAGGTAACTTTACGATTCGTACGAAGTGTTTTAAATAAGTGATAAAGGTGCGAACGCATCGGTGCCATACCAGCTCCACCACCGACGTATAACATCTCTGCTTCAGACTCGTTGATGAAGAATTCACCAAAAGGTCCTGATATGGTTACAGGATCACCCGCTTTTAATCCAAAAATATACGATGAAGCTACTCCAGGGTTAACATCTGCCCATCCGTTTTTGTTGCGATCCCATGGTGGGGTAGCAATACGAACATTTAGCATAACCTCTCTTCCTTCTGCTGGGTAAGAGGCCATCGAATAAGCACGCTCTACCTTCTCAGGGTTCTTCATTACAAGTGGCCAAAGATTAAACTTATCCCACTCGGCTCTAAACTTCTCAGGATCATCGTGCTCTTCTGGGTGAGCAGTGATATCGATGTCGCTATATTTCACTTCGCAAGCAGGAATTTCAATTTGAATATATCCACCTGCCTTGTAGTTCATATCTTCTGGAATTTCAACTACAAATTCTTTGATGAAGGAAGCCACGTTGTAATTACGAACAACTTTTCCTTCCCATTTCTTAATTCCAAATACCTCTTCAGGAATTTCAATTTCCATATCCTGCTTTACCTTAACCTGGCAAGCAAGACGAGCCCCATGCTGTAATTCTTTTTTAGAGAAGTGTGGAGTTTCAGTAGGAAGTGCCTCTCCACCACCCGATAGTACGTGACACTCACACTGGATACAAGTTCCACCACCTCCACAAGCTGATGGCAAGAAAACCTTCTGATTTCCTAAAGTTGAAAGTAATGAAGAACCTGATGGCACTTCAACTTTACGCTCTCCGTTAATAGTAATGGTAACAGGACCCGAGGGTGAAAGTTTCTGCTTGGTAAAAAGCAATAATCCAACCAA
>DFQX01000012.1 GCA_002381155.1 Flavobacteriaceae bacterium UBA3478 | reverse complement strand
ATTCTGATGAAGCGCCCTTGCAACTAACTCCTTACCAGAACCATTAGGTCCAGTAATTAAAACTCGGGCAGATGTATCTGACACCTTATCAATCATCGAACGAATAGCATTTAACGCCGCGCTATCGCCAATCATTTGATCTGATTTAACGAGTCGCTTTTTTAGACGCTTGTTTTCTGCCTTTATTTTCTTTCGTTCGAGGCCATTTTTTGCAGTGGTCAATAAACGATTTAGGTCAGGTGGCTTAGATAAGTAGTCAAATGCTCCTAACCGCATGCACTCCACTGCAGTTTCAAGATCACCATGCCCAGATATCATAATCACGGGCAATTCATCAGTACGATCACCAATAGCCTGTAGGACTTCGGTCCCATCTTTTTTTGGCATTTTAATATCACAGAAAACCAAATCAATCGTATCGTCTTGATCGATGATTTGAATCCCTTCTAAACCATCCTTGGCTTCAATAATCTCATGACTCGGATCAGATTGAACCAAGATCTTAGAAAGCACACGTCTAATACTTTCTTCGTCTTCGATGATTAGTATTCTCGCCATATAGAATAAAGGTAAGACTTTGAAAAGGCATAAAAAACAAAACCCACCCCTAAAACGAATTCTAAGGATGGGAAAAAATTGCTATGAAAAAGAAAATAATATTGGTTTCCCAATACTAAAGGCTAATATAGTACTTATTTCGTAACCTCGTCTTTTTCATCAAGAAAACATATCTCGAATGCGATCGAAAGTCGATTTATCATCCTTTTGCGGATCTGGAGTAAAGTTCTTGTCAGAGGCCCACTTCTCAAATTGCGCTTCTTGTTCAGAAGTCAATTTTTGAGGGGTCCATACTAAAACATGTACGAGTAGATCACCTCTTCCGTATCCGTTCAAACTCTTAATTCCTTTACCTCTGAGTCTAAGAACTTTTCCTGATTGAGTACCCTTATCGATTTTGATTCGCACCTTTCCAGACACGGTATCAATCTCTTTAGAGGCGCCTAAAACGGCATCAGAAAAACTAATTCTGAGATCGAAATGAAGATTTTCACCTTCTCTTTTCAAAGTAGAATGTGATTCCTCCCTGATCGAAACAATTAAATCCCCTGCAATTCCGTTACCCGGAGCATCGTTACCCTTACCGGATACCTTTAACTGCATCCCGTCTTCAACTCCGCCAGGAATTTGGATCGAAACCGTTTCTTCCTTCACTATTAAACCTTGAGCATCAGCCCCTGCTGGCTTTTGATCTAACAATTGACCTGAACCTTGACAAGTACCACAAGGAGCTGCAGTTTGCATTCGACCAAGTATGGTGTTCTGAATCTTAGTGACCTGACCTGTTCCATTACAAGTTGAACACGACTTGTAAGTAACTCCTTCTGCTTGAACCTTTCGCTTTACTTTGACCTTTTTCTCCACCCCTTCTGCGATCTCCTCTATATTCAATTTGAGTTGAATTCGAAGATTTGTTCCTTTAACACGGCGTGCTCCACCTCCACCGAATCCACCGAATCCGCCAAATCCGCCACCAAAAGCACTGCCAAAAATATCTCCAAATTGACTGAAGATATCATCCATATTCATGCCGCCTCCAGCACCTCCATTTTCAAATGCTGCGTGTCCGAACTGATCGTATTGTCTTCGCTTCTCAGGGTCACCCAAAACCTCATAAGCCTCTGCAGCCTTTTTGAAGTTTTCTTCTGCAGCGGTATCTCCCGGATTTTTATCCGGGTGAAATTGAATTGCCTTTTTTCGGTAAGCCTTCTTAATTTCTGCCTCAGTGGCAGATTTTGAGACCCCTAGTATTTCGTAAAAATCTTCTTTCATTGATTATTGGCCCACAACTACTTTAGGGTGTCTAATTATTTGATCTCCAAGAGTATATCCCTTTTCGATAGTATCGATTATTTTTCCTTTTAGTTTTTCCTCTGGAGCCGGAATTTGGGTAATAGCATCATGTACCTCAGAATCAAAGTCGGCTCCAGCCTCAACGCTTATTTCAGTGAGGCCCTTAGACTTAAGAACTTCTTTAAACTTATTTTGAATGAGTTCAATACCTTTTACCGTATCTGCATCCGCAGATTTTTTGATCTCTGGTAAGGCGCGATCGAAATCATCAAGTACAGGTAATAAAGCCGTGATTACTTCACGACCAGCCGTCTTAAACAGATCGATACGTTCCTTCGTCGTACGTTTTTTATAATTCTCAAACTCGGCAAACAATCGAAGAAACTTATCCTTCTCTTGCGCTAATTGCTCCTCAATGGTAGGCTCGGCGGTTTCCTGTTTCGCAGTTTCCTCTGCAGAAGTTTGCTCTACTTCGTTAGATTCAATTTCATGATTATCTGTTGAATCGATGGGATTCTTTTCACTGTTTTTCGACTTACTCATTTTATGTGAAAATTAATTTCTGAACTAAAGACAAAAGTATTGCCAGAGTAGGCTTCTGTGCCAAAATGTCACTTTCTTGTCTGAATTAAATCGGTCAAAGCCTCAGTCAAGTTGGGGTAATGGAATTCAAAGCCTTCGTTTAGTAATCTTTCAGGGACTACTTTTTGTGACTGAAGTACCATTTCAGACATCTCCCCCAACAGCAGTTTAATCATAAATTCGGGAGATCGCTTTAGCCAAAACGGACGTTTCATAACGCTTGCTAATCGATCAGATATTTCGATTGCTTTTTCTGGATAGGGAGAAACCACATTGTATACTCCCTCATTCTTTGAATCTAAACTGTGAATAATTGCTCGAACGAGATCTTCAATATGAATCCAAGACTGCCACTGCTCCCCAGCTCCCAAAGCAGCCCCTAGGCCTATTGAAGTAGGTTGCATAAGCTTAGGCAGAGCACCACCTCGAGTAGAAAATACAATGCCAAACCGTAATTTACTCACTGAGATATTTAATGATTCAAAGCGATCTGCTTCTGCTTCCCATCGCTGCACCACCTCACTTAAAAACCCAGGATCTGATTGGGTGCTCGCTTCGGTATAGCTATTCTCAAAATCACTTTTGTAAAACCCGATAGCAGAGGCAGAAACCAACTGTTTCACTGAATGTTCTGAATTAGAAAGTGCGCGATTCAAGGTTTTTAAGCCGTTCACACGACTCGACAAAATTTCAGCTTTGTAACCCTTACTCCAACGATTCGCCACCGTGGCTCCTGCAAGATTAACAATAGCGTCCACACCCTCTAAGGCCCCATTCTGAACTTCGAACTGATCTGGATCCCAGTAAAACGCATCTGCACCATGAAGAGACTTGGCATTTTTACTTCTAGTCAGATACCGACACTGCCACTGATTAGAAGTTTCTAGATAATGCAGCAAAGCGGTTCCAACTAAGCCGGTAGCTCCAGTAACTAAAACTGTTTTACTCATGATCGTGACGTTTTTGTGGCTCTCAACATCTCCCTTTTACCCGGAGGGCCTGGCAAACGCTCTACCCATAAATTCGCAGCTTCAAGCGCCCTTCTTACACTCCCTTTAGCAGCGTAAGTAACAAACACTCCTCCTTTGTTCAACATTTTTGCACATTTTTCAAACCATTGAGCTTCCCATAATTCAGGTTGAGCTCTTGCCCCAAATGCATCGTAATAAATAAGATCAAAGTTCGAGTTAGAATTAAAAGACTCAAAGGTTTGGTCTACCTTGTGAATGGTTTTACTTGGCGCCAATTCAATCTCTTTATTCCATTCAGCCTCGTGCAATTTTAAGTACTGATGGTAATTTCCCCACCCCTCAGCATTCATGGCTAGCCATTCTTTCGATTCTAAAGGGAAAGCCTCGAGACCTAAATAAGAAAGACTAATCTCTGAATGCTCTAAATAGTCGAAGGTGAGTAGCGCATTCATTCCCGTCCCTAAGCCCATTTCGAAAATAGATAAAGACTGAGAGTTAGAGTTTTGTGATAACCAGTGGCTTAGGCCTGCTTCAATAAAAACATGTTTGGCTTCGACAAGGGCTCCATGTCTTGAATGATAGGTCTCATTAAGATCAGTAATTTCAAGTGTATTACTACCATCCCCTGTTCGAATCACCTTTCGTTTCATACTGTAAAAGTAATCTAAGAAATACTACTTTTGTAGGGTAAGTATTCATTAAGATGGAAATAGAAAAAGTTGCTCAATCTAAACTAGAGAATCTTAACCTCACCAGTCTTGGTTTCGGGACTCAATTTACCGACCATATGGTAATCTCTAATTTTAAGGATGGAAAGTGGTCCTCTCATACCATTAAACCTTATGCTCCTTTTACCTTAGAGCCGTCGGCTAGTGTTTTTCACTACGGTCAAGCACTATTTGAAGGAATGAAGGCTTATAAAGGAAAAGATGGGAAAGCTTACCTGTTTAGACCTACTGAAAATATCAAGCGATTTAATCGTTCGTGTGAGCGTATGTGTATTCCACAAATTGATGAAAAGGCCTTTTTAGAAAGTCTCAACGAACTCATCAAATTAGAAAAGGCATGGATTCCTACCGATGAAGGAAGCTCTCTATATATAAGACCTTATGTATTTGCCACCGAAGCTGCGATTAAAGCGAATCCCTCTTTAGAATATCGATTTGCTATTATTTGTTCACCGGTATCTGCCTACTTCTCAAGTGCCATTGCGGTTAAAATTGAGGAACATTTTTCCAGAGCCGCTCCAGGTGGATTTGGATATGCAAAAGCAGCAGGAAATTATGCAGGGCAATTCTATCCGACCGAATTAGCAAAGGCAGAAGGCTATCAACAAGTCGTATGGACTGACGCTAATACACATAGTTATATCGAAGAAGCGGGCACCATGAATATCTTTGTTCGTCTAGGTGATAAATTATTCACTAGCCCTACTTCAGATACAATCCTTGATGGTATAACGCGTAAGAGCATGCTTACCTTGTGTAAAGACCTAGGCATCGAAGTCGAGGAGCGATCGGTAGCTGTAGCTGAACTTCTTAAAGGCTTTGAAACGGGCGAATTAAAAGAGTTATTCGGCGTGGGAACTGCTGCCGTAGTAAGTGAAATCAACAGTTTTGGATACCAGGGTATTCAATACAGTATCGATGAGGTAGAAAATCCTTACGCTCCACTATTAAAAAAGGCACTAACAGACATTCAATTAGGACGTACTGAAGATCCTTACGGATGGAGATATGAGATAATTTAATGTTTAGTACTGGCCAACTTATTTTTGCAGCGCTCTTCTTTGTGGGGTTTGTGAGTATCATAGCAATCTCTTACCGAAAAGACAAGGCAATACACACCAAGCAATTCAAGGGATCACTCTGGGTACTCGTTGCCTTTATCGTATTCATTGCCCTACTTACAGGCCTCAAATACGCCTTGAGATGAAAACGCTACTTCCATTCATTTGGGTTTTTCTTGGTGGTGGAATCGGTAGTATGCTGCGCTACCAACTTTCAATAGTATTCAATAAAGATGGGGCTCATTTTCAGTGGGGAACTTTTACTGCTAACCTCATCGGATGCTTATTACTCGGTTTATTCAGTGGCCTGCTCAATAAATCTGATCACGAGCAACTCCAGCTCTTTTTGCTTACTGGCTTGTGCGGTGGATTCACCACCTTTAGTACTTTTTCAAAAGAAGGATTATCCCTTTTAGAACGAGAACTATACCTACCGTACACCTTGTATACTTTAAGCAGTATCCTCTTCGGAATTCTATTTTTGGTGATTGGCTATCGAATCATTCGATAAGGATTTCTTCATTTTTTACGATTCTAACAATTTATAGTTAGACCTATTTCGAATATCACATTTTTAAAAGTGAAAAATTTGAAAGATGTGAAAAGATTTCGATAAAACATTGAATTTTTTATTATGTTTTGTTCGTTTCTATAAATTTACCGCAACAAAATCGAAAAAATCATGAAAAAAATCGAAGCAATTATTCGCAAGTCAAAATTTGACGAAGTGAAGAAAGCATTACACGATGTCGGTGTAGTCTTCTTTAGTTATTGGGACGTCACCGGTGTTGGTAATGAAAAACAAGGTCACGTTTACAGAGGTATTAGATATTCTACTTCTGATATCCAACGACGATTCCTATCAATAGTAGTTACTGACGAATTTGTTGACACTACCATCAAAACTATTCTTGAAAGCGCTAAAACCGGTGATGTAGGGGATGGAAAGGTTTTTGTAAGCCCTGTCGAAGAAGCTTTCCGTATCAGAACCGGAGAAAAAGGCTACGAAGGAATCAATTAATCATCAATTAAAATTTTAAACATGGAAACTGCATTATTTACCGCTAATAACATTTGGATGATGATATGTACGGGGCTTGTATTCTTTATGCACCTCGGATTCTCATTCCTCGAAATTGGTTTAACACGTCAAAAAAACACGGTTAACATTCTATTTAAAAATATTTTTATCATCACTGTCGGATTACTTCTGTATTACATTGGAGGTTTTAATCTGATGTATCCAGGTTTCGAAGAAGGAGACTTTGGATTTTTCAAATTCGCTGGATTTGGTATCGCGGCTCCTGAGGGAGGCATGACTCCAGAATATGCAAGCGGAGGCTATACTTGGTGGACTGACTTCTTGTTTCAAGGAATGTTCGCCGCTACTGCTGCTACTATAGTTTCTGGTGCGGTAGCTGAACGCATTAAGCTTCAATCCTTTTTCTTATTCACAATTATTTACGTAGGTCTTGTATATCCTATTGTAGGTTCGTGGCAATGGGGTGGCGGATTCTTATCTAGCCTAAGCTATGGAGAGGCTGAAGGATTTTATGATTTTGCAGGTTCAACTTTGGTTCACTCTGTGGGTGGATGGGCAGCACTCATTGCTGTTTATCTGTTAGGCCCACGTATTGGAAAATATTCAGAAGACGGAGAAGCAAATGCGATCCCGGGGCACAGCCTACCTTTCACCACTGCGGGGGTACTCATCCTTTGGTTAGGATGGTTCGGATTTAATGGTGGTTCTGTACTTTCTGCAGATCCTGAATTAACTTCATTAACCCTTGTAACCACATCTTTAGCAGCTGCAGCTGGTGGTGTTTCGGCATTTATCATCTCTTACCTGAAGTTTAAGAATTTTGATTTAACCATGTTTTTAAATGGGATTCTTGGTGGTTTAGTAAGTATTACCGCTGGGGCAGATCAAATGTCTCCAAACGAAGCTGTAATCATTGGTCTAATCGGAGGAATAATTCTTGTTTTCGCCGTAAGTCTATTGGATAAACTCTTACTAGATGATCCTGTTGGAGCAATCGCTGTTCACCTAATTACTGGTATATGGGGTACACTAGCAGTAGGAATTTTTGGTGCTATGGCATCATTTGATCAGTTTATTGTTCAATTAGCCGGAGTTGGAGCGGCAGGTGTTTTCTGCAGTGTTTGCGGATTCATAATATTATTAGTAATTAAAAAGACCATGGGACTTCGAGTTTCACGCAAAGAAGAACTAGAAGGTCTTGATATTCATGAACACGGAATGGATGCATATCCGGATTTCAGATTGAATCAACATTAATATCATTATCAAAAAATCAAAAATCAAAAATCAAAAAACGAACATCATGAAAAAATTTTTCTCAATAGCTGCTATAGCGCTAACAAGTATCGTTATAGCCCAAGAAACTGAACCAACCTTCTCACTTTCAGGAACCGTTGATACTTATTTTAGAAGTAGTGAATACGCTCCAGGAACTTCATTTGCGAACCTTTCAGGTTTCTCATTAGGAATGGCAAACCTCATCTTCGCTTATGAAGGAGAAGATCACGGATTCGTCGCAGACTTAGTAATGGGACCACGCGGAACTGAAGCGGTTTTTAATTCATCAGGATCGTCAAACATTGTCAATCAGCTATATGTATACTATAATTTGAGTGATAGTGTAACCCTGACGTTTGGTAACTTCAATACCTTCTTAGGTTATGAAGTGATTTCACCAGCTGCTAATTTCAACTATTCTACTTCGTATTTATTTTCTTACGGCCCCTTCTCTCATACGGGTCTTAAATTAGATGCAGCACTGAGTGATGATATTTCATTAATGCTTGGTGTAATGAATCAAACCGACTATACCGAGGGTAACTTTGATAGTGCCGGAGACGGAGCAGCGTTTGACAAGTATATGTTCGGAGCTCAACTTGGTCTGTACGGCCAATATCTAAACCTTCTCGCAGGAGAGGATTACACTCAGATTGACTATACCGGAGGATTCGATTTATCTGATGGGTTCTACCTAGGTGTTAACGCTTCAAAGGCCTCATTAGCAGATGGTGCCGAGTTTTCAGGTGTTGCCCTCTATCCACAGATTGGTTTGTCTGACGACTTCTCTTTAGGATTACGTGGCGAAATATTTAAAGATAACGGTGCAGGAATTCTTGGAGATGGAGAACTAGATAACACTTCGTTAACACTAACCGGAAGTTATTCAAGTGGAAACTTCACATTCAAACCAGAATTTAGATTAGATAAAGGTTCTGAAGCCTTCTACGCAAATGATAGTGGAAGTACTGATAGCTTATCTTCATTCGTTTTGGCAGCCATAT
>DFQX01000028.1 GCA_002381155.1 Flavobacteriaceae bacterium UBA3478 | reverse complement strand
CGAAATCGATTTAGATAAAGCTCTCGAAGAAAAATTAACGCAGCTCTCTAGCTATAGTCCTGATGCACTAGCTGCTTTAAAGCATTCACTTTGGGAAGGAACCGAACATTACGAAGAGCTGCTTTTTAAGAGAGCAGAAGAATCGGGTAAACTATCCCTTACAGAGAATGCTCGCTCGATTCTTACCGCGTTCAAAAATCGTCGCAATGCATAAGATCACAAGCAAGCTACCGGTCTATTTTGCCAGTGACCAACACTTCGGAGCGCCAGACAACTCTTCAAGTCGAGATAGAGAATTGCGCTTTGTGGAATGGCTTGAAGAACTTGAAGGCAAGACTGATGTACTGTTCTTGCTAGGAGATCTATTTGACTTCTGGTATGAGTACAAAGAAGTGGTACCTAAAGGGTTTACCCGAGTATTAGGAACATTAGCCCGGCTAAGAGATAAAGGAATGACGATTTATTTCTTCGTAGGAAATCACGACCTCTGGATGGGAGATTATTTCGAGAAAGAGCTCCAAATACCTGTCTTTCATGAGCCACAGCTTTTTGAAATTCAAGGTAAACGATGCTTCATCGGTCACGGAGATGGCCTTGGGCCCGGCGATAAAGGTTATAAACGAATGAAAAAACTATTCACCAATCCTGTGGCTAAATGGTGTTTTTCGAGACTTCATCCCAATTTCGCAGTAGGCTTAGGCAAATCAGCTTCACTTAACAATAGACTCATCTCTGGAGACGAAGATGTAACATTTAAGGGAAGAGAAAATGAGTGGTTAATCGCTTATTGTGAAGAAAAACTAAAACAGAATTATTTCGACTATTTCTTGTTTGGTCATCGCCATTATCCAATGAAAGTGCACCTCAATGGTGGCTCCTTTTATTTCAACACAGGAGATTGGTTAAGATATGACAGTTACGCCATTATGGAAAAGGGAGAGTTAAGTCTTAAAAGTCTTCGTTCAGACGTTAGTTTTCCTGAGATTCTCTGAGGTCTTTCAGCTGTAATTGCAGCTGGCGTTTACCGTTCCAGTTATTTTCACCAATAGTTACCAAAAGATCGACTTTGTTTTTGGTGTGCTCAATCGCTTCTCCAAAACCAAAACCAATAAGGTCAAAGCCGTGACAGCGAGCTTTAAGGTGTTTGCCTTCTGAGCCGATCAATCGGACTGCCTCAAGTTGAACCTTGTTTAATCGAAAGACCGGTTCTGGATTGTCAGGGCCAAAAGGCTCAAAGCGATTCAAGATTCGAAAGTTTCTTTGAGAAATAAAAGAGGGGTCGATTATATAATCGTAGGTCACCTCGGGCTCTTTGTGTTCAGGCTTTAGAGTTTTCGTTACATGTTTTTCAAAGGCTTCTTTAAAATCTTGGTAAGAAGACTCCTTGAGACTTAACCCTGCCGCATAGGCGTGACCGCCAAACTGTATTAAGTGCTCGGAACAGGCATCAATGGCCGAATAAATATCATATCCCTGTACAGATCTCGCTGAGGCGGCTAGATACTCTCCGCTTTTTGTAAAAACAAGTGTTGGACGATAATAAGAACTAATGAGTCTTGAGGCAACAATACCAATGACTCCTTTGTGCCAATCAGGATGGTATACCACGGTGCTATTTCGGTCTTCTTCTCCAAGCTCTATAATTTGCTGAAGGGCCTCATCACTTACCGACTGATCTGTGCTTCTTCGATCTAAATTAAACTGCTCAATGGCCTTGGCTTCTTTCTCGGCAGCACTCAAATTATCCGTCAACATTAAACTTACGGCATAAGTACCTTGTTTCATGCGGCCTGCCGCATTTATTCTTGGCGCTAAAGAAAAATTAAGGTCTGTTAAGCTAACTACATCGCGTTTCGCCTGACCTAACAGGGCTTTGAAACCCGGTCTAGGGTTCTTGGTCAATACCTCAAGCCCCAAATTAGCCAGCACCCTATTTTCACCCATCACAGATACTACGTCGGCGCCGATAGCAACAGCCACCAAATCGGTTAATGGCATCAAAGATTCGAGGCCTCGACCTTCACTAGTCTCAATAGCTTGTAAAAGCTTAAAACCAACCCCGCACCCACAAAGTTCCTTGAAAGGGTACGGGCAATCTAAGCGCTTAGGATCTAAAATAGCAACCGCATTTGGTAGCACATCTCCTGGTGTGTGGTGGTCACAAATAACCATATCAACCCCCAAGCTCCTGGCAAAATCAACTTCTTCAGTTGACTTGATACCACAGTCAAGGGCGATGATTAGAGAGAAGTCATTATCACTTGCGAATTGAATCCCCTGGTAAGAAAGGCCGTAGCCCTCCAAGTAGCGATCAGGAATGTAATACGAAACCTCAACCCCGCGCTTTTCAAGATAACTGTATGCTAAAGCTACTGCCGTAGTCCCATCTACATCATAGTCTCCAAAGATTAAGATTCGTTCGCCGGCGGCAATGCCCTGCTTAATGCGAGACACTGCACGATCCATGTCCTTCATTAAGAAAGGATCGTGTAATTGATCGATTTCTGGTTTAAAAAAGGAGAGGGCGTCAGCATATGTTTTTATGCCACGACTCACTAGTAGCCTAGAAAAGTTTCGATCTAAAGGCTTAGTTGGGTCTTGATTAAATGCTTCGTAAAGCGCATCTACCCAAGCCGAGTCTGGTTTATCTCTTTGTGACCACCGCATTTACGCGGTCTTATGATGAAAGATAGTTTCGATCTTTAATTCTGAAAATTGGCGAAACATCTCCATTACACCACAATATTTCTCTACTGAAAGATCTACACAGCGCTGAAGTTTTTCTTCGTTGAGCTCGCTTCCCTCAAAATGATATTCTACTCTAACGTGGCTATAGGTCTTAGGGTGCTCGTCTGTTAAATCGGCAAAGGTTTCAACTCGAAAGTCGTTTACCTTTAATTTCATTTTATCGATGAGAGAGGCAACGTCAAGGCCTGAACAACCTGCTAGCGAAGAAAGCATAAGGGCCTTGGGAGTTACAGGGCTGTGTTCCTCGTCTTTGCTGCCGTCATTGATATGAAAAGTTGTTCCTGTTAGGCTGTTGGTTTCAAAGAGCATACCGCCCTTCCATTTCGTTGTGATATGATTCTGCATGTTCTTTAACTTAATTCGATTCTTAAATATAGAGGTTAATCCTGCATTTTAGCTTCAGGGCCAATGACCAAAACAAACTCTCCTCTAGGAGCTGTTTCTTCAAAATGATCAATTAATTCTGTTAGGGAGCCCCGCAGGGTTTCCTCATACATTTTGGTAAGTTCTCGGGAAATACTCGCTGGGCGGTCAGCACCAAAAATGGCTGCGCACTGTTTTAAGGTTTTGAGGATTTTGTGAGGTGACTCATAAAACACTATCGTCTTATTTTGTGCCGCCAAGAGTTCGAGTCGGCTCACCCTCCCTTTTTTCGGAGGTAAAAATCCTTCAAACACAAAACGGTCGCAAGGTAATCCGCTCATCACAAGCGCAGGCACAAAAGCGGTTGCTCCAGGAAGACATTCTACCTCGACTCCTTCAGCAATTGATGCTCTAACTAATAAAAACCCTGGGTCTGAAATAGCCGGCGTACCCGCATCGCTAACAAGCGCTATTTGCTTCCCCTCCTTTAACTGATCAATCCACTTTTTGGTGGTGTGGTGTTCGTTATTCAGATGATATGCGTGTACACCCACACTAATTTCGAAGTGATTCAAAAGCTTTAGACTAACCCTTGTGTCCTCAGCAAGTACAAGATTCACTTCTTTCAACACCCGAAGGGCACGAAGCGTGATATCCTCAAGATTACCAATAGGTGTGGGTACGACGTATAGCTTACCTGACATTAGCTTATTTTTCGATTTCAGAAACCAATTTTCTTATGGTATCCATTCCTGGGGTGATTAAATCCTCTTTTTGTGGATTTCGCTCAGGCACGTGTTTTGACCGAAAGAGCACCCCGTCTGCTATACGCTCGAATCTCCTCGAAAAGGCAATCCTAAAGGTGAACGAAAGCGATGATAATTTCATGGTAAAATTTTGAATAAAAATACAACCTAAAAGAAAGCCGCGGGGCTGTATCTGCGTTAAATCTTCCTATTTTTGAATTTAGACTCTTTGCGAATGTTTTTAGAAAACCCTGTAACTCCTAATGCCCCATACGGATGGATCGAAGTGATCTGCGGATCTATGTTCTCGGGAAAAACCGAAGAACTTATTCGTAGGTTAAAAAGGGCTAAAATCGCAAAGCAACGGGTCGAAATCTTCAAACCCTTAATTGATACTCGATATGATGAAACCATGGTAGTTTCTCATGATGACAATCAAATACATTCAACACCGGTTCCTGCGGCAGCGAATATTCGATTGCTAGCAGATGGATGTGATGTCGTTGGAATCGACGAAGCCCAATTTTTTGATGATGAAATTGTAGCAGTTTGTAATGACCTTGCAAATAAAGGTGTTCGAGTAGTGGTTGCTGGTCTTGACATGGATTTTAAGGGTAATCCTTTCGGCCCAATGCCCAATCTCATGGCGACTGCAGAATACGTTACTAAGGTTCACGCCATTTGTAAGCGTACAGGTAACTTGGCGAACTATTCACATCGTATTGCTAATGGTGAAAGCTTGGTGCTTCTTGGCGAGAATCAAGAATATGAACCCCTAAGTAGAGCGGCCTTTCACAAGGCGATTCAAGAAGAAAAAAAGCGCAATGATCGCTAAGACAAGGCTTCAAATAAGCAGAACCGCTCTTGAACATAACTTTCGTTTTTTAAAAACTGCGGCTGGCCCAAAAGCTAAACTAATGGGAGTAGTCAAGGCTAATGGCTACGGCACTGACCTTATTCAACTTAGTCAGTGGTTAGTGGAATTGGGGGCAGATGCCCTGTGTGTGGCTTATACTCCTGAAGGTATAACACTTCGAAGAGCAGGCATAAACGTTCCTGTTCTTGTGTTGCATCCGCAAGTTGAAGATTTAGAGAATGCAATAGATGAAAACTTATCGCTGAGTATCTACTCGATTTCGTTTTTAGAAACACTTGTAACGATAGGAGTGAAACAAAAAATCGATGTACACCTTAATTTGAACACTGGACTGAATCGACTAGGTATAAAACCTCATGAAATCGAAAAGGCGCTACAGTTGATTAAAGCACAGCCTGAGATCGAACTAACCCACGTAATGACCCATCTCATCGGCAGTGAAGACCCTGCGTTGAAAGAGGTCACCGAAGATCAACTCAATACTTTTAAACAGAGTGTAAACTTCATAGAGCAATCACTAGGTAATACTCTAAAAAAACACGCGCTAAATAGCTCGGGAGTTCTTAATTATCCGGAGGCCTGTTTCGATATGATTCGCTGTGGAATTGCACTTCATGGATTTGCTAACGACCCTGTCTTAGATCAAAAATTAAAACCGATAAGTACTCTTTTTTCTCAAGTTTCTGCTTTGAGAACCATTGAAAAAGGAGAATCAGTAAGCTATAACCGTCAATTCATTGCTGATGCACCAATGACGATTGCCACTATACCGGTTGGTCACGCCGATGGATTTACCCGTGATTTAGGAAACGGTCGGGGCCAAGTGCTCATTAAAGGTCAGCTCGTTCCGGTGGTCGGGATGGTTTGCATGGATCTTTTCATGATCGATGTAACGGGTCTAGAAGTAGCCGTAGGAGACGAGGTGGCCCTAATGGGGCAAGAACTCACCGCAAACGAATTGGCCGAACAATCGGGTACTATTCCTTACGAACTACTTACCGGGATTGGTCCTAGAATACCTAGGCTTTTTATCTAGTGTTATATTTATAACATTTTGTTATCATAATTATCTAAGAGGTTGTCCTACCTTTGCGGCTCAAATTGAAATACTCATGAAAATAGCTGTTGTTGGGGCTACTGGCCTTGTTGGAACCGTAATGCTTCAAGTACTTGAAGAGCGCAATTTCCCGATTGATGAATTACTTCTAGTCGCTTCAGAGCGGTCGGTAGGGAAAACCCTCAATTTCAAGGGTGAAGATATTACTGTAATTGGGCTTGAAGAGGCTGTAGGCAGACGTCCTGACATTGCTTTGTTTTCAGCAGGAGGAGGTACCTCCCTAGAATGGGCGCCTAAGTTTGCGGCAGTTGGAACACGAGTGATTGATAACTCATCTGCATGGAGAATGAATCCGAATAACAAGCTAGTGGTTCCTGAAATCAATGCAGCAGAGCTTACTGCTGAAGACTATGTCATTGCAAATCCAAACTGTTCTACGATTCAAATGGTGCTTGCCCTAGCGCCTCTTCACAAAGCCTATGGAATAAACCGAGTAGTTGTTTCTACGTATCAGTCGGTTTCTGGGACCGGCGTTGCAGCTGTGAGTCAGTTAGAAAATGAAGAAAAAGGCATTAAGGGGGATCGTGCCTATCCGCATCCGATATACAGAAACGCCCTGCCTCACTGTGATGTTTTTCAAGACAATGGATTTACCAAAGAGGAGATGAAACTCATGACCGAACCTCTCAAAATACTTTCTGACGATTCTTTGAAAATAACTGCAACCGCTGTTAGGATTCCTACTGCTGGAGGGCATTCTGAATCAGTAAATATTCGTTTTAACAATGATTTTGAACTCGAAGAGGTCTACCGCTTACTTCGCGAAACTCCTGGTATTGTTATTGAAGATTCGCCCGAGAATAACGAATATCCTATGCCATACAAAGCGCATGGTAAAGACGAAGTTTTTGTGGGGCGTATTAGACGAGATCCTTCTGAAGCCAATAGTCTTAATCTGTGGATTGTAGCTGACAACCTTCGTAAAGGTGCTGCCACTAATGCCGTCCAACTTGCAGAATATTTAGTAAGCTCAGGTCTAGTCTCTTAATTCGGGTCTTCTATAATTTTGTAATTTTTGGGTCTAAATCTAGGCTCAGATGAAACAAAATTATCTAGGAATTACCGCGCTTGTGACTGTAGCTATTTTGAGCAGTTGTCAGCAAAAAGAAACCACTATGACTCTTACCTATCCTGAAACAAAAAAAGAAGTTGTTCGAGACACATTCTTCGAACAAGTTGTAGAGGACCCCTATCGATGGCTCGAAGATGATCGGTCAGAGGAGACTGCCGATTGGGTAAAACGTGAAAACGAGGTGACTTTTGGGTATCTAGACCAAATTCCCTACCGGAAAGATTTAAAAGATCGCCTGACAAAAATCTGGAACTACGAAAAGGTAGGAACCCCTTTTACTGAAGGCGATTATACCTATTTCTATAAGAATGATGGGCTTCAAAATCAGTCGGTTTTATACCGAAAAAAGGGGGCGGATAGCGAAGCTGAGATCTTTTTAGATCCGAACACCTTTTCTGAAGACGGAACGGTTTCACTCGCTGGGCTAAGCTTTACCAAAGATGGGAGTCTTGCCGCCTATAGTATTTCAGAGGGTGGAAGTGATTGGAGAAAAATCATCGTCATCGAAACTGAAAATAAAACTCAGGTTGGAGACACCATTGTAGACGTTAAGTTCAGTGGCATTTCATGGAAAAAAAGCGAAGGTTTCTACTACTCTAGCTACGATAAGCCAGACGGTAGTGAATTGTCTGCGAAGACTGATCAGCATAAGTTGTACTATCATAAACTAGGCACTCCTCAAAATCAGGACCAACTAGTATTTGGTGGAAAGGAGAACGAAAAGCATCGATACATTGGGGGCTCTGTTTCTGATGATGGAAATTTTCTATTCATTTCTGCATCAAATACTACCTCAGGAAACAAGCTTTTCATTCAAGATCTAAGAGTGCCTAACGGGGCTATAGAAACCATTCTAGGTCATGAAGATTCAGATACCTACCCTATAGATAATGTTGGAGATCGTCTAGTGATGACTACCGATTTAGGAGCGCCGAATCGAAAGGTGGTGACGGCTACTTATCCGAACCTTTCTCCTGAAAGCTGGACAGACCTTATCCCCGAAACCGAAAATGTTCTAAGCGTTAACACTGGAGGGGGATATCTTTTTGCAGAGTATATGGTTGACGCATTATCTAAGGCTTATCAATACGACTATAACGGGAAATTAGTCAGAGAGGTTGCCCTTCCCGGTCTAGGAAGTGTTGGCGGATTAGGAGGAAAAAAGGACGCAACTACCATCTACTACTCCTTCACTAACTACAATACCCCTTCTAGTAGTTACACCTATAATGTAGAAGACGGAACTTCTGAGCTCTATTGGAGTCCTGACATTGACTTCGACCCAGATCAGTATATCTCTGAACAAGTGTTTTATACCTCTAAAGACGGTACTAAAGTGCCAATGATGATCACTTATAAAAAGGGGCTAATTAAAGACGGTAAAAATCCAACCCTTCTGTATGGATACGGAGGGTTCAACATCAGCTTAACCCCATCATTTAGCACGGCAAACGCTATTTGGATGGAGCTTGGAGGAGTCTACGCGGTTCCTAACCTAAGAGGTGGTGGCGAATACGGAAAAGAATGGCACAAAGCAGGGACTCAACTAGAAAAGCAAAATGTCTTTGATGATTTTATCGCCGCTGGCGAATACCTGATTGAAAGCGGATACACCTCGAGTGACTTCTTGGCCATTAGAGGAGGTTCTAACGGAGGGTTGCTTGTCGGAGCGACCCTAACACAACGACCTGATTTAATGAAGGTTGCACTACCAGCGGTCGGCGTTCTTGATATGCTACGCTATCACACCTTTACTGCTGGAGCAGGATGGGCTTATGACTATGGTACAGCAGAAGACTCCAAAGAAATATTCGATTACCTGAAAGGGTACTCGCCTGTACATAATGTAAAAGAAGGGGTTCAATATCCGGCAACTCTAGTTACCACTGGTGATCATGATGACCGTGTGGTTCCTGCACATAGCTTCAAATTTGCGGCAGAACTTCAAGACAAGCAATCAGGAGCACTACCTACCTTGATACGCATTGAAACCGATGCGGGTCACGGAGCAGGAACCCCAGTGAGTAAGACCATCGACCAATATGCTGACATCTTCGGATTTACTCTTTACAACATGGGATTTGAAAGCCTTCCTAGTCCTAGGATCAGGAACGAAAACGAAAATAATTTGAAGTAATAAAGTGGTGAAGGTCTAGAAGTCGAATTCTTCTAGATCTTCAGACTTTTCTTCACGAATCACCTGATTCGCTTCGTTGCATAGAAGATTGATGCTTATCTGATTGGGTCTTATAAAATCTTCAGAAGAAACTCCGATCGAATCGTTATAACTTTCTCGCATATAATTCGCCCAAACGGGAAGAGCCATGGTGGCTCCTTGACCGTAAGTTATGTTGTCAAAGTGAACGGCGCGGTCTTCGGCTCCTACCCAAACCCCGGTAGCAAGGTTGGGAACCATTCCCATGAACCATCCGTCAGATTGATTTTGGGTCGTTCCTGTCTTTCCTGCGATCGGATTTTTAAATTCATAAGGATATCCAGTAACGACCTCCTGATAAACCGGGTTGTCGATCATCCAATTATGTCTTAATCGAACTCCCGATCCCGCCTCAGTAACTCCTTTTAAAAGGCTGATCATCGTATAGGCAATTTCTTTATTGAAAACGTCTCTAGTTTCAGGAATCGCTTCATAAATAACATTGCCTGATTCGTCCTCGATACGAGTGACAAAGGTTGGAGTCGTGTGAACGCCCTGATTCGCAAAGGTGCTGTATGCCGAAACCAGATCGAAAACTTTAATATCCGGTGTTCCTAATGCAATAGCCGGTACCGCAGGTATTCTACTTTCAATTCCCAGTCGCTCAGCTACTGATACCACAGAAGCTGGGCCTACCCTGTCAATCAGCTGTGCAGTAACAGTATTAATACTGTTGGCTAATGCATGTTTTAGGGTGATTGATTCACCTGAATACTTTCCGCCAGAATTTTTTGGACACCAAGCCTCAATATTTCCATGTCTTCCCGCACTAACGCAATACGGCACATCTGGTAGTCGATCACAAGGCGACATTCGCAACTGGTCGATAGCCGCTGCGTAAACAAAAGGTTTGAAAGTAGAGCCCACTTGACGGGCGCCTTGAACCACATTGTCGTATTGAAAATGCTTGTAGTCTGCGCCACCAACCCACGCTTTGATGTGTCCCGTCTGCGGCTCGATACTCATCAGTGCTCCTCGAAGATGAGATTTGTAATAAAGGATCGAGTCATAAGGCGTCATCACGGTGTCGCGTTCCTTGCTCGGAGCCTTCCAATCAAAGACCGTCATCTCAGCAGGGACATAAAAACTTGCCTTAATAAGGGTGTCTGATTTGCCTTGTGCACGGAGCGATCTCCAACGATCACTATTTCGCATGGCGCGATCAACAATCTCCTCAACCTGCTCTAATTCTAGGTCGATGAACGGTGCTGTTGGGTTACTGTCTTGTTTTTGCTGTCTAAAAAACGCTGCTTGCAAGTTAGAAAGGTGGCTTTCCATTGCGTTTTCAGCATTCTCCTGTAGCCTGCTATCTATCGTCGTATAGACACGTAAACCGTCTCGGTAAATGTCGTAAGTCTCTCCAGTTGATTTCGGGTTTTCGCGCACCCAATTTTTTAGCCACGACTGTAAATGCATTCTAAAATAGGTGGCTAAACCTTCGTTGTGAGAGTTTTCTGGAGTAAAACGAATATCAAGAGGTGTTTGCTGTAACGAGTCGCTTAGCTTCTCTTCAAGATAGCCATACTTAACCATCTGGTCTAAAACTGTATTTCGCCTAGAGGTAACTAATTCTGGTCTCCGAACCGGGTTGTAGAGGGAGGAATTTTTAAGCATTCCAACGAGCATGGCACTCTCTTTAACCTCTAGTTCTTGAGGCGTCTTATTGAAATAGATTCGAGCGGCATTTTCAATTCCGTCTGCTAAATAATTAAAATCGTAATTGTTGAGGTACATTTGAATGATCTCCTCTTTGGTATAGTTACGCTCTAAACGAACGGCAATCACCCACTCCTTAATTTTCTGTTGAAGGGCCTCCTTTAAATTTCTTGAACGAACACCGACAAACAGCTGTCGGGCAAGCTGCTGTGATATGGTAGACGCTCCTCCTCGTTTGCCAAGAAAGACCACGGCCCGTGCAAATCCTCTAAAATCAATTCCAGAGTGTTCAAAAAATCGGGCATCTTCGGTAGCAACAAGCGCATCTATAAGTGACTTTGGAAGTTCACTATAGTCTACCGGGCTTCTGTTGTCTGCCAAATAGAACTTACCTAATAATAGGCTGTCTGATGAATAGATATGAGTGGCGAGATTCGATTCTGGATTCTCTAATTGCTCAAAGGTGGGCATCTCCCCAAACTTACCAGTAGCTGCGCTATGAAAAACAAAGTATATACCAGCAACTCCGAAAACAAACAGAACCCAGAGAAGGACAATTATTCTTCGATACATCTGTTAGCTATTCTCGCGGTTTTTATTCTGATTCCTTCTTCGATTCTGTCCCGAATTTTTTCTGGGTTTATTCGAAGTGGTCTTCTCCTTATTAGGATTAGCCGTCTGCTTTGGAGCGTCAGAATCGTTAGTTGGCTTAGGCTTTCTGTTCTTGTTTCTTCGCTTATTTCGCCTTTTCGGTTGATCAAATCGAGTTAAGCTGTCCTCAGTCAGAGATTGGTCAGGGTCTGGCGCCATCTCATCAATGGTCTGTACTTCTATTTGATACGACTCAAGAGAATCAATCTTCTTACCCTCCTTATTGATTGCCAAAATTTCATTCACCCGATCTTTGTCAAGGGTGTGCCAATTCGTGGCATCGTTCTTATAGGTGAACCATAAGAGCCCCTTGAAAATGTCTACCTTCTGACAGAAGGCAACCCCTTTTTCTGTTTGTAACTTACAATCAGTCGGTGGGAACCCTTTAAGTGCATCGAGATAAGTGTCTAACTCAAAGTTGAGGCAGCATTTCAACTTTCCACATTGACCAGCTAGTTTTTGCGGATTCAAAGCAAGTTGCTGATAACGCGCTGCAGAAGTGCTCACCGCTCTGAAATCAGAGAGCCAAGTTGAACAACAAAGTTCTCGACCGCAAGAGCCAATACCTCCTAATCTTTGGGCTTCTTGACGATAGCCAATCTGACGCATTTCTATTCTTAGGCCAAAAGCACGAGCCATGTCCTTTATTAACTGACGAAAATCTACTCTAGCCTCGGCCGTGTAGTAGAAGGTAGCTTTTGAACCGTCTCCTTGAAGTTCTACATCTGAGATCTTCATCTCGAGGTTTAAAGAAATAGCAATTTCTCTCGCTCGCTTCTGAATTTCATCTTCACGCTCTCTAGCTTGATGCCAAACCTCAATGTCTCTTTGAGACGCTTTACGATAGATCTTACTTAAGGTCGGTTCATCCACTGCAACACCCTTGCGCTTCATCTGAACTTTAACTAGCTCCCCGGTAAGGGTTACAATCCCTACGTCATGGCCCGAAGCAGCCTCAGTGGCCACCACGTCTCCCATAAGAATCGGAAGCTTATCGGTGTTTTTGAAGAATTCCTTACGGCTGTTTTTAAATCGAACCTCAACGATGTCGAAACGCTCCTGCCCTGCAGGCAAAGACATGTTTTCTAACCAATCAAAAACAGTAAGTTTATTACAGCCATCTGTTCCGCAAGTACCATTGTTCTTGCAGCCCCTAACTTTTCCATCCTTACTTGTTGAACACGATGCGCACGACATAATTCGAAAATGAACCTTAAAGGTACGACAAAGGAAAACCGGCTACAACTAAGCCTTGTATTTAAGCTTAGGAGATCGTCCTTTTTTAAAGATTTTATTGCTTACTGTTTTACCCTTTCGAAGCGCTTTTTGCTCCTCTTCAGGCAATGAGACAATATCCATGCATTCTTCACTACAACAATGATTCATCTTAGAGGCACAGCTTTCACACTGGATGAAAAGTAAATGACATCCTGAATTCGCACAGTTTACGTGAGTGTCACACGAAGAGCCACACTGGTGACAAACGGCAATTACATCATCAGAAATACATTCTGCACGACGTTCGTCGAAAACAAAATTCTTGCCTAAGAATTTATTTTCTAATCCTTGAGCTCTAACCTGTCTAGTATACTCAATAATTCCACCTTCAAGTTGGTATACCTGTTTAAACCCTTTGTGCTTGTAATACGCACTGGCCTTTTCACATCGAATTCCCCCGGTGCAATACATCACCAACTTTTTGGATTCTTTATGGTCTCTAAGTTGTTCTTCAATAAGATCTAAGGAATCTCTAAAGGTGTCTACATCAGGACAAACCGCATTTTTGAAATGGCCGATTTCACTTTCGTAGTGATTGCGCATATCGACCAGCACGGTGTCTGGGTCTTCGATTAGCTCATTGAATTTCTCAGCTCCGACATGAATTCCCTTGTCAGTAACATCAAAAGACCCATCGTCTAATCCATCAGCCACAATTTTATCCCGAACCTTAACCTTAAGTTTCAAGAACGACATATTGTCTTGCTCAATAGCGATGTTTAATCTTACGTTTTCTAGAAAAGAGATGCTATCTAAGTGCTTTTTGAAGGCTTCAAAATTAGGTGCAGGAACAGAAAGTTGTGCGTTGATACCTTCTTTAGCCACATAAATTCTACCTAGAACCTCTAAGTCATTCCAAGCTAGAAATAAATGATTTCGAACGAGTTGTGGGTTCTTGAGGCGTGCGTATTTATAGAACGAGATCGTAAGCCGGTCAACACCAGCTTGCTCTATTAGAACAGCTCGCTCCTTCGCACTTAAGGTATTGTACAGTTGCATGCTATACGATGTTTTAAGTTAGAAAGGTTCGATAAAAGTTGAACAAAAGTACATTTTTTCAACAATTTCATTCTTCTGCAACAAACATGCATCGGAATTATTTAAATTTGGAAATATTCCAAATGAATAGATATGAGCAAAGAACAAGATGCGAAGCTAAAGGCACTTCAACTTACCCTAGACAAGTTAGATAAAACCTACGGTAAAGGTGCCGTTATGAAAATGGGAGACTCAGTAGTACAAGAGGTCGAAGTTATTTCTTCGGGTTCTATTGGTCTAAACGCCGCTCTTGGCGTTGGGGGGTTTCCGAAAGGTAGAATCATAGAAATCTACGGGCCTGAATCTTCGGGTAAAACCACGCTTACCCTACACGCGATTGCTGAAGCTCAAAAAGCGGGAGGCATAGCGGCGTTTGTTGATGCAGAACACGCTTTCGATCGTTTCTATGCGGCAAAACTAGGTGTAGATATAGACAATCTAATTATTTCACAGCCCGATCACGGAGAACAAGCACTTGAGATTGCGGATAATCTTATCCGATCAGGGGCCATCGATATCATTATTATTGACTCTGTAGCGGCATTAACGCCAAAGAGTGAAATTGAAGGAGAAATGGGTGATTCTAAAATGGGATTACACGCTCGACTAATGTCTCAGGCACTTAGAAAGCTTACGTCAACCATTTCAAAAACCAATTGTACGGTGATTTTCATTAACCAATTACGTGAGAAGATTGGTGTAATGTTTGGTAACCCAGAAACTACAACAGGGGGTAATGCCCTTAAGTTCTACGCCTCTGTTCGACTAGACATCCGCCGTTCAAGTCAAATCAAAGATGGTGATTCTAATGTAATGGGTAATAAAACCAAGGTTAAAGTGGTTAAAAACAAAGTTGCTCCTCCTTTTAAAACCGCTGAGTTCGATATCATGTATGGTGAAGGGATTTCAAAAGTTGGTGAAATTATCGACTTGGGGGTAGCCTATGAAATCATTAAAAAGAGCGGGTCTTGGTTTAGCTACGAAGATAGCAAATTAGGTCAGGGTAGAGATGCTGTTAAGGCGCTACTTTTAGACAATCCTGATCTGTCTGAAGAAATTGAAAACAAAATTTACGAGGCTCTTAACCACGTGAATTCATAACTGGCTCATTAGTCAGCTCTTCAATAAAAAGACCTCTCACATCTTCTCGTAACTTTTCGAGTTCGTCTTTAGAATAAGTGCCTGCCTTAATGGTGGGCATTATTTTATATCTCAGTATGCCCGGCCCGCCGTGATAGAGATCCCAGTTGATTCGCTTTTTACAATCGTAATTGATTATCGGTACGATAGGCAAATCATGAGTTAAAGACATTGAAAACGCGCCATTCTTAAATCGATCAAGCATCACAGACGAATCAGGAACTCCCCCTTCGGGATAAATAGCAATTGACGCTCCATTTTTAACTCGTTCTTGAACGCTCTTATACACTTGTTTTCTGCTCTCCTTATTCGACCGGTCAACCATAATTACAGCACGTTTATAAAAGAACCCGAAAATCCAGATCCTCTGCAACTCGGCCTTGCCGACAAAAACCACGGGCTTTTTACAGATTCTCAGCATCAACATCACATCGAGCATGCTTGTGTGGTTCATTACCATGATGGCAGGCGTCTTTGGCAATTTTTCAGAACCTTTCACCTTTCTAATTGGCGTTCCCATCATAAAGAGAATAAATGGAGCCCATATAGATCGAGCGCACCAGTAAACTAAAGGGTATGTTTTTTTAGAACTAACTCCAATCAACAGAAGAGGAGAAAAAACGAGTACCGGCAGAGCTGTTACCACATAAAACCACACCTTATAAATGATGTAGCCTGAATTTTTGATGAATCTCAACACGGATTCGAAAGTATAACTTTTTAAATTTTTGTAACTATGTAACCTAAAATTTGCAGATGGCACGAATCCTTACAGGAGTACAAAGTACAGGAACCCCTCACCTTGGGAATATACTTGGAGCAATCCTACCAGCAATATCTCTGGCAAATAGTGCAGAGAATGATTCTTATTTGTTTATCGCTGATATGCATTCGCTCACCCAGATTAAGGATGGTGAAACCTTAAGAGCGAATACCTTTTCAACCGCGGCAACCTGGCTAGCTTTTGGGTTAGATGTCGACAAAACAGTATTCTATAGACAAAGCGACGTGCCTGAGGTTACCGAGTTGTCCTGGTATCTAAGCTGTCTCTTTCCCTACCAAAGACTTACTCTTGCACATTCATTTAAGGATAAAGCTGATCGTTTAGAAGACGTGAATGCCGGATTATTTACCTATCCCATGCTTATGGCTGCTGATATTCTTCTTTATGATGCAGAACAAGTACCCGTAGGTAAGGATCAACTGCAGCACCTAGAGATGACAAGAGACGTTGCTCAACGTTTTCACAATAAGTACGGTGAAACCTTTGTCTTGCCAGAAGCGACAGTCAACGAAAGTACCATGTACATCCCAGGCACTGATGGGCAAAAAATGAGTAAGAGCAAAGGAAACCTCATCGATATTTTTGCTCCTGAAAAAGAGCTAAAAAAACAGGTTATGGGTATTCTTAGCGACAGTAAAAGTCTTGAAGAGCCTAAAGA
Source organism: Flavobacteriaceae bacterium UBA3478 (assembly GCA_002381155.1). Classification (GTDB taxonomy): domain Bacteria; phylum Bacteroidota; class Bacteroidia; order Flavobacteriales; family Flavobacteriaceae; genus UBA3478. The sequence continues at coordinate 765 of DFQX01000028.1, read as the reverse complement.
CCCATTAACAGACACCACTTTTGCCTTGTACAAGTGCCTTGCTCCACAAGACGAGATAGAAGCGATGAGCGCGAACTACTTGGCTGGAAATTACGGCTACGGACATGCCAAAAAAGCATTATTAGAACTTATACTTCAAACCTTTCAGGAGCCAAGAGAAAAATATGAGTATCTACATGCGCATCCTCAAGAAGTCGAAGATGCCTTACAGCAAGGAGCTGAAAAGGCTAGAAAAACAGCCCAAGCAGTACTTCAAAGAGTACGAGAAAAGGTTGGCTTTTAACCTAGAGCGAATAGGAATTATCAGAGTTGTGAATTATCTGATCCTCTAAATGCATTTTAAGTAATAGCTCTAATACTGTATCCTTTTCAAGTCCCGATAATTGAATGATTTGACTAGGATAAAGCTTTTGGTGGAATTTTAATAGCTCGTAAATTTTTAAAATTTCAGGGTCATTAGGAAGCTTCTTCGAGAGTGATTTTCTCGAAGGGAACTGAACCCCTAAATGAGTAGCAATAGTTTCAGGTCTTTCATACAGTGATGCAGAATGATTTGCAATTAAACGATTACACCCCTGCGATGCTTCTTTATCAATATCACCAGGCGAAGCAACCAAATGGCTATTGTAACCCTTGGCAAAATTTGCTGTTACCAAACTGCCACCTCGTTCCGCAGACTCTACCACCCAAACAACATCTGCCATGCCGGCTATTAGTCGATTTCTCGCAAGAAATCGCCCTTTGTGAGCAGGACTTTGTATCGGG
>DFQX01000089.1:33629-40462 GCA_002381155.1 Flavobacteriaceae bacterium UBA3478 | reverse complement strand
CATGTCAAAGTAAGAAATACCGAAAAGGCCTAATCATTAATAATACAATCTATTATGGCATCGCATTATGAAGCTCCGATACGTAAACCGCTAGTAACTGGCTCAAAAAGTTACAGTGATGTATCGAATGATATTGCTCGACCTGTTGAGGGAAAGGCAAATAAACAATGGTGGATCGTTTTCTCCATTGCCCTTGTAGCCTTTTTATGGGGTTTAGGATCGATTATTTACACCATTGCTACTGGTATTGGTGTTTGGGGTCTTAACAAGACAGTAAACTGGGCTTGGGATATCACCAACTTCGTTTGGTGGGTAGGTATTGGTCACGCGGGAACTCTTATTTCTGCGGTACTTCTTCTATTTAGACAGAAGTGGCGTATGGCAATTAACCGTTCGGCTGAAGCGATGACTATTTTCTCGGTAGTTCAAGCAGGTTTATTTCCAATTATTCACATGGGTAGACCTTGGTTAGCTTTCTGGGTACTGCCAATTCCTAATCAATACGGATCATTATGGGTGAACTTTAATTCACCTCTATTATGGGACGTATTTGCTATTTCAACTTATTTATCGGTTTCTCTTGTATTCTGGTGGACAGGATTACTTCCTGACTTCGCAATGATTAGAGACCGTGCCGTTCGTCCATTCCAAAAGAAAATTTACAGCCTTTTAAGTTTCGGATGGACAGGTAGAGCTAAAGATTGGCAGCGCTTTGAAGAGGTTTCATTAGTACTTGCCGGTCTTGCAACCCCACTAGTATTGTCGGTTCACACGATTGTATCGTTTGACTTCGCTACTTCGGTAATTCCTGGATGGCATACTACCATTTTCCCACCTTACTTCGTAGCAGGTGCGATTTTCTCTGGATTTGCAATGGTAAATACCCTTCTAATCATCATGCGAAAAGTGGTAGGCTTTGAGGACTATATCACACTTCAACATATTGAACTTATGAACATTGTAATCATGATTACCGGTTCAATTGTGGGTTGTGCTTATATCACTGAGCTTTTCATTGCTTGGTATTCGGGAGTAGAGTACGAGCAATATGCGTTCTTAAATCGTGCCACAGGTCCTTACGCTTGGGCTTATTGGTCAATGATGACTTGTAACGTATTCTCTCCACAGTTCATGTGGTTCAAGAAGTTAAGAACGAGTATTATGTTCTCATTCTTTATTTCAATTGTGGTAAACATCGGTATGTGGTTTGAGCGTTTCGTGATTATCGTTACCTCCCTTCACCGTGATTATCTTCCTTCTTCATGGACGATGTTCTCACCGACTTTTGTCGATATTGGAATATTCATTGGAACAATTGGTTTCTTCTTTGTTTTGTTCCTTCTTTACTCAAGAACATTCCCAGTAATTGCACAGGCAGAGGTTAAGTCTATCTTGAAGTCTTCTGCAGACAACTACAAGGCACTTCGTGCTGAAGGGAAGCCCTTATATGAAATGCCTCCTAGAGGTAAAGTAACCACTTACGAAGTGGAAGAATCTAACACTAACTCAACCACCGATCACTAATATGGCATCAAAAGTTTTTAGAGCGCTTTATACTGATGACGACATTCTGATGAATGCTGTCAAGCAGGTTCGTGGCCAAAAGTATCATATTGAAGAGGTATACACTCCTTTTCCAGTACACGGGCTGGACAAAGCCTTAGGTCTTGAGGATAGCCGTATTTCTATGGCTGCCTTCCTATACGGAGTACTAGGTTTAACTGTAGCGGTGACCATGATGAATTATATCATGATCGAAGACTGGCCACAGGATATCGGAGGTAAACCAAGTTTTACTTTTTTACAGAATTTACCAGCATTCATTCCGGTGATGTTCGAGATGACCGTTTTCTTTGCTGCTCACCTTATGGTAATTACCTTTTACTTGAGAAGTCGCATGTGGCCTTTCAAGAAAGCTGAAAACCCGAATCCTAGAACCACTAGCGATATCTTCTTGATGGAGGTAGCTGTTAAGTCAGAACAGGAAGAGGCATTAACCGAACTTTTACTTGATACCGGGGCCATTGAGGTTCAGGTTCCTAAAGCTTAATACATGAAGTCAGTTTTATCCAAAATTACGCTCATAGCGCTAGCTTTTACTGCTGTGTCTTGCTTCGATAAGAGCAAGCCTAATTTTCAATATTTCCCTAACATGTATGAGTCAGTGGGTTATGAAACTTACAGTGAGGCATCAATCCTTCCTGAGAATACTGCGGCACTTTTACCTGCTGAAGGAACTATTCCTAGAGGTTGGTTACCATACCAATTTGACAATACACTTGAAGGTAAGGAACTTGCTAGAGCAGACAAAAGTCCACTTCTTTCTGAAAACAAAGAAAGTGATCTTGCTAAGGGAAAAGAACTTTATAATGTTTACTGTGCTATTTGCCATGGAACCAAAGGTGATGGTCAAGGTACTCTCGTAAAACGCGAGAAAATTTTAGGGGTACCTACTTATGCAGATGCTGCTCGTAATATTACTATCGGAAGCACCTATCACACCATTTATTACGGTCTTAATTCAATGGGTTCTTATGCAGCTCAGTTAAGCAGTGAAGAAGAGATATGGCAGATTTCTGCTTATGTAATGGAATTAAAAAAGGACCTAACTAAATAAGTAAATTAGTATGTATCAGTTTTCACAACGATTTAAGATAACTACCCTTATACTTATGGGGTTAGGGCTTTTAGGCCTAGGTTATGGTTTTATGAGCGCTCCTTCAACTATTGAGGAGGCTAAAGCTATGATGGCATCTCATGAAGGCGGCCATGGTGAAGAACATGGAAGTGCTGACCATCCGACCTTAGCTGAAGCCCATCATGGTAGTACAGAAGCACATCACGGGTCTAATGCAGAAGGTTCACATTCTGAAGATCATGGTGATTCAATGAACCACGACGCTCATGCGGCGGTAGCTGAAGATCATGGTTCTTCGCATGACCAGCATGTTTTAGATCAAATGAAAAACAGACCTTGGTCTGCTTTTTATGTAAGTGCATTATTCTCCTTCCTTATTGCTCTAGGAGTTTTAGCTTTTTACGCTATTAACCGTGCAGCACAAGCGGGTTGGTCTCCATTATTATTTAGAGTTATGGAGGGAATCACTTCGTATATTATCCCTGGAGGTATCATTCTATTTGCATTCTTTGTTTTGTCAGGCTTGCATATGAATCACCTGTTCGTCTGGATGGATGCTGATGTGGTAGCTCATGATCAATTAATTCAAAACAAGAGCGGGTATTTAAATACTCCTTTTTTCCTTGTTCGTGCAGTTATTTACATTGGAGGATGGATTGCTTACAGACAATATTCTAGAAAACTTTCACTAGCTGAGGAGACTGCTTCAGACAATAAGCCTTTTGTTACAAACTTCAAGTTAGCGGCTGGTTTCTTAGCTTTCTTCTTGGTGTCGGAGTCAATGATGTCTTGGGACTGGATTATGAGTGTTGATCCGCACTGGTTTAGTACGCTATTCGGATGGTATGTATTCGCTAGTTTCTTTGTTTCAGGGATTACTGTAATTGCTTTATTTACGCTTTACTTGAAGTCTAAAGGACTTCTTGAGTCAGTGAATAATTCACACATTCACGATCTAGCAAAGTTCATGTTCGGTATTAGTATCTTCTGGACTTACTTATGGTTTAGCCAGTTCATGCTAATCTGGTATGCCGATATCCCAGAGGAGGTAACTTATTATGTGATGCGATTTGAGGCCTATAAGGTTCCTTTTTTAGGCATGTTGGTTCTTAATTTCATTTTCCCACTATTAGTGATTATGAGAAGTGATTACAAGCGTATTCCTTGGTTTGTACAAACCGTTGGTATCGTAATTCTTACGGGTCACTATTTTGATTTTTACAATATGATCATGCCAGGTACTGTTGGAGCACATTGGTCTTTCGGTATCCCTGAATTAGGTGGAATTTTATTCTTTACTGGGTTATTTCTTTACGTTGTGGCTACCGCTCTTACTAAGGTAGCTGTTGAACCTAAAGGAAATGCACTTTTAGAAGAGAGTAAACATTTTCACTATTAATAACGACGTTAGTTAATAAATATGACAACACCATTAATTCTAGCAGTTTTAGTTCTTGTTGCAATTGCAGTTTGGCAATTAGCTAAGATTTTCGAACTATCGCAATTAACAACAGGTAAGAAGTCGGATGCTACTATCGCCGATGATGAGGATAATAAGTACAATGGTTATTTACTATTTGCTTTCCTGGTTTTCATCTATGGAATCACCATTTTTAGTTTCTCTAAGTATGGAAAAATGGTTCTCCCGATGCCTGCTTCAGAGCACGGGGTCGATTATGATCGTTTAATGTGGATTTCCTTTGCGATTATCTTCATAGTTCAGACCATCACCCAGTTTTTACTTCATTATTTTGGATATAAATACCGTGGTGAGAAAGGTAAAAAGGCCCTCTTTTATGCCGACAACGATAAGCTAGAGCTTATCTGGACTATTATTCCGGTTATTACCCTTGCTGCACTTATCCTTTATGGGCTCTATTCATGGACTAATATTATGGACATTAATGATGAAGGAGATCCTTTAGTTGTGGAGCTTTATGCTCAACAATTTAATTGGACTGCTCGTTACGGGGGTGAGGATAATGTTCTTGGCGATGCCAGTGCACGACTCATTGATATTGATAAAGCTAATATCTTAGGTATTGATGAATCTGATCCAAACGCAGTAGACGATATCATTGTTAAAGAATTGCACTTACCCGTAGGACGTAAGGTTAATTTTTACATGCGTTCTCAGGATGTGCTTCACTCAGCTTACATGCCACATTTTAGAGCACAGATGAACTGTGTTCCGGGTATGGTTACTCAGTTTTCTTTCACTCCTACTATCACAACTGAAGAGATGCGTCTACATCCTGAAATTATCGATAAGGTGAAGAGAACAAACAAAATTCGCGCTGAACGTGCAGCAGCTGGTGAGGAGAACAGTGACCCTTGGGAATTTGATTATGTTCTTTTATGTAATAAGATTTGTGGCAAGTCTCATTATAACATGCAGATGAAAATTATTGTAGAGTCAGAAGAAGACTTTCAGAAGTGGTTAGACTCTCAAAAAACCTTTGGTGAAACTGTTATTGCAGTTCCCTAAATTTGTAACGAAAAAGAAAATTTAAAAGTTTAAATAAGGTAGTATTATGGCTCACGAGGCAGAACACCATCACAAAGAAACCTTTATCACCAAGTATATTTTTAGCCAAGATCACAAGATGATCGCTAAGCAATACTTGATCACTGGATTAATCATGGGTTTCATTGGAATCGCAATGTCCCTTTTATTCCGTATGCAATTAGCATGGCCAGGAGAAGCTTCTCCTGTTTTTAAAGCGCTTCTAGGTAAGTGGGCGCCTGATGGAGTAATGGACGCTGATATTTATTTAGCGTTAGTAACGATTCACGGCACCATCATGGTATTCTTCGTACTAACCGCTGGTTTAAGTGGTACGTTCTCGAACCTACTTATTCCACTGCAGATAGGTGCTCGAGATATGGCTTCAGGATTTCTGAATATGGTTTCTTACTGGTTATTCTTTATTTCCTGTGCTATCATGTTAGTTTCTTTATTTGCAGAGGCTGGACCTGCCGCTGCAGGTTGGACGGTTTATCCACCACTTTCAGCACTTCCACAAGCTCAGCCGGGCTCAGGTTTAGGGATGACGCTTTGGTTAGTTTCAATGGCCATCTTTATTGCATCTTCACTCTTAGGATCTTTAAATTACATCGTTACCGTTCTAAATCTTAGAACTAAAGGGATGACCATGACTCGTCTTCCACTTACGATTTGGGCATTCTTTGTAACTGCCATTATTGGGGTTGTTTCTTTCCCAGTACTACTTTCAGCTGCTCTTTTATTACTCATGGACCGTAGTTTTGGAACTTCTTTCTTCCTTTCGGATATCTTTATCCAAGGAGAGGTATTGCATTACCAAGGCGGTTCACCAGTTCTTTATGAGCACCTTTTCTGGTTCTTGGGTCACCCCGAGGTTTATATTGTATTATTACCCGCCTTAGGTATTACTTCAGAAGTAATGTCTACGAATGCTCGTAAACCGATCTTCGGATACCGCGCAATGATTGCATCTATTTTAGGTATTGCCTTCCTTTCTACGATTGTATGGGGTCACCACATGTTCATTTCAGGGATGAACCCTTTTCTTGGTTCGGTATTTACCTTTACTACGCTTCTTATTGCTATTCCATCAGCAGTTAAGGCATTCAACTATATTACCACTCTCTGGAAGGGTAATCTTCAGTTGAATCCTGGTATGTTGTTTTCAATTGGTTTGGTATCTACTTTCATTACAGGTGGTCTTACCGGTATTATCTTAGGTGATAGTACTCTTGACATTAATGTTCACGATACTTATTTCGTAGTTGCTCACTTCCACTTAGTGATGGGTATTTCTGCACTTTATGGTCTATTCGCTGGGGTATACCACTGGTTCCCTAAAATGTTCCAGGGTCGAATGATGAATAAGAATTTAGGTTATATCCATTTTTGGGTAACCGCAGTTGCTTCTTACGGAGTATTCTTCCCAATGCACTTTGTGGGTATGGCTGGAGTTCCAAGAAGATATTATCAAAATACTGCGTTCCCAATGTTTGATGAGTTAACAGATGTTCAAATTTTAATGACTGTCTTTGCACTTATCGCAGCTGCCGCTCAATTGGTGTTTGTATATAACTTCATTTACAGCATTTTCTATGGTAAGAAAGGTTCACAAAACCCATGGAATTCAAATACGCTCGAGTGGACTGCTCCATTAGAGCACATCCACGGGAACTGGCCAGGTGCTAT
>DFQX01000089.1:1195-33337 GCA_002381155.1 Flavobacteriaceae bacterium UBA3478 | reverse complement strand
GATTTCGTTCCTCAGCATATTCCAATGCAACCAAACGAAGAAGAGTTGAATCATTAAGATTAACTAGTTTCCTAAAAATGAAGCCCTGCAGATGCAGGGCTTTTTTTATGAGGATTGCCTACCTTTAAATAAAGCTTTTAATATGAATGAGAACTTAGATGCTACCGGAGCGCATTTCGGAAAAGAAGAGTTTGATATCGAGCGCGCTCTGAGACCTAAGGGCTTCGACGATTTTGCGGGTCAGGAAGCAGTTCTTGAGAATTTAAAAATATTTGTGGAGGCTGCTAACCTCCGAGAAGAGGCACTTGACCACACTTTACTTCATGGTCCTCCTGGGCTAGGAAAGACTACTCTTGCTCATATTTTAGCGAATGAGTTAGATGTGAATATTAAAATCACCTCGGGTCCAGTTTTAGATAAACCCGGTGATTTAGCAGGTCTTCTTACCAATCTAGAGGAGCGGGATGTATTGTTTATCGATGAGATTCATCGACTGAGCCCTATAGTAGAAGAGTACTTATATTCTGCGATGGAAGACTACAAGATCGATATCATGATTGAGACAGGGCCAAATGCTCGCTCCGTTCAGATTCATCTAAAGCCATTTACCTTAATTGGAGCCACTACACGTTCGGGTCTTTTAACCGCTCCTATGCGCGCCCGATTCGGTATTCAGTCTCGACTCTCGTATTACAGTACCGAGTTATTATCGACGATTGCCTTACGCAGCGCTGAAATTTTACGTGTTCCTATGGATGAAAATGCGGCTATTGAGATTGCGGGAAGAAGTAGGGGTACTCCAAGAATTTGTAATGCTTTACTGCGTCGTGTTCGAGATTTTGCACAGATTAAAGGAAATGGAACAATCGATTTGGAGATTGCTCGATTTGGGTTAAAAGCACTCAATGTAGATGCTCATGGTCTAGATGAGATGGATAATAAGATTCTATCCACACTTATTGATAAGTTTGGTGGAGGCCCGGTAGGCATCAACACTCTAGCGACTGCGGTATCAGAAAACCCTGAAACGCTAGAAGAAGTGTATGAACCCTTCTTGATTCAGCAAGGTTTTCTAGTTAGAACTCCGAGAGGGCGAGAGGCGACACCTTTAGCGTATGCACATTTAGGAAAGACTAAATCTTCAAGCCAGAAAGGACTTTTTGAATAAGGATGCAAAAGGATGAGAAACTACATAGACGTTCTGTTTTTCTAAAGGAGGCGGCTCAGCGTCACGGGTTTCTATCTTCTGGTATTGCAAAGGCTGGGTTTCTTGAAGAAGATGCTCCTCGATTAGAGTCTTGGTTAAATAAGGGTTATCATGGTCAGATGACCTATATGGAACGCAATTTTGATATGCGATTGGATCCCATCAAGCTTGTTCCGGGAGCAAAATCGGTTATTTCATTATTATTCAATTATTATCCGTCTGAAACAGTCGCGTTTAAACAAGATCAGTTTAAGATTTCTAAGTATGCCTATGGTAAAGACTATCATAAGGTAATTAAGAACAAATTGCGGGCTCTATTTTATGATTTACAGCAAGAATTCGGTGGGATTGAAGGACGCGTTTTTGTTGACTCTGCTCCAATATTAGAAAAGTCTTGGGCGCAAAAATCTGGTCTTGGATGGGTCGCTAAAAACGCTAATCTAATCAGTAAGCAAAAGGGCTCTTTTTTTTTCTTGGCTGAAATCATTCTCGATTTAGAGTTTGAGTACGACCATCCGGTAACCACAGATCACTGCGGAAGTTGTACGGCCTGTATAGATGCGTGCCCTACGCAGGCTATTGTAGCCCCAAATATAGTTGACGGGTCTAGGTGTATTTCATACTTCACAATAGAGTTGAAAGAAGCTATTCCGGCCAGTTTTAAAGGTCTTTTCGATGATTGGGCATTTGGTTGTGATACCTGTCAAGATGTTTGCCCATGGAACCGTTTTTCGAAAAGCCATAGTGAACCGTTATTTGATCCTGAATCTGAACTATTATCCTTAAGTACTAACGACTGGATCGAAATGACCGAAGAAACCTTTTCAAAGGTGTTCAAAAAATCTGCGGTAAAACGCACCAAGTATGCGGGCTTAAAAAGAAACATCGACTTTTTGAAAAAGTAGCTATATTCATGAACTAAACTTACAACCATGAATCAATTAAGCACTCTCGATATTGGAGTTATTCTACTCTATCTCATAGGTATCGTTATCTATGGAATTTCTAAATCGAAAAGAGAAAGTTCAGAGGACTATTTCCTAGGAGGAAGAACAATGACCTGGCCAATTGTCGGAATTGCTCTTTTCTCTGCAAACATCTCTAGCTCCACATTAGTGGGTTTAGCCTCTGATGGTTTTCAGACCAATATTAACGTCTATAATTATGAGTGGTATGCCGTAATTGTCTTGATCATATTTTCGGTATTCTTCTTGCCTTTTTACTTAAAGTCAGGAGTGTATACCATGCCTGAATTTTTAGAACGTCGTTTTGATAAGCGTTCTAGATATTACTTTTCATTAATTACCGTCATTGGTAACGTAATGGTGGATACCGCTGCTGCACTCTATGTGGGTTCGATTGTTTTGAAACTACTTTTTCCCGAGTACAGCTCAACAACGATTATTATTCTCTTAGCAATTGCAGCTGCAGCTTACACCATCCCTGGAGGACTTAATTCTGTAATTCAAACCGAAGTAATTCAGGCGATCCTTTTAATTATAGGATCTTGTTTGATCACCTATTTTGCCTTTGATCAATTAGGTGGAGGTTGGTCAGCCATGATGGATGGTCTTGACGGAATGCTATCTGCAGGTCAAATTGACTTTGGAGATCGAGCCGCAAATGGCGCCTATATCCCTGAGACCGCTACAGATGTATTTAGCGTTGTTCGTCCTGCGAACGATGAGTTTATGCCCTGGTGGGGATTAATTTCGGGAGTTGCTCTATTAGGATTTTATTTCTGGGCAAATAACCAGTTTATGGTTCAGCGAGTTCTTGGAGCTAAAGATTTACATCACGGTCGTATGGGAGCACTCTTTGCAGGGTTTCTTAAGCTACCTGTGATTTTCATTATGATTGTTCCTGGTGTTTTAGCCTTATTACTTTTTAATAATTTAGATATTAGTGGACTTAATTATCCACTAGCCAGTGGTGAGATGTGTGCTTCGCTGACGGACTGTCCGAACCTTACGTATCCAGTATTATTATTTCAGCTTTTACCAACAGGTGTTCTAGGTCTAGTGGTAGCAGGATTATTGGCTGCAATGATGTCTTCAGTGTCAGCTACTTTTAATTCGGCTTCAACGCTAATTACCATGGATTTTGTAAAGCAATTCAAGCCTGGGTTAGATGGTAAGCAACTAGTGAGAGTAGGTCAGATCACAACATTAGTTTTAGTCGTGTTAGCTTCTATGTGGGTGCCTTTTATTGAAAAAGTTAGCGATTCACTATGGGGTTATCTTCAATTGGTGATTGCATTTACCTCACCGCCAGTAGTAGCTACATTTATTTTAGGTCTTTTCTGGAAAAAATCAAACGCAAACGGTGCATTCTTAAGTCTAATGGTCGGAGGTGCCTTTGCTGTATTTATGATTCTTTCAGCATCCTTTGACTGGTCTCCATATATTAACGACCTACATTTTCTAGCGAAAGCCAATTTATTATTTGTTATTGCTGTAGTGGTTAACGTTGCAGTCAGTCTAACTTCTGGTAAGGTAGATGAACAAAAAGTTGCTGAGTATACCTACAAGCGATCATTCTATAATGAAGAAACCGAACAATTGAAAGGACTTCCTTGGTACAAAAACTACCGTACGCTATCGGTTATCTTACTCATAATCACTGCTGTTTTTGTCGGAATGTTCTGGTAGAGAACAATTCTGTTTTGGCGACATTCCCAGCGAGGGAATCACGTATCTTTGATATACAATTAGATTGAAATGAGAAACTCAAGACAGCGAAGAGAATCGCTCGTATATCACGCAAAACCACAGCCGGGCAAGATTAAAATTGTCCCGACCAAGCCCTACCAAACACAGAGAGATTTAGCGATTGCTTACTCTCCTGGAGTCGCTGAGCCTTGTTTGGAAATCGCAGAAACTCCAACAGATGTGTACAAGTATACCGCTAAGGGAAATATTGTCGCGGTTATTTCAAATGGCACTGCCGTACTAGGTTTAGGTGATATAGGTCCATTAGCTTCAAAGCCTGTGATGGAGGGTAAATGCGTACTCTTCAAAATTTTTGCAGACATCGATGGTATGGATATCGAGGTCGATACTACCGACGTGGATGAGTTTGTAGAGACGGTTAAGCGTATTGCTCCAACTTTTGGAGGAATCAATCTTGAAGATATCAAAGCGCCAGAGGCCTTTGAGATCGAACGTAGGTTGAAAGAAGAATTAGATATCCCAGTCATGCACGATGACCAGCATGGTACTGCAATTATTTCAGCTGCAGCACTAATCAACGCTCTTGAATTGGCTGAAAAGAATATTGAGGATGTTCGAATTGTCGTTAGTGGAGCAGGTGCAGCAGCAGTTTCTTGCACTAAACTATATAAAGCCTTTGGTGCTTCTGCAGAGAACATTATCATGCTCGACAGTAAAGGAGTGATTCGCAAGGATCGTGAAAACCTCAGTCCATCAAAAGAAGAGTTTGCAACCGCAATTGATGTTCATACCCTTGAAGAAGCGATGGTAAATGCAGACGTTTTTATTGGTTTGTCGATTGCTGATATTGTAACTGCAGAGATGCTTCAATCGATGGCTTCGAACCCGATTGTATTTGCTATGGCGAATCCAGATCCAGAGATTAACTATGATCTTGCCATTCGCACTCGTGAGGATATCATTATGGCTACCGGTCGTTCAGATCACCCTAATCAAGTAAACAATGTCTTAGGGTTTCCTTTCATTTTCAGGGGAGCATTAGATGTTCGCGCTACTAAGATTAATGAAGAAATGAAAATGGCTGCGGTTCGTGCTTTAGCTGATTTGGCAAAAGAACCGGTGCCAGAGCAGGTTAATATTACCTATGATATTACTCGTTTAGCTTTTGGTAGAGAGTATATCATTCCAAAACCATTTGATCCAAGACTTATTTCTAAAATCCCGGTGGAGGTGGCTAAGGCTGCTATAGCTTCTGGGGTTGCTCAAATTGAAATTACCGATTGGGAGAAGTATGAGGATGAGCTAATGTCGCGCTCGGGTAATGACAACAAATTTATTCGATCACTTCATGATAAGGCTAAGCTTAACCCTAAGCGTGTGGTTTTCGCCGAAGCAGATCAGATTGATGTGCTTAAAGCTGCTCAGTTTGTTTCTGATGAAGGCATGGCTTACCCTATTCTTCTGGGAGATAAAGAGGTGATTGAGAGCCTTAAAGAAGAGTTGGACTTTGACGCTGAGGTTCCAATTATTGATCCCTCTGATGATGATCAACAGGCCCGTCGGGATGAGTTTGCTAAGCTGTTATGGAGTCGAGGTGAACGCGATGGGGTGCAGAGATACAGTGCAGGTGTTCGAATGATGCATAGAAACTATTTTGGTCCCATGATGGTTCTTTCTGGAGAAGCTGATGCAATGATATCGGGTTATTCTCGTTCGTTCCCTAAAGTATTGCTTCCTGTATTAGAAACGGTAGGTAGAGGACCGGGAATCAAGAGAGCTGCCACAATGAATATCATGATGACTCCTCGAGGACCACTATTCTTAGCGGATACGGCGATCAATGTTAATCCTACCGCCGAAGAGTTAGCTGAGATTGCAGTGATGACTGCAAGAGAAGTTCGTTCTTTCGGATATGAGCCTGTAATGGCAATGCTATCGTATTCTAACTACGGTTCTTCAAGTAAACCAGAAGCAAGAAAGGTAAAAAACGCCGTTAAAATCTTACATAGAGATTATCCAGATTTGATTGTTGATGGAGAGATTCAAGCAGATTTTGCACTAAATCCTGAGATGGGTGCCCAGACCTTTCCATTCTCAAAACTGGCCAATCGAAAAGTTAATACATTAATATTTCCTAACCTTGATTCTGCCAATATCACTTACAAGCTGATGAAGGAGCTACACGGTGTAAAATCAATTGGTCCTGTCATGTTAGGTTTAGATAAACCGATTCATATTCTGCAGTTAGGGGCTAGTGTTGAGGAAATAATCAACATGACTTCTATTGCGGTAACAGACGCTCAACGCGTAACCAAAAAATAACCTGTTATGATTAGCCACCTCAGAGGTCGAATGATAGAAAAAACTCCCACTCATGTAATTCTTGAGTGTAATGGGGTAGGATATCATCTCGAGGTATCGCTTCATACCTTTTCGGGATTGAGTTCAGAAGAGGAGCAGCTTTTGTACACCCATCTCCAAATCAAGGAGGATAGCCATACGCTTTTCGGATTTTTATCTGAATTTGAACGCGCAGTATTTCGATTGCTCATTTCGGTAAGTGGAGTTGGTGCGGCGACAGCTAGAACTATGCTTTCTTCCTTAAGCCCTTCTGACGTAGTTGGGGCAATTGCATCTGAGCAAGTAGCTGTTGTGCAGTCGGTTAAAGGAATCGGGGCAAAGACGGCTCAACGAATGATCTTAGAATTAAAAGATAAAGTCTTAGCATTAGAGGGAGCCGAAGATGTGGTAGCGAACACAACGGTCAAAGGGCAAAATGGAGAAGAAGCAATAGCCGCTCTAGAGGTGCTTGGCTTCACTCGAAAATCAGTTCAGAAAATTGTAGATAAGCTCCTAACTGCAGACTCGCAGATGAGTGTCGAAGATCTTATCAAGAATACGCTAAACGCAATTTAAATTGAAGATTAGACTGGATTCAATACGGTCTCTTTGTGTCCTACTCGCGTTTTTCGCTATTACCCTTACTCAGGCGCAAAAATTACCGGCTTTATCCCCCTTCGGCATAGATGAGGTCTATCAGTATGATCCGGTAAATAACAGATACGAGTTACTCCCTTCTGTATCGGAAAAGGTGGTGGGGTATCCGAGGTATTTAAGTTTTACCCAGTACTACGAGGCACTTCGAGCACAGATGATTAAGTCTAACTACCAGACAAAAACCGATGCCCTTTCGAAAGTGAACGACACGGTAGCTGACGCACGCGAGGATTTACTACCTACTTATTATGTTAATTCTGCTTTTTTTGAATCCATATTCGGCGGTAATACCATCACTGTTGACACTTCAGGAGGTTTTTCCCTTGATCTAGGAGCTCTTAGCCAGAAATCAGAAAATCCATCGGTATCCGTTCGTAATCAAAGAAGCACCGTTCTTGATATCGATCAGCAATTTGATTTAAATGTGGATGCACAGGTCGGAGAGCGTTTAAGAGTTCAAGCAAATATGGACTCCCGTTCAAGCTTTGATTTTCAAAATCTTTTCAAAATTGAATATACTCCGAATGAGGATGACCTGATTCGCAATATCGAGTTTGGTAATGTAAGTATGCCGCTCAAAAGCAGTCTGATGACTGGTGCTCAGAATTTATTTGGACTCAAAACTGATTTACAATTTGGGCGTACCTCTGTGACGGCCGTTTATGCAGAACAGCGATCTCAACGAAATACCGTAAGCACCCAAAATGGATCAGTCATTAATGAGTTTGAGCTTACCGCGATCGATTATGAGGAAAACACTCACTTTTTCTTAAGTCAACATTTTAGGGATGCCTATGACCTAGCGCTTAAGAACTACCCCTTCATTGCTTCAAATGTTCAGATTACCCGTATTGAAGTTTGGGTAACCAATCGATCGCAACAGACTGAGAACGTTCGACAAATTGTAGGTTTTCAAGATCTTGGAGAATACAATCCTGAAAAAGTTCGGTTTGGGGGCCCACAGATTTTTTTTCGAGCTACTGAGTCTTTACCAGACAATGAGGCCAACCTTCTTAATCCCGCATGGATAGGTGGTGAAGGTCTTCCCAGTTCAATAAGAACTGCCGCTGGTGCCGCCTCCGGATTAAGTTTGTTAGGCGAGCCTTTAATAAACGGATTAGACTATGCTTCTCTAGAAAATGCTCGAAAATTAGAAGCCGGTTTAGATTATTCGTACCACCGTCAGCTCGGATACTTGTCACTGAATCAACCATTGGCTACTGATGAGGTGCTTGCTGTTGCTTATGAGTACACTTACAACGGATCTGTTTATACGGTCGGAGAGTTCTCTAACGACAATCAAAGAGATGCCTCTAGTGCGCTTATTGTAAAACTTCTAAAGAGCAATATTACCCGGGTTGAGGATCCTATTTGGGATTTGATGATGAAGAATATCTATTCGACTGGAGCCTTCGGAATTAGTGCAAATGATTTTGAGTTTCAATTACTTTACACCGACCCTAGTCCCCGAAACTTTTTAACACCTGCAGACTCTTCGGTTCCCTGGCCAGAGGAATTTTCAAATAGTACGTTATTGAAAATTTTCAATTTAGATCGACTCGATGCTTATCAAAATCGTTCAGAGCAAGGGGATGGTTTCTTTGATTTTATAGACGGTATTACCGTTGATGCCTCGAATGGTAGAATCATTTTTACCCAGGTAGAGCCGTTTGGTGAATACTTGTTTGAGCAATTCTCTAGTGATGTTACCGAAGACTACGAAATTGCGGAATCTTATAATGGTAATCAAAGGCAATATGTTTATCGTTCTCTCTATGAATTAACGAAGACAGCTGCCTTACAGCAGGCAGATGCGAATCGTTTTTTACTTAGAGGTTCCTATGGCGGTAGCACTGCTTCTTCGGGTCAAAAGTTGTCGCTTGGGGTAGCGTTTGCGTTACCCGGATCTGTCCAGGTTAGTATTGGCGGTAGAGTTCTTACTGAAGGGGTTGATTACATTGTTGATTATGCCGCGGGTCAGGTGGAGATTCTTGATCCGAGCTTGCAGAATTCTGGTCTTCCGATAGATATTTCAGTTGAAGATGCTGGCCAAATCGGGCAGTTAACTCGACGATTCACAGGAGTCGCTATTCAGCATCGAGCCTCTAGTGAACTATCCTTTGGGGGTGCCTTTTTAAATCTTAGAGAACGCCCACTCACTCAGAAGTCTGCTTATGGAATCGAGCCGATTAATAACTCGATGATTGGTGCGAATATTTCGTTTCGGAAAGAGGTTCCTTGGCTTACACGACTCATTAATCAGTGGCCAACTATTGAGACTGAAGCACCGTCTTCGATTGATTTCTCTGCAGAAATTGCTGCACTCATTCCATCTGCTCCAAACAATGCACAATTCGGTGGCGAGGTAACCACCTATATCGATGATTTTGAAGAGGCCCAACAATTCTTAGACCTTAGAAACCCTTCTGATTGGGTACTGTCGAGTAATCCTTTTGGTCAAACCGGAATTGAGGCTTCTAGGTCTAGGGCTCGACTGGCATGGTATACTATTGATCCTGTGCTTTACAGCAGGTTAAGACCCTCAGATATTACCGATGCGATGTTGCAAGAAGATGAAGCGCGTCGAATTTTTATAAGAGAGGTTTATCCCGAAACCGATGTAGTCCAGGGACAATCTGCAGTTCAGTCTACCTTAGATATCGCCTACTATCCCGATGAGGCAGGACCCTATAATACGGCGTCTGATTTTGGTGCAGTTGCTAATAAATGGGCAGGGACTATGCGAGCGCTTACCGTTACTGACTTTGAACAGGCAAATATTGAATACTTGCAGTTTTGGATGTTGCATCCGCTCGATCCTTCAGAAGTTGGAGAGGGAGGTAAATTAGTGATCGATCTTGGGAATCTTTCTGAGGATATTCTTCCTGATGGAAGAAAGCAATACGAAAATGGACTTGGAGTTCAAGTGGATCCAACTATTTATGGATCTGTCCCTTCTAGAAGTGCCCTGATTTATACTTTTGATAGCGATGCGGGTGCTCGAGAAATACAAGATGTCGGATTAGATGGTCTTTCAGATTCTCAGGAAGGTTTGATTTATACAGGACCAAGTGATGACCCGGCAAGAGATAATTATGTGAATTATTTAGAAGCTCGGGGAAGTATCCCAAATCGTTACAAGTATTTCAACAATCCTGAAGGTAATACACCGATTAATCCGACCGATGAGTTAAGAGGTTCTACACTCTTACCCGACGTTGAGGATGTCGATCGAGACTTTGCCATGAATGTGGCAGAGAGTTATTATCAATATGAACTTCCTATCAATTCGGTGGTGAGCGAATCGATGCCCTACATTACAACGGTTCGAGAAGTTACTCTGGACACAGGACGCAAAGTTCGTTGGGTGCAGTATAAGATCCCTCTACGTGAATACACCCGTGCGGTAGGCGGGATTACCGATTTTAGGTCGATACCTTTTATTCGTATGTCCTTACAAGGATTTCAAGGATCAACCGTTTTACGATTTGCTGCCCTTGACCTCATTCAAGGTAGTTGGAGAATCTATGACAAAGAATTAGACCCAGAAGCTAACTTACCCTTAAGTCCTTCATCGATCTTTGAATTGGGTGCGGTAAATATTGAAGAAAACAGTAATAGAAGCCCTATCCCATACGTACTTCCACCAGGGGTTCGACGCGAAGCTTTGAATAATACGAATACGATTGTACGACAAAATGAACAGTCGTTAAGTATGCAGTTTACCGATTTACAATTAGGGGACGGAAGAGGAGCTTTTAGACGTGTGAAATTCGATATGCGCCGCTTTGAAAGGATTAAGCTATTTGTTCATGCCGAGCGAATAGGAGCTTCAACGGTTCAGGATAATGATTTAGTTGCTTTTCTCAGAATTGGAACGGACTATAGCTCTAACTACTACCAAATTGAGTGGCCTTTAACTTTTACCAAAAATGCAACTCAAGACGCAGGTCTAATTTGGCCAGATGCGAATGCCCTTGATTTGGATTTGGCACTATTAAGTAGTGTAAAGGCAGAGCAAATTACCTCCGCAGAACCCGAGTTTTCAAAGGTTCTTGAGAATGGAATGACCATTCGCGTAAAAGGAAATCCGTCGATCGGGAATATTACCTCTGCCATGCTTGGTGCCATCAATCGATCATCAAGCCTACCGGTTTCGGCAGAGCTTTGGTTTAATGAATTGCGTCTAGCAGGAATCAATCATAAAGGAGGCTGGGCGGCAACAGCCAATGCCTCTGTCCAGTTATCTGATGTAGTTACTTTGGGGGCCGGTTTCTCTAAGACAACGGTAGGTTTTGGAGCTATCGACGGGGCGGTTAATACACGTTCGTTAGATGATACTGAAAACTTTGATTTCTCGGTGCGCACAGATCTTGGACAGTTTTTACCTAAAGCCAGTCGATTGAGACTACCATTAAATTATTCGATGGCTTCTACGCGAATTACTCCGGAGTATGATCCTGTTTATGAAGATATTCGTCTCGAGGATCGTCTTAGTGCTGCGACTAATAACGATGATAAACAAGCAATTCGAGAGCAGGCCGAGTCATATACAGAAGTTTCTAGCCTCGCGCTTAATGGTGTTCGAATAGAACGCAAAGAGGGTAGCAATATCGATTTCTTTGATCCTGAGAATGTTACGGTTAATTATAGCCATTCAACCAAGTCGCATCGTGATTTTGAAATCTCAGAATCGCTTCAGTCGCAAGCGAGAGCTTCACTCGATTATAGGTATACGCCTTCTATTTTCTCATTAACCATGGGAGCCTCTATTGATCGATCCCTTAGTGAACAGCGCTTCAGACAAATCTTTATACCCGGTGTAACCCTTCTTGATTTACCCCTTTTAAGTCAACAAAATTTTAGGTCGGGATGGAACGGTTCGATCAAAGCGAATCCATTAAAATTCTTTAGTACCTCATTTACTGCTACCCAGAATAATATCGTTAATCTAGATCTTAATCAAAACCTGGGTTTCAACTCTGTTTGGGAGTCCTTTTTCTCTTGGGGTCAGCCAAATACCTATGCGCAACAACTACAGCTTGGACTAGAAATTCCATTCAGTTCGTTCAAACCCCTTGATTTTATAACTACCCGTTTAGATTACGGAGGTACGCTTAATTGGCAACGAGGTTCTGACGCACTCGCTGAAGTTGCAGGTCGACCTTTACATACCGTTCAGACGGCAAGTACTTTGTCGCTAAGTAGCGGCCTTGATTTAAAGTCAGGATTGAAGAAACTGATAAAAATTCCCGATGCGATAGGAGCTCAAGTGGCTTTGAATTATTCTGAAACCTCTGGGGTAGTCTTACCAGGTTATTTACCGACGATCAATGATCGGAGTCTACTTCAATTAGATCCGAAATTACTACTAGGAGTGGCTTCTTCTGATTTTAGATTTGAAGCTGCAAGACAAGGATATTTGACGGATTTTGACGGGTTCAATACTCCCTTTGTTATCGACGAAAACCAGAACCTTTCTGCAACTGCTAATCTTAGTATCGGTAGCGCTGTTTCTATTGGTCTTAGTTATGATCGAAGAAAGAGCGATCGTTTTCAAGAGCAGTTCAGAGTGACCCCCTCTGACTTTGGACCAACTTTTCAGTCCTTACTCGCAAACCAGACAGGTAGTTATAGTACTACAGCCTTTTTACTTTCAACCGCTTTCGATGGCTCAATGGCGGATACGGGGTCAGAGGCTTTTGAACGATTCAAAGCTTCTAGAATTGAAATGGCTAATCGATTAGCTAATGCATCGGGTATGAATTTATCGGCGGTTGACTCTGAAGGTTTCCCTATTGCCTATGGAGCCTATCATCCCGAGGTGTTGTTGGGCTCTTTTGTTGCGGCATATTCAGGCAAGTCGATTAGCGAAGTAAGTTTAGGACCTTTTGAATCTTTCGGTATTCCCAATTGGGACGTTTCAATCAGTGGTTTATTCCCTGAAATATTTAGTCGTTTTGCAATCAACCATGGATATAGAGCCGCCTATAGTATTAATAATTTTCAAAATAATCTCAGTCGAAACGAGGGCTTATATAACCTTGAAAATGGGGATTTAAAACCAGAATTACTGATTGGAGCGGTAGTGATGAACGACCAGTTTAACCCACTTATTGGATTCGATTTTGAAACAGAGTCGTTCTGGCAAATTCGAACAGAATGGCGAAAAGATAGAGCGTTGAATTTAAGTTTTGCCAATAGTTTGCTTACTGAGATTAAAGGTCAAGAATTTATTCTTGGTTTAGGAAAGCGAATTACCGATTTGCGCTGGAACCCTAAAATAGGAGGCAAGAGAAGACAGTATCGTGGCGATTTAGTGCTTAGAGGAGACGTGTCCTATCGATCGAATACGACCTTTATTAGAAATCTAGACGAGATTGCCGGGGATCAGATCACTTCTGGTCAACAAAGTTTCTCGGCTCAATTCTCAGCGGATTACGCTCTAAGTAATACATTGAATCTTGCTGCCTATTACGATCATAGCATCTCGAAGTTTAGAGTATCTACCTCCTTTCCACAAACTACTATGCGTGCGGGACTCAGCTTAAAATATCGATTTGGCGAGTAGTTTACAAGACACTTTTAGTTACCTTTGAATCTTATTAATAATCAGAAATTGTTATGAATTTTCCAGAAAACTTAAGGTATACAAAAGACCATGAGTGGGTGCTTATCGAAGGGAATACAGCAACCGTTGGTATTACTGATTTTGCACAATCCGAACTTGGGGATATTGTTTATGTTGAGGTTGATACTGTAGATGAGACTCTCGATAAAGAAGAGGTTTTCGGCACTGTAGAAGCAGTTAAGACGGTTTCTGACTTATTTCTTCCGTTATCTGGAACGATTGAATCTTTCAATGAAGAATTAGATCAAAATCCAGAATTAGTAAATAGCGATCCTTACGGAGCGGGATGGATGATCAAAATGAGTGTTGATAATCTAGACGAGATTGAAGAATTGTTGGATGTCGATGCTTACAAAGCCCTAGTGGGTGCTTAGAATTAAACACAGGCTATTTAATCCGTTTACTGCCGCCTTTTTGCTGTACGCCATCGGTATCACCGTGCTTAGTTTAGCGCGCATTGACTCGACTGGTAGATCACTTCTTAGTTTTGAAGGTGCGGACAAATTGGTGCACTGTCTTTTTTACCTCGGGTTTACTTTCCTAATGGCTTTAGCCTATAAAGGTTCTTTTGCTCGAGCTTTAGGTCGAAAGGCACAAATAATGGTCGCATTAATTGCGATAACCTACAGTGGCGTCATTGAATTGTTGCAAGGTTTTTTCACTGTCTATCGTTCGGCAGAGCTTGGTGATTTTGTTGCCAATTCGGTAGGAGTCATTTTTGGATTAGTTGCCTTAAAGGTTTTAGATCCTTTTTTTAACAGAATGAAAAACCCGAAATAATTCGGTGCTTTTTCGAATTAATATTTAAATTAGCCATCATCAAAATTTAGAGTATGGAACCGAAGAAAAGTCCAAAAGCAGATATAGGTCGTAATAGTGGATTTTATTTCGCACTAGGTCTAGCCCTTACAATGTTCGTTGTGTGGAGAGCCCTAGAGTGGAAGAAATACGATGAGGTAACGAATTACGATATATCTCTAAATGTAGAGGATCAGCTTGATGAGGAGGTACCGTTGACTGAACAAATCAAAACTCCACCACCTCCACCACCTCCAGCAGCTCCTGAAGTTATTGAAGTGGTAGAAGATGAAGAAGAGGTTGAAGAAACCATTATTGAATCTACCGAAACTTCTCAAGAGGAAGAAGTCATTGAAATCGAAGAGGTTGAGGTTGAAGAAGTAGAAGATGATATTTCAATTCCATTCGCGGTTATTGAAGATGTACCTGTATTCCCAGGCTGTGAAGGTGCTAGTGATAAAAAGGCTTGTTTTCAAGAGCAAATGCAAAAGCACATCCGTAAGCACTTCAGATATCCTGAAATCGCTCAAGAAATGGGTGTTCAGGGTCGTGTGAATGTTATGTTCGTCATCCAAAGAGATGGTTCAATTGGAGGAATTCGAATGAGAGGTCCAGACAAAAACCTAGAGGCTGAAGCATTGCGTATTATCAACCTGCTTCCAAACATGACACCGGGTAGACAGCGTGGGCGTCCTGTAAAAGTACCATTCAGTATTCCAATTACTTTCCGTTTACAGTAGTACGGAGAATAAATTATAGAAAACCGGGCTTATTGCCCGGTTTTTTTATTTGAAAGCTATTTGTGCATCTTATCTTTGCACTCTATGATTGAAGGGGCAACAACACATCCTACTTCCTTGTTCTGGACAGATCTTAAGGCTTTAACGAAGGTTCGTTTAGCACTTAGCGTGGTGTTCTCTGCATTGGCGGGCTATTTGTTGGGTGCTGAATCGTATAAAGCACTAGAACTAGTACTTCTTCTAGTTGGAGGTTTTTCGTTGGTTGCAGCCTCGAATGCCTATAACCAAATCATAGAAAAGGATCTAGATTCAAAGATGAATCGTACCAAAGAGCGACCATTACCGACAGGTCGTTTCTCAGATGCTTTGGCCTTGACTATTGCCTTTTCACTCACGATTCTAGGAGGGGGGTTACTTTATTTTCTCAATCTTAAAACGGCTTTTTTTGGTTTACTCTCGGTAATTCTATACGCTTTAGTTTATACCCCATTAAAAACTAAGACATCACTGTCTGTTTTTGTAGGTGCGTTTCCCGGGGCCATACCATTCATGTTGGGTTGGGTAGGTGCTACAGGGTCTTTCGGAATTGAAGCTGGAACCTTATTTATGATTCAATTTTTTTGGCAGTTTCCTCATTTCTGGGCACTGGCTTGGATGTTAGATGATGATTATAAAAAAGGAGGATTCAAAATGCTTCCAACGGGTGAGAGAGATCAGAGTACCGCGTTTCAAATTATTGTTTACACCTTATGGACGATTTTGGCATCCATCACTCCAGTGTTTGGGTTTACCGGAAAACTTGTGATTTCAATTCCTGCTGCAATTGCCGTAGGTATTTCGGGCCTTTATATGATGATACCTGCACTTCAATTATTCAATTCTCTAGAGGTGTCCTTTGCTAAAAAATTAATGCTTAGGAGCGTAATATATATTTCATTAATTCAGGTGATCTATGTTATCGATCACCTTGTTAGATAGACCAAAAAATTATGTTAGAACGCACAGAATTTGAAAAGCAACAACGGGCAAAAAAAATGATGCTTTGGTTCGGAATCATTTCCCTTGTTATGGGATTTGCAGGATGGACAAGCGCCTATATCGTAAGTAGTAAGCGAAAAGATTGGGTGGCCAATATTGAATTGCCTAAGGCCTTTTGGTGGTCAACGGCAGTAATTATTTTGAGTAGTATAACCTACATTCTTGCCCGCCTTGCCCTAAAGGTAGATAAGTTGAACTTGTCTTCGAGATGGGCTCTAATTACCTTATTGTTAGGTGTTTCGTTCGTATTTATTCAGTTCAATGGATTTAGCCAAATGGTTGCCGCTGGATACTATTTTACGGGACCAACTAGCAGTATCAAGATGTCTTACATCTTCTTAATCGCTTTTGTCCACCTACTGCATCTATTTGCTGGGCTAATTAGCCTTGGAATTGTTAATTACAAACTCATACGTTTAAAATATTCCTCTGAAAATAGATTGGGTTTTGAACTAGGTGAGACGTTTTGGCATTTCCTTGGAGTGCTTTGGGTTTATCTTGTTTTATTTATGTTTTTCGTCAAGTAATTCGATACAATTATTTTTATAAAATACTCAAAGGTGTACCTTTGCGACAATTAATGCCAAACTAATGGATACTTCAATTTCAACAGCAAAAGACGAAAACGTTTGGGGTGGTGGTGATCAACAACCACTAAGAGCCAGTTATGGTAAATTGATGATGTGGTTTTTCATTGTCTCTGATGCCTTAACCTTCTCTGGCTTCCTTGCCGCTTACGGTTTTTCTAGATTTAAATTTATCGAGACCTGGCCTATTGCAGATGAGGTTTTTACCCACGTACCATTCTTTCATGGGAACTACCCGATGTATTATGTGGCCTTCATGACTTTCATTCTGATCATGTCTTCGGTTACTATGGTACTTGCTGTTGACGCCGGTCATCACATGGATCGGAAGAAAGTAACCTTTTATATGCTTCTTACCATTATCGGTGGGGCTATTTTCGTTGGTTCACAAGCTTGGGAGTGGGCTACCTTCATTAAGGGAGATTTCGGTGCCTTAGAAACTAAGGGAGGTCGTATCTTACAATTTGTAGATATAGAAACAGGAGAACGCGTTGCGCTTAGAGATTTCACCATTGAAAATCCAAATGAAACCGCAGTATACCATGAATCTTCTAAGGGTATTTGGTTTTTTGAAGGAGATAAGCCTTCAACTTATAGTCTAGAAGAAGTAAAAGCAGGATTTCTTGCTGATGAATCAGTAACCATAAGAACGGAGCAAATCATCGAAGGTGAAAAGAAGGTACTTTCTCGTGAAGATGCAGTTGCTAAGTTAGCGGATGCTGCAATTGTTGTTGAAGGAGCTAATCTAATTCGTAACGAATACGGAAGTCGATTATTCGCAGACTTCTTTTTCTTCATCACTGGGTTCCACGGCTTTCACGTTTTTTCGGGCGTTGCGATAAACGTTATTATTTTCTTCAATGTTCTAATGGGAACCTATGACAGGAGAGGTCACTATGAAATGGTTGAGAAAGTTGGGTTGTATTGGCACTTTGTAGACCTTGTTTGGGTATTTGTATTCACATTCTTTTATCTGGTTTAATTATGGCACACGAGCACAAACTATCAATTTTTAGAGGTTTAGTAACCTTCAAGAATAACCAGCAAAAGATTTGGGGAGTTCTTTTATTCCTTTCTATCGTAACAGCGATTGAGGTTGGATTGGGTATTACAAAGCCTGAATTTTTAATGAACACGTCATTCCCTGGAATGAAGCCTCTTAACTGGATTTTCATCATTCTTACACTAGTTAAGGCCTACTATATTGCTTGGGACTTTATGCACCTTCGTGACGAAAAGGCGTCGTTAAGACGAGTAGTGGTGTGGACACCGGTTTTCCTTATATCTTACCTAGTTACTTTACTTCTTTTTGAAGCGACTTATGTCTATGAAATCTTTAATACAACATTCATGACTTGGAATTTCTAAGAGGTCTAGAAATAATATACATGAGGCGATTACCGATTAGGTGATCGCCTTTTTTTATTTTTGTACTTAAGTTCATCTGCTATGAAAAAACCACTGGTATTAGGTATTCTATTTATTCTACCCTTGGTGATCTATCTTTTCTTCGCCTCAGGGGTGAACCGTTTTGGTCGTTTACCTGTGTTGACAGATAGCTTTGCATCAGAAACGGTCTTGTTGACCTCTGAAAAGGAGGCAATGGATTTATTTCAGAACAAGATCACTGTACTTTCTTTTCTAGGAGAAGAGGTTGAGCTAATGAAAGGCTACCTATTTAATTTCAATCAGAAAATTTATAAACGATTTTACGAGTTTAATGACTTTCAAACCCTGCTAGTCGTCTACCCTAATCAGAAAGTTGCTGTCGAACAATTGTTGCTAGAATTAGGCCAAATTACAGACACTAGTCGCTATAAGGTTCTTTATCTTGATGAATCTGATTCGGTAAAATTGTTTGATGCTTTAAAGAGCAAAGGAGAACTAAACTCTGGGAGTTCTCCACTGGTTTATATTATTGATAAGAATGGTTCGCTGAGAGGAAGAACTGATGATGAGGATGAAGGAATTCTATACGGTTATGATATCAGATCGGTAGCTGTATTGAACAACAAGATGGAGGATGATGTAAAGGTTTTACTCGCAGAATACCGATTAGCATTAAAAAAGAATTATGCCGACCGCAAGTAAATCGAATAAAAAGACCACCTATTTATGGGTGTCGATCATCGTTTTCATCTTTGGAATTGTCACCATACCTAGCCTAGTGTCTCGCATAAAAAATGGGACAATCGTTGATAACAATCGATTGACTTTAACTCCTGAAGTATTGTATGGTTCAGCAGAAGAATCTCTTGCTTATTTAATGGGGTCAGAAGGTGCCCGTCAAATACCGGATTTTAGTTTTACAGATCAAAACGGGAAAATCTTGTCCCCAGATGATTTAAAGGGAAAAGTCGTTGTTCTTGACTTTTTCTTCACGACCTGTCCAACCATTTGCCCAATTATGTCTCAGAACATGGCAGAGTTAGCGGATGAGTTTAAGGATGATGAGGTTGTTTTTGTATCGATTAGTATTAATCCATTCTATGATACTCCAGAGCGCTTATTGAGTTATCAGAAGAAGTATTTGGCCGATACCCATTCATGGTTCTTGTTAACAGGACAGCGCGAAGAAATCTATGCGCTTGCTGAAGAGGGATTCTTCATGATTGCCCAAGAAGATGAGGCTGCTCCAGGTGGTTTTGAGCACTCAGGATTATTTGCTCTAATTGATTCAGAGGGATACTTTAGATCTTCTAAAGATGATTTTGGGAACCCATTAATTTATTATCGAGGAACCATCACTCGAGAAATGGGGGTTGACTCAGATGGTGAAACTGAACAAATATCTCAGCTAGTGGCTGATATCCATAGTTTATTAAACGAATAGAAGTAATATGAAAGAGTCTGTAGCAAAGAAGTTAATTACGATTGTCTCTATCGCTGTTCCTGTGGTTGTTGCGATCTTATTCGGAGTTCGATTACCCAATATAGAGCCCTTGAGTTTTTTACCACCCATTTATGCCTCAATTAATGGCCTAACTGCGCTTCTCCTTGTGGTAGCACTTTGGGCAATAAAAGCCAAAAAAATTACTCTTCACCAGAATATCATGAAGACTTGCATTGCACTCTCGCTTTCATTTCTTTTAATGTATGTAGCCTATCATATGACCTCTGATTCTACTCCGTTTGGTGGTGAAGGAATAGTTAGAACGTTTTATTTTATCCTACTTGTATCCCATATCCTGTTATCAATAATTATTATCCCTCTAGTACTGCATACCTATTTAAGAGCTTATTTGAAAGATTTTCAAGGGCATAAAAAGCTCGCTAGAATTACCTTTCCAATCTGGCTCTATGTGGCAGTTACCGGTGTGGTAGTATATTTAATGATCTCACCCTATTATGCCTACTAGAGTAAAATCGCTATTCTTTTTTGGATTTTTTCTGTTCTTCTTTTCAGATGTGAGTGCTCAATGCGCTATGTGTCGCGCAGTACTTGAGTCGGGCTCTGATACCTCTGCCGCCGAGGGAATCAACAACGGCATTGTTTACCTTATGGCCATTCCTTATATCCTTGTTGGAGTGGTTTTTTATGCGGTTTATAAAAAATTGAGACCCACGAAGCACTCTTAATTACCGCTTTTTTTAATCAGCGCTGTGATTTATAAATCGCAGTGAATATAATTTCGTAACCATCTGTAAAATCTGTTTTATTGAAATTTTAACGTTGCGAGGAGAATATATGCTGTAACAAAGCAGTTTCTTTGTCGTCTAAAAGAGTATAAAAGTAGCTACTCGTATCGATGATAGAAATTAAAGACTTGCATAAGTCATATCAAATGGGCAGTAATTCACTGCATGTTTTAAAAGGAATCAACTTTTCTGTAGAACAAGGTGAATTGGTGGCAATTATGGGTTCTTCGGGTTCTGGTAAATCGACTTTGTTGAACATATTGGGAATGTTAGATGAAGCTGATTCAGGTTCTTATACCTTAGATTCTGTGCCTATTGTAAACCTTAATGAGACCAAGGCTGCTGAATATCGAAATAAGTTTCTTGGATTTATTTTTCAGTCTTTTAACCTGATCAACTACAAATCAGCCGTTGAGAATGTTGCGCTCCCATTGTATTATCAAGGTAAATCTAGAAAAGAGCGAAATGCTACTGCACTAGAATATCTTGATCGTGTGGGGCTAAAACCTTGGGCCGACCATTTGCCCAGCGAACTATCAGGAGGACAAAATCAGCGTGTAGCTATTGCTCGTGCAATGGCTGCAGATCCTAAGGTTCTTTTAGCTGATGAGCCTACCGGAGCTTTGGATAGTAAAACTTCTTACGAGGTAATGGACCTAATTCAGAAAATTAATGATGAGGGCAATACCATACTAGTGGTAACTCATGAGGAAGATATCGCCCATATGTGCAAGCGAATCGTCTACTTGAAAGACGGCGTGATTGTTGAAGATAAAAAAGTAGTCCAAGTACGCGCCTCTCAATATGTTTAGTAGAGATACCTGGAAGGAGATTTTCGATACCATTCGAAAGAATAAGCTTAGGACATTTTTGACAGGGTTCACAATGGCCTTAGGGATTTTTATTGTAGTCATACTGGTAGGGTTTACCAATGGTCTGCAGAATACCTTTGAAAAATTCTTCGGTGATGACGCTACGAACACCCTGTTCGTATTTCCAGGACGAACATCTATGCCTTACAAGGGATACACTTCGAATCGAAGAATTCAATTTGATAATTCAGACTTAAATGATATCGAGGAAAATTTTGCCATGTTTCTCGATTACATTACTCCCCGTATTACTCGTTCTAGTCTTGTAAGATATAAGGGAGAATCGAATAACTACACGAATAGAGCAGTTGCTCCAGCCCATCAATTCAGCGAGAAGACGATTATCATGAAAGGTCGCTTTTTAAATGAAAACGATATAAATATCAAAGCAAAGTATGCAGTGATTGGGCGTTTAGTTGCGAAGGATTTATTTAAGGACGAAGATCCTATTGGGAAATACATCACTTTGGGCGATAGTGCATTTAAAGTTATAGGTGTGTTTCAAGACGATGGCGGTGATAACGAAGAGCGCTTTATCTATATCCCTTACACCACAAGACAGTTGATTGAAAAAGGGAATGATAAAATTGAACAGATCATCCTTGGGTTTAACCCTAGTATTGGTTATGCTGGCGCTATGGCCCTTGAGAAGAATGTGACCAAACTTCTCAAGGAGAAAAAGTTCATTGCAAGGGAAGATCGCAGTGGAATATTCATTCGGAATATTGCAGATGAACTCAAACAGAATCAACAGTTTGCTCAAGTTTTAGGCTTTATTGCACTGTTTTTTGCCATTGGTACTATTGTGGCAGGTATTATTGGTGTAAGTAACATCATGATTTTTGTGGTTAAGGAGCGCACCAAAGAAATTGGAATTCGAAAAGCATTAGGAGCAACGCCTAGAGCCGTGATTAGTACCATTTTATTGGAGGCTACCACCATAACTATTTTGTCTGGTTTCTCTGGGATGCTTGCTGGAGTGGTTATACTTCAGAATCTGGGAGGCAAACTTGAAGACTACTTTATCACTAATCCTTATATCGATTTAGGTTTCGCCATTGGAGCCACTGTAATCTTAATCATCTTCGGAAGCATCGCTGGGTATATTCCCGCGAAGCGTGCTGCTCGAATTAAACCCATTGTAGCACTTAGAGACGAATAATATGCGATTTTTATTTAAAAGCGATACATGGCAAGAAATATTCAGCTCGATTAGCAAGAATCGAGTAAGAACACTCCTAACCGTTATTGGCGTGCTTTGGGGAATCTTTGTCTACATCGCAATGTCTGGTGCTGCCAAAGGCTTAGATAATGGTTTTGAAAGACAATTTGAGACGGTTGCAATGAATTCGCTGTTTGCTTGGTCACAGTCTACAAGCAAACCTTATAAAGGTTTTCGTACAGGTCGAAGAATTCAGCTCCGATTGGGGGATATCGATGTTTTGAAAAAAAGAATTCCAGAGATTCAATACATCGCTCCACGAAATGCTACCGGTGTTTTTGGAGGCAGCCCTGCTTTGACGGTTAGAGGTCAGAAATCGGGTAGTTATAATGTTTACGGAGACTTCCCGGTATACACCAAGATTGCAACAAAGAAAATCTATGATGGAGGCAGGTTCATCAATGAAGTGGATATTGAAGAGTCTCGTAGAGTTTGTGTTATTGGAGAAAGAACTAAAACCGAACTTTTTGAAGATGAAGAGGAGGCAATAGGATCCTTTATTCGAATTAACGACATCCATTTTAGAGTGGTCGGTGTCCACAAGTTTGTTCCTGGTGGAGGTTTCGAAACAGATAGTGATATTTTTATCCCCTTTACCACATTCAATAAACTGTACAATAAAGGGGATGACGTAGATTTTATGAGCATCGCAGCCTTTGATGATGCAGATATCGTGAAAGTCGAAGAGGACGTTAAGACTGTTTTAAAGTCGATTCACAACGTTGACCCAACTGATGATCGCGCTTTTGGTTCATTTAATTTGGGTGAGATTTTTGGTCAAATTCGCGGTTTTGCGAACGGTCTAACCTTTTTATCTCTAATTATTGGAGCTGCAACTATTCTTGCCGGTGTTATTGGAATTGGTAATATCCTGCTGATCTCGGTTAAAGAGCGAACGAAAGAACTTGGAGTCAGAAGAGCACTTGGAGCTACTCCGGCTGAGGTGAGAAATTTGATTTTATTGGAGTCTGTTTTCTTGACACTTGTATCAGGTTTACTCGGTATTATTCTAGGGGCTGCAACTCTGAACTTAGTCAATAATTTGACCGAAGGGAGCGATTTCCCTTATACGAATCCGACAGTACCTGTACCCTATGTGGTTGGAGCGTTAGCTTTAATGGTCATTCTTGGTACACTTATTGGACTAATTCCAGCGCAGAGAGCGGTAAGTATAAAACCAATTGATGCACTAAGAGAAGAATAATTAACACTATTACTATATAATTAAATACCTATCATGAAAAACGTAGTTAAATGGAGTGTAATTGCTGTGCTTACCTTAGCAGGTCTATGGGCAGCTGCATTCTTTGTAAAATCTAATAGCAAGGGTGCAATTACCTATGAGTCTTTCCAGCCGTTTTACGGTGATATCGAGCAAAAGACCGTAGCGACAGGTACCGTAGTTCCTGAGGATGAAGTTGAAATCAAGCCTCAGATTCAAGGAATTATAGATGAGCTCGTCAAAAAAGAAGGAGACTTTGTTCAGATAGGTGATTTAATTGCTGTCATCAAGGTAGTTCCTAATGAGCAATCTCTTTTTGCTGCTCAAGGACGTGTAAAAAATGCCGAATTACGATTAAACAATGCTAAGCTTGAGTTTGAAAGAAACGAGGCTCTTTTTGAACGCGGTGTTATTTCGAATCAAGATTATAATAATCTGAAGCTAGCTTTCGATCAAGCCACTCAAGATTTAAAAAATGCAGAGGCCGACTACCAGATTATTAAAGAAGGATCTGTAGGAGGCTCCTCTTCTGCAAACACCAATATTAGAGCGACTACTACGGGTACTATTCTTGAAATTCCAGTCGAAAAGGGGGATCAGGTTATTCAATCAAATTCATTTAACGCTGGTACTACGATTGCCACTGTAGCTGACCTAACCAAAATGGTTTTTGAAGGTAAAGTTGATGAAGGAGAGGTAGGTAAGCTTAAAGTTGGTATGCCCTTAAAGGTTAGTTTAGGAGCTATTGTAGATAAAGAATTTGATGCTAGACTTCGCTTCATTGCTCCAAAAGGACAAGAGGAGTCTGGTGCTGTTAAATTTAAGATTGAAGGAGATGTAGTCATTGAAGATGATTTTACGGTTAGAGCGGGATACAGTGCAAACGCATCTTTAATCCTAGAAAGAAAGGAGAATATCCTGGTTTTACCTGAAGCACTTTTACAATTTGATAAGGCAACTGATTTACCTTTTGTTGAAGTTGAAGTTGGCGAGCAAAAATTCGAGAGGAGAGATATTACAATAGGAATTTCGGATGGAATAAACGTAGAGATCCTTGATGGGTTAACAGCTGATGATAAGGTAAAACAGTGGAACAAGACTGAGCCAATAAAGATTGAGAAGGAAGATGCTCCAGAACGCGGAGTGTAACAAGTTCTTCTTAATTCTAAACTACAACCTATGAGATTACATATATTATTTTTTTTAACGATTTTCAGTATTGGAGCTTCTGCTCAGGTGAACAAGATGTCTTTGGCTGAATGCGTAGAATATGCCCTAGAAAACAATATTACAGTTGCCCAGTTTGAGTTAGATCTAGAGTCAGCTGAACTAGGAAATTTGGATGCCCTAGGTCAATTTCTACCACGACTCAATGGTTCGTTATCTGTGAACGAGAGTAAGGGATTAATTCTTGACCCTCAAACTCAAACGAATGTGGCAGGTAATATTTTATCGGGAAGTATTAATCTTTCAGCGGGTTATACCATTTTTGATGGTCTTCGTAATATTAAAAGAGCGCAGAGAGCTCAAATCAATACGATTGCCAATCAATATCGCCTAGCTAATCTTCAAGATGATATTCGTTTAAGAGTAGCCAATGCCTATTTAAGTGTAATATCATCGAAGGAGTCACTCCGCGTTGCTGAAGCTCAATATGCAGTTACTGAGCAAGATCTAAAAAGAACGAAAGAACTAGTAGGTTTAGGAGTGGTACCACAGGGTGATCTTTTAGAGATTGAGGCTACTGCCGCGAATCAAGAACAAGCTATTGTAAATGCGGAGGCTCGTGTTATTCTTTCAAGAATTACGCTAGCACAGCTTCTCCAAATTACCGACTATGAAAACTTTGATATTGCAGATGAATCCTTTGAGGTTCCGAGTTCAGATATTTTAGATAAGACTCCTCGTCAAATTTTCAATAAAGCTTTGAGTTTTAGAAATGATATTAAATTGTCGGAGGCGAATGTTTCATTATCTGAACAAGACTTAGCAATTGCAAAAGGTGCTGCACTTCCTACACTTAACGCCTTCTTAAACTATAATACCTTTGCCAGTGATCGTTTCATCATTCAGGCTAATCCGAATGAAGATCCTAACGATCCTACGGATGATTTCAATTTAGTAAGGCCCGATTTTGTCGCTCAGTTAGAGGCGAATGATGGAATCTCTTTTGGGATGTCAATGAACATTCCGATTTTCAATGGATTCTCAACCAATAACAGCATTAAGCGCGCCGAAATAGGAGTGAGAAGATCAAAGCTCCAATTTGAGCAGGCAAAACTAGATCTTGAAAATTCGGTGAATCAAGCTTATAATGATGTGAAGACTTTCGCTAAGGCTTATGAGGCGGCACAAAAGACGTTGGAAGCTAGGAAATTAGCCTATCAATATGCAAAAGAACGTTTTGATGTAGGTCTTATGAACTCTTTCAACTTTAGTCAAGCTCAGGCTCGTTTAGATAACGCCGAGGCAAGTGTGATTCGCACTAAGTATGACTATATCTTTCGATTAAAGATTTTAGAATTCTACTTCGGCATTCCAATTACTGTACTTCAATAAGAGCAAGCCTACTATCTTTGCCTTATGGCTTGCATTATTGTATTTGATACGTCAACTAAAGCATGCTCGGTTTCTCTTTACAGAGACTCCGAGCTTTTAGCTTCATGGCATAGGGTGTCAGAGGGCTATACGCATGCTGAAGAACTTCATCTCAGAATATCAGAGGTGATGCAAAAGGCTCAAGTGAAATTCAGTCAACTAGATGCCGTTGCGGTAGGTAAAGGACCCGGTTCTTATACGGGATTAAGAATTGGAGTTTCTTCTGCCAAAGGCTTGGCTTATGCTCTTGATATTCCTCTTATTTCAATCGAGAGTCTAGATTTAATTATTGCAGGTCTAGAGACTCCGGATCAATCTATTGTTATTCCTATGATTGATGCTAGGCGTTTTGAAGCTTATGCCAAAGTTTTTGTTCGAAAAGAAAAGGAATACATCGAGTTAGAATCAACGACCAATATTATTCTTGACAGTGAGGCTTTTAAAGGGCTTTTAGAAAGATATACTGATCATTCAATACACTTTGTTGGTGACGCAGCGGTTAAAACAAGAGATTTTTTGATCTCGCATGAGCGTATCGGTCAATTTACTTTTTGTCCAGAGGGTTATCCGGATACTCGATCGATTGGACCTCTACTTGAAGATATATTCAAACAAAATAGGTTCGAAAATGTAATCACCTTCGAACCTTTTTATTTGAAAGACTTTATGCTGACTACAAAGCGTGTGTAATTATTTCTGTGTGACCATCACGCGATGTGGGAATGGTATTTCGATTCCTTCTCTATCGAAGGCCGCTTTGATATTTTCAATCATTTTGAATTTGGTTGGCCAAAAGGTTTCGGATGTTGTCCAATAACGAACCGATAGATTTACAGAACTGTCAGCAAGCTCGGTAACAACCACCATTGCTTCTTTACCCTCTTCTGTCATGATATTTTCATCTGCCGCACACAATTCGAGAATAAGATCTTTTGCTTTCTGGATGCTGCTGCTGTAGCTGATGCCGATCACTAAATTTTCTCTTCGAACTCCTTCAGAACTGTAGTTCGTGATTTTATCATTAGATAGGTTTCCGTTAGGAATGATTACTTCTTGGTTTCCGAAGGTTACTAGTTTGGTGTTAAAAACTGTGATCTGTTTAACGGTACCCTCACTACCTTGGACTGAAATAAAATCTCCTACTTTAAATGGTTTGAAGATTAGAATAAGGATTCCGCCAGCAAAATTTGATAGTGATCCTTGAAGAGCTAATCCCAATGCAAGACCAGCTGCACCGAGCATCGCTATGAGTGACGAGGTTTCTACTCCAACCTGAGTAATAACCATTACAAAAAGAAGGACTTTTAAACCGTTATTGATGAAGTCCTCTAAAAAGGTCTCGAGGGTGCGATCGTAATCTTTTCTTTCAAAGAATTTAGCTACACCGATGTTGATGAGTTTGATTACCCACCATCCCACAAAACCTAGGATTAGGGCAGAAACTATATTTGGGAAAATCTCCCACAGCAAATTAATCAGCTCTTTTACGTGCTCTTCGTAATTTTTAATGGTTTGTTCAATCATAATAATGCATTTATCGGTTTGTAGTTCTTAGGATCTGTGATCGGTAATGAACAGCTTCCTTCTACACATGCAAAGATAGAGGTTTGTTCTTCTGAAAAACGATCTTTGAACAGATCGAGATTCGAGTATTTTTCGCTGGCGGCCATGATTCGATTTGAAACCCATGTTAAATCGAGTTGATCTGACCATTCAAAAGCCTTTTTACCACTTATTACAGTTACTTCAAAGGGGTTTTCTAGTAAAAGGGATAGTCGAAGCCAATTCGAATGGTTCTTGGGGAATTGATTCACACGATCTCTCATTTGCGATAGCATCGCCTGAGCTCTGGTCTTTAGATCTTCACCAAATCCTAGTTGATAGAGTTTAAAGAAATTTATAGCCATCACTGAATTAGACGCGCTAATTACATTGTCCTCAGTTTCTATGCTTCGTCGTATGAGTTCTCGGTTATTCGCTGAGGTATAGTAAAACAGGGCGTCTTCAGAACTAAATTTTTTAATCACATATGACTTCAATTTTACGGCTGCTGCTAAGTAATTTTCATTGAAGCATAATTCATACCCTTCGATGAGTGCGGCTATGGCAAATGCGTAATCTTCAAGTACTCCGTCAAGTGTAGCTCGCTTGCCCGTATGGTTTCTTAAAAGATTGCCTTCTATACCAATACGGTTATGCACAAAATCAAAAGCTTTGATTGCGGTTTCTTTTATCGATGGATGCTCTCTGAGTGCAAACCGGTAGGCTCTACTGAGGCCTATAGCCATCATAGCCGTATTACTCATAAGTATTTTGTGATCTCGAAGGGGGAGGGCTCTACTTTTTCTAACCTCTTTCAATCGCTGAATGGCTTGTTCTAGTTGTGTTGAAACTTCTAGTTCATCGATTCCTAACTTAGCGGCAAGGTCTGAATTGCTTGATGTTCGGATTAGAACATAGTTACCCTTTTCCCAGTGACCAAAGTCGTTGATGTTAAAAGCTAAGGAGAACAATTCGTAATTACTTCCAAGTTGTTGTTGTAGTTCATCCTTGGTGAAAACGTAATAGGCTCCTTCTTCAAATATTCCCTCGGCATTTAGGGAGTCGGCATCGTATGCGGTAAAACATCCGCCAGTATCTGGATCAATAAAATGGGATTGGATGAATGTGGCTGTTTTTGCTGCGATCTCCTTAAAGAAAGGCTCCTTAAAATATTGATATGATACAGCATAAAGTCCTAATAATTGTGCGTTGTCGTAGGCCATTTTTTCAAAGTGTGGAATGTGCCATCGATCATCTACACTATATCTTGAGAATCCACCTTCGATGGGATCAAAAATACCTCCGTATCCCATTCTAAGAAGACTCGTTTTAATGAGTTCGTGTGTCTCTGCATTAGGCTTAATACTCAGGTAATGCAGCAGATACTCAAGAGTATTGGGCATCATGAATTTTGGAGCGCCCTTGAATCCGCCATAGGTCGGATCTAGTGCTTCTAGATAGGCCTTAATAGTAAAGGAATGGTCAATAGTCTCCGGGCTGCTAGATTCAGAAGTAATTTTAGTCATTCCTTTTAATCCTCGAGACAGTGAAGCCGCGTATTCTAGGACTCGTTCGACATCTTCGATATAAATCGAAACTATTTGATTCAGTGAGGTGAGAAATCGTTCTTTGGGAAGATAGGTGGCTCCCCAGAAGGGTCTCCCGTCGGGGAGACAGATAACGTTGAGTGGCCATCCTCCTGAACCGGTCATGAGTTGAAGCGCATCCATATAAATTTGATCGACGTCAGGCCTTTCTTCGCGATCCACTTTGATGGAGATAAAATGTTGTTTTAGAAAATCGGCTACTTCTTGGTCTTCAAAGCATTCTGATTCCATCACATGGCACCAGTGGCAAGCAGAATAACCAATGCTTATGAACAACAGCTTTCGTTCTTTCTTGGCTTTGTCAAGAATTTTTTGGTTGAAAGGCTTCCAGTCTACTGGGTTATACGCGTGTTGCAAGAGGTATGGTGAACTCTCATGCTGGAGATCATTGGCTTTATGTGAATCATTAGCCATTTACTGCGATTACTTGTCCGACCTGATCGCCGAGCATGTTTTGAAGCATGGTCTCAATACCATTTTTTAAGGTAAAAGTAGAAGAAGGACATCCGCTACAGGCTCCCTGCAGAACAACATGGACAGCTTTGGTATCTGCATCAAATTTCTCGAAGGCAATATTACCCCCATCTGCAGCTACAGCAGGTTTTACATACTCCTCGAGGATCGATACGATTTTAGCTTCGATACTCCCTTCTTCGAAGCTTGCCGAAGGGACAGGTGCTTCTTTCGTTGGGGTGCCCTCGGTTGGTTTTGTACTTGCAACCTTTTGAGTAATGACTGCCTCTTGGTCACTTGCCATGAAGTCTCTGATCAGTTCTCTTAGTTCTACGGTGATTTCATCCCAGTTTCCAATATCGTATTTGGTTACTGAAACATAATTCTCATCCATAAACACTTGTTTCACATAAGGCTTTTGAAAAAGGGCAGTGGCAAGCGGAGCATCTTTAGCTTCGTCGATATTTTTAAATTCATACAGCGCTGGTACGATGGGTTTATTCGCGACAAACTTCATCACGCCAGGGTTAGGAGTAGCTTCGGCATAAACCGTAATGGCCTGCGGGCCTCCTGTGGTAGTTTCGTGTACAACAGGTTCACCTTCGTTGAGGTAATCTACGAGTCGCTGAGCAACGGCGTCCTTAACATCATCCCACTCTACAATGTCATAGCGCTGAATCGCAATAAAATTACTTGCGATGTAAACTGTCTTCACAAAGGGTAATTGGAATAACTCATAGGCTAGTGGTGCATCTTTGGTATCGTCAATAGAGGCGAATTCATAGGTGCCTTTAACTAAAAAGTGATTGGCTTGAAACTTGAGAATTGAAGGGTGTTTCGTTGTTATTGTGGTGATGTTGTATTCCATTTTCAAAACTTTTTACAAAAGTACGAAGTGCTGAATTGTTAACCTTGCCGTATTTTCGCTAAAATTTTTGATATGAAAGCAGCAGTTTTTCCGGGTCAAGGGGCTCAATTTGTAGGAATGGGTAAAGACTTATACGAGCAATCGGCTCTAGCTAAATCTTATTTTGAAAAGGCAAATGATATTCTTGGTTTCCGAATTACTGATGTAATGTTTGAAGGTGATGCTGATGCATTAAAGCGAACCGAGGTAACTCAACCTGCTATTTTTATTCATTCGGTGGTTGAAGCGCTGCTTGAAGGAGATTCTTTCAATTCTAGCATGGTTGCAGGGCACTCTTTAGGGGAGTTTTCGGCTCTTGTAGCTGCCGGTGTTTTAACCTTTGAAGACGGATTGAAATTGGTTGCTCAAAGAGCTCAGGCCATGCAAGAAGCTTGTGGTTTGCAAAGAGGGACCATGGCCGCTGTTTTGGGCCTTGAAGATGCTGCGGTTGAAGAAGTTTGTGACTCGATTGAAGGAGTAGTTGTTGCTGCCAATTACAATTGTCCTGGTCAACTGGTAATTTCGGGTGCTTACGAGGCCGTAGAGCATGCTTGTGAAAAGATGAAAGAAGCGGGAGCGAAGCGAGCGCTTATTTTACCAGTGGGGGGTGCTTTTCATTCACCGCTTATGGCTCCGGCGAAGGAAGCATTTGCATCAGCCATTGAAGCTACTACTTTTTCAAGTCCGAAGTGTCCTATCTATCAAAATGTGAGTGCTACAGCTGTTACCGACAGCGAAATTTTAAAAGCTCAGTTGATTGCCCAATTGACGGCTCCGGTAAAATGGACACAAAGTGTTCAGAAAATGATTGAAGATGGTGCCACTTCTTTTACAGAGTACGGCCCAGGGAAGGTACTTCAAGGACTCATCAAAAAAATTGATCGTTCAGCTGAAGTAGCTAGTGCATCAGAATAAGCTGATCAGATAGTAAATCGAGAATCCTCCAAGAAAAAGGATACCGCAATAACTAAGTATTCTCATCACTTTTGAAGGCTTGGCTTCGAAGTCATCTGCAAAAACTAGACGGTGATTCATATAGCCGAGTATTGGAGCAAAGACAAAAGATGCGAAGGTGGCAATACTCACCAATTTTCCCATCGAGCTGGTAAACCCAATGATCACTGAAAGATTTGATAGTGATAACCCTATTACAGCTAGGTTGAAGTAATTCTTCTTTGTCCAATTTAATCGTTGGCTCATATCGACTAAAACCCTAGCTAATGCATCGTGTGCACTTAGACAGGTGCTGAACATCGCGGCTAACGCGGATATAGAAATTAGGACGCGTGCCCAGCTCCCTAATTGATCCGTAAATATCTCGGTAAGTTCTTTTGCAAATACTACTCCACTTGCGCTTAGTGCGGTTCCTGTACCGTAGAGTGTCATAAAACCTAGAAAGAAGAAAAATAC
>DFQX01000089.1:0-850 GCA_002381155.1 Flavobacteriaceae bacterium UBA3478 | reverse complement strand
CCTATGCTTCTTCAACTTTTCAAGATTCCAAAGACTCACCCAACCCGAAGCTTCAACTGCTGTAGGCATCCATCCGATCAAACTAATTAGAAATAACAGTCCCGTTTGGTCAAAGATATCGGGAGCAATGAAATTTTCTGCGGTGGCTACTTTTCCTTT
The DNA here is from genome assembly GCA_002381155.1 of Flavobacteriaceae bacterium UBA3478. Taxonomy (GTDB): domain Bacteria; phylum Bacteroidota; class Bacteroidia; order Flavobacteriales; family Flavobacteriaceae; genus UBA3478. The sequence goes on along the minus strand of DFQX01000089.1, from coordinate 691 downwards.
TCCTAGAGCTAAGAATACGGTAGCTAACAGGGCGATAAAGAGAATGATAACCAGATACTTCAAAGATTTTTCGAGGTAAGCATATTTTCCTATGATAATCAGAAGGCTGATTAGGATAAATAGAATCAAAGACATCGATTGCATACTAAGTCCACTTCCTTGTCCGATGATGTTTAATGTCATCCCTGCAGTTACTGAATATAGGGCTGCCAAAATGGTAAAAGCACTAACCAGGTTTACCCCAGCATAGATCCATAGATAAAATTTAGAGGTTTTTGCATATCCTTCAGTTAAAGAATGCTCTTTAACCCTTGTATATCGTACTCCAAATTCGAAAAAAGGGTATTTCAAAAGGTTGGCGAGTAAAATAGGAACGACCATTAACATGCCGTAAACGGCTCCAGCCTTTGTGGATAGTACCAGGTGCGAGGTGCCAATTGCCATACTAGCAAAAAGCAGCCCGGGTCCAAGGCGGTTGAAAAATCGTTTAATATCCATATCCAAAAGTGGTTAAATCTATTGAAAAATAGGGTTACTTCGTAGAGAAGTTTCATCGCATAGATCAACAGGTATGAAAAAACTCTGGTTAGTAATGTTTTTGGTGGCAGTTTTAGACTTGCTCTTCTTAGGGTCTGTCTTAGGTCCCAAGGTTGAAAGACCTTCTTTCGACAAGACCTTACCAGTAATCGAT
>DFQX01000087.1:1420-65548 GCA_002381155.1 Flavobacteriaceae bacterium UBA3478 | reverse complement strand
TTCTGAAGCTTTCACTTGCGCCGTAGTAATTGATACTCCTAGCATCAATAAACCCAAAAATAGTGCGTTTTTCATATGGCTTTGATTTTATATTTACACAAAGTTAACAATAAATTTACAAACGAACGAATTTTTGTTAACATTAAATTTACATTGGATGATTTTAAGTTCAATAGAGTCTTGAATCAAATGCCGTTCGTATTTTTGCCAAGCACTATTTTCATTGTCCTAGTGCCTCATTGATTATGTTTAGAACTGTTGACTGTGGCGCCCTTCGCGCATCGGATGTAAATAAAGAAGTTGTCTTATCAGGTTGGATTTCTAAGATTAGAGACAAAGGTTTTGTACTCTGGATCGATTTGAGAGACCGGTACGGTATCACTCAATTGGTTTTAGATGAGGAGCGTACTGATTCTGCTCTACTAGAGAAGGCTAGAGATTTAGGAAGAGAATGCGTGATTCAGGTTAAGGGTACTGTCATTGAGCGCAGTTCAGGAAACCCAAATTTAGCGACCGGTGCAGTTGAGGTTTTAGTCAGTGAGTTAATGGTTCTGAATACAGCAAAGCTTCCGCCATTTACCATTGAAGATCAGACCGATGGTGGTGATGAGCTTCGCATGAAGTATCGTTACCTAGATATTCGTCGCAACCCAGTGAAGAACAACTTAATCTTCAGACATAAGATTAGTATGCTCGTTCGAAATTATCTCTCTTTAAAAGGATTTATAGAGGTAGAGACTCCATATCTTATTAAGTCTACCCCTGAAGGCGCCCGTGATTTCTTGGTTCCGAGCAGAATGAATCCTGAGCAATTTTATGCCCTTCCGCAGTCGCCTCAAACTTTTAAGCAATTGCTTATGGTTGGTGGAATGGACAAATATTTTCAGATTGTTAAGTGTTTTAGAGATGAGGATTTAAGAGCAGATCGACAGCCAGAGTTCACTCAGATAGATTGTGAAATGTCTTTTGTAACCCAAGAGGATGTATTAAATACTTTCGAAGGTTTAACGGCTCATCTGTTGAAAGAAATTCACGGAGTTGAGACCGGTAAATTCCCGGTAATGAGCTATGATGAGGCGATGGAACGTTTCGGAAACGATAAGCCAGATATTCGATTTGGCATGGAGCTCACTAATCTTAATGAAGTTGCACAACATAAAGATTTTCAGGTGTTCAATAGCGCCGAGTATGTGGTTGGTATCGCGGTTCCTGGGGCGAATACCTATACTCGCAAAGAAATCGATGCCCTTATTGATTGGGTGAAAAGACCGCAAATTGGAGCGAAAGGTTTAGTCTATGTTCGCTGCAATGAAGATGGAACTTTCAAGTCGTCAGTAGATAAATTTTACGATGCTGAAGATCTAGCTGCATGGGCTCAGAAAACGGGTGCTCAAGCTGGAGATTTAATCCTGGTATTATCTGGTGATCTTTCATCAACTAGAACTCAAATGAGTGCGCTTCGCATGTTTATGGCCGAAAAATTAGGGCTTAGAAAGTCTGATGAATTTGCACCGCTATGGGTTGTTGATTTCCCACTTTTAGAAAAGGATGAGGAAACAGGAAGATACCATGCAATGCATCACCCATTTACTTCGCCTAAGCCAGAACAAATCGATTTATTAGATACCGACCCAGGAGCGGTTAAGGCCAATGCCTATGATTTAGTTCTTAACGGTAATGAAATTGGCGGAGGCTCTATTCGTATTCACGATAAAGCTACTCAACAGCTCATGTTTAAGCACCTAGGGTTTACTCCTGAAGAGGCTAAAGAACAGTTTGGGTTCTTAATGGATGCCTTCGAATACGGAGCACCTCCACACGGCGGGATTGCCTTCGGCTTAGACCGATTAGTAGCTATTTTAGGTGGAGCCGAGACCATTCGTGATTTCATCGCATTCCCTAAAAACAACAGTGGTAGGGATGTGATGATCGATGCGCCAGCTCGCACTACTCAGGAGCAACTGGACGAACTACATCTCAGCCTTAAAAAGTCTTAAGAAGATGGGCGCTTTGCAGAAAAAACGATGGGGTATTCTTCTACTATTCATTGCTGCAATTGCTGTCATTTTAGCTGGGTTTTTACTTGACCTCGAGCCTGAACTATCGAATCGATTGAAAGGTTTGGGTACCGTAATGATTTTCTTTGTTGTGATGCCGCTCTTTCTTCTGGTGGAAAGCCCTGGTAAGAAGATGAAAGACTATATGCTTACTGAGGAGAACATCAAGAAGATGCAATCAGACAAAAAGGAACCCCGCTCAAGTTAACGGCGCTGACTGAAAAACTGTTTCAGTATCGCTTCACTTTCCTCAGCAAGTGGTCCTTTTTCTAGGACGGTTTTTGGGTGGAGTTGCCCTCCCATGGTATTGAAGCCTCGTTTCAGATCTGAAGCCGCATATACTATTCGAGATATTTGAGACCAATACAAGGCCCCGGCGCACATTTGACAAGGTTCTAAGGTGACGTAGAGGGTACAGTTCTGCAGGTATTTGGCTCCTAGATAATTAGCTGCAGCGGTTATGGCTTGCATTTCAGCGTGTGCGGTCACGTCATTAAGTCTTTCGCTGAGGTTGTGCCCGCTCCCGATCACTCGATTTTCGGATACAATCACCGCACCCACAGGCACCTCTCCCAAATCATAGGCTTTATGGGCTAGATCAAGGGCTTTGCGCATAAAATAGGTATCGTCGAAGGGATCTTGCATGATTCCCCAAAGGTATTCAAATATTACCTACTACCTTTGTATTTCGATGAAAGCAGGGTTTCAAAATTTAAGTCCACAAACGCTACGTTTGCTAAGTAACGAGGAGCTTCTTTTGCTCACCGATTATTTACGTGAGCGCATCATTCATGTGGTTGCCAAACGAGGCGGACACTTAGGTGCGAGTCTAGGCGTCGTAGAACTCACTGTCGCCCTGCACAAGGTTTTTGATACTCCTGATGATGGGATCGTTTTTGATGTGGGTCATCAGATTTATGCTCATAAATTAATTACCGGTCGGGATGAGGTCTTTGATACCTTAAGAACCTTTAATGGGATAAGCGGTTTCCCAAAGCGTGAGGAGTCGGTCTATGATTCTTTTGGCACGGGACACAGTTCTACTTCTATTTCTGCTGCAATGGGTATGGCAGTGGCTAATCAACTCGCTCATAAGAACAATCATTTCATTGCGGTTATTGGAGATGCTTCGATTGTTGGAGGAATGGCTTTCGAGGCCTTAAATCATATTGCAGAAACGAAGGCAAATGTTATTGTAGTGCTTAACGATAATAATATGGGTATTGATCCGAGTACTGGGTCCTTAAAGCAGTATTTGAATCAAATCGAGGATTTGAATTATCCGAACTTCTTTGAGTCTCTCGGATTAGCTTATACGGGTGTAATTGATGGTCACAACCTAAAAGAATTAATCACGGTCTTTCAGGACGCCAAGTCAAAAAAGGGTCCACAGCTTATTCATATTCGAACCATCAAAGGTAAAGGGTTAGCGCAAGCAGAAGCCGATCAGATAACGTATCATGCCCCTGGAAAATTCGAGCCAGCTACCGGAGAACGAATCACCTCTAATGAGCCATTAAAATATCAAGATGTTTTTGCGCGCTCAATGGTGCGTTTAGGTGAGAATGAACAGCGATTAGTTGCCGTCACACCAGCAATGTTATCGGGTAGTGGACTGCATTTGTTTAAGGAAGCCTACCCCGAAAGAACTTTTGATGTGGGGATTGCAGAACAACACGCGGCAACCTTCTCTGCGGGTCTAGCAACTAAGGGGCTTCTTCCTGTTTGTCACTTGTATTCGACTTTTTTGCAAAGAGCCTATGACCAGATTATTCACGATGTGGCACTTCAGAAGCTGCCGGTCATTTTTGCCATAGATCGAGCAGGAATTGTAGGAGAGGACGGCCCTACTCATCATGGCATGTTTGATATTTCAGCGCTTCGTTCGATACCGAATTTCACCTTACTTGCACCAAGAGGTCCAGAAGAGTTGTATCAATGTTTAAAAACGGTTGTAGAACAGTTTCAGTCAGGCCAACTTTCAGGCCCAGTAGGAATTCGATACCCTAGAGGTTCGGCGGATATTTTTGATTTCACTCCGAAGGGTAATGCTTTAGAATGGGGTAAGGCCATTGCCATCAATCAATCTAATCAAGCTCGAATCGCGTTATTGTCTACAGGCACTTTATCAGCCTATGCTGAGGAGTTATCCTCTTACGCCGTAGACAGTTATCACTTTCCCTTTATTAAGCCCTCAGATGCCGAGCTATTAAATCATATTTCGAAGCACTACGATGCGGTAATCACTCTTGAGGAGGGAGCGATTGAAGGCTCTTGGGGTCAAGGAATAATATACCAGCTAAATTCACTCGGCTTTAAAGGAGAGGCTAAATGCATGGGGGTCAGTGACCGATTCGTTCCGCAAGGGAAGGTAGATGAGCTCTATAGACATATCGGGCTAGATCTGACTAGCGTCGAGCAGGTCTTAAAAGATACCCTGGATCGTCTGGTTTAGTTGAATCGCCTGAGAATCAGAAAGGCTTGCTACAAAGCTTGAGGCATTTAATAAACTCTTGTATAAATCTTGACCGGGTGCCGATTGATAGGGGGTAGGTATGCGACTTAAAATAAGCTTATCGTAAACTGTTTTTTGATCTGCTGCTTGGGTACATAGGGCTGAAGATGTGTGTTCCAAGAGATTACTGATGATTTGATATCCAGCAATTTCTTTTTCAATCACCTCGTCTGCTTGGTATAGGTTTTTTACACTAAGATCAATGATGTCCCTTATGGCTGCACTATGAGCGCTGTAATCAATCAGGCTCTTTTCAAGTTGTCCAGATAAGATAGCTTCTTCATGATCAGCAAATAGTTGAACAGCCTCGCTTACTAGGGTGCCGATCGCTAATGCGCGTAAATAACTGATTCTATCAGCTGTGGTGGTCAGACTGCGATACTTCGCCCCATCAATTTGGTTTTTAACTAGATTGATTAAATTTTCTAAGGCATAGTCTTCAGAGATATATCCCATGTTAATGGCATCCTCAAAATCAATTAGGGTATAACAAATATCATCAGCGGCTTCTACGAGGTAAACCAGAGGGTGTCGATGGTACCCACCTTTTTCTTTTTGAAGACCCAATTGGTTGGCTATTTGAGTGTAAGATTCCCAGTTGGCTTCAAATACACCATACTTTTTGTCGGCTACGTGAGTGGTTGGTTGATGAGGAATGGAGGCTTTCGGATACTTTACAAAGGCCCCTAAAGTAGCATAGCTCAATCTTAGGCCTCCAGGAACTCCTTCTCTACTCTCGATCAAAAGTCTTAGGCCATTCGCATTACCTTCAAATTTGACAAGGTCGGTATATTGCGCTTCAGAGAGTTTGTCAGCATACACTTTGCCGGGCCCTTTAGAGAAGAAATTTCCGATTGCTTTTTCCCCACTGTGCCCAAATGGGGGGTTACCGATATCATGGGCCAAGGCTGCTGCCGCCACAATAGCTCCAAAATCATTAAAGCGATAGCCTTCAGAAACTAGTTCGGGATGGCGATCGAGAATGATTTTTCCGGCGAGACGTCCGATACTACGTCCGACCACCGAGACTTCAAGACTATGAGTGAGTCGGGTATGTACGAATCCTTTTCTACTTGCCGCTTGAATAGGAAGGGGAACAACTTGGGTTTTGTCTTGTAAACTTCTAAAGGCCGAAGAGAAGATGATTCGATCGTAATCTACTTCGAATCCTAGCCGTGTTTCATCTTGATCGCTTCGTAGTCTTTTGACCGTATCCCCCTCACGTGACAAGGATAATAAGTGCTCCCAGTTCATAGTCATTCCTTTTAAGCGAATATACTTAATTCTATTCCCTTACCTTTAAGATAAAACAGACGATGCGCAATCTTTTAATGATTCTAGGGAGTGTGTTATTATTCCCAGCAAATCTATCAGCACAAGCATGGGCTAAGGATATTTTAGCTTCTTCAATAGGGTATCACGACCCTGAGGGTAAGTGGGAGCAATTTAGTGGAGCCTTTACCATTGAGGTAACTTCAAAAGACAAGCCTTCTTTTACAAGAGAGGTGATTATCAATTTACCGCAAGAATATTTCGAACTCATCGAAACTAGAGGTGATGATATTAAAACCTATCGAATCGATAAGGGCGCGTATGCTGCTAAGGATTCGTTAACTCAGGCACGAACACTGAAGTTACGTGATTACCACACTTATTTGTATGGTCTGCCGATGAAACTCAAAGATCCCGGCGCTCAAATCGATCCTAAGACTGAACGAGTAATTTTTCACGGGAAAGAGTCGATAAGAATGCGTGTTACTTATGACCCCTCGGTCGGATCAGATACTTGGTATTTCTATTTCAACCCTGAAAATTATGCACTAATCGCTTACCAATTCTACCACAATGAGGCGATCGGAGACGGGGAATACATCTTGTTAGAAGAGCTAGAGTCGGTTGAAGGAATAAAGATGCCTAAGATTCGTTCTTGGTATTACAATAACGATGGGTCTTATATTGGCACAGATGAGCTCCTTAGCGGTAGAGATTCTTCGAATCGATAAACTCAAATACAGAGTCGGGTAAAAGTGGTCTTACCTCGTGTCCTAGCTTAATCTGTTCTCTAACATAAGAAGAAGAAAGTTCGATAATGGGTGCTTTAATACGCTGCACACTTTTGTGTTTATCGATTTCTTCGGGTGGAGGAGTTCTGAGCGGACTTACTCTAGGATACACTAATATTCGGTAATTGGCTAATAGTGATTCGTAATTCTTCCACTTATGAAAATGAGCAAGATTGTCTTCGCCCATAATTAGACTGAAATCGTACTGATAATTCGTCTGCTCTTCTAGGTGTGCCAGCGTATCTGCAGTATAGTTGGGCTGAGGTAGTTCAAATTCGACCTTACTTGCTTTAAATTTCGGATAATCTTCAATCGCATCGTAAACCATCTGATAGCGATCAATGTCACTTGCTAGGCTAACCTTCTTTTTGAAAGGGCTTTTGGGAGTAATGACGAACCATACTTGATATAGATCGCTATTCTCTGCAATATGGTTGGCGAGGAGTAAATGTGCCCGATGCATGGGGTTGAACGTCCCGAAAAACAGTCCTATTTTCTTTTTCTCACTCATTTCGATAAAAAAGATCTTACGAGTTCTTCAGTTTGAGATAGGGCCGTTGATAGGTTATCATTGATCACAATTTCATCAAAGGCCTGGGCTTGATCTAATTCTTGTTGGGCTTTACTGAGTCTAATCTGAAGTGTTTCTTCGGTATCTGTATTTCTAGACCTTAACCGTTCTTCAAGAGTCTTGATCGATGGAGGCTGAACAAATACCGTTAAAGTTTCAGTGGGAAAGCTCTTTTTTATCGATATACCTCCCATAACGTCAATGTCGAAGAGCACGGCTTTATTTTCATTCCAAAGTCGCTTTACTTCAGATTCTAAGGTGCCATAGAATAGTCCCGGATAGACTTCTTCGTATTCTAAAAACTCACCTTTTTCGATTTTACTTTTGAAGGCTTCTTGACTTAAGAAATAGTAATCTTCACCTTCTTTCTCTGCGCCTCTAGGAGCTCTAGTTGTGGCTGAAATTGAAAAGGCTAGGGGTAAGTCTGTTTGCTCTAGTAAGTGCCTAACAATCGTTGTTTTACCACTACCAGAGGGTGCTGAAAAGACGATAAGCTTATCGGTGTTAAAGGACATTTAATAGCTGTTCTTTAATTTTTTCAAGTTCATCTTTCATTTGAACGACCTCACGTTGAATTGCGGCATCATTAGCTTTAGAACCGATCGTGTTGATTTCACGTCCGATCTCTTGAGCGATAAAGCCTAATTTCTTGCCAGGAGCTTCACTTTCAGCAGCTGTTTTTAGAAAATAGGCAAGATGGTTTTTTAATCGAACTTTCTCTTCGGTGATATCATATTTTTCGAGATAGTAGATGAGCTCTTGCTCGAATCTATTCTCATCTACAGATTCTTTAAGTTGGGCCACGGCTTGTTCTAAACGACTTCGAACCCCTTCTCTACGCTTCTCATCTAAAGAGAGTACCGCTTCGAGATGCTTTGCGATTAAATCAATGCGTGATTGAATATCAAGTATCAATTGTTTGCCTTCTTGTTTTCTAAAACTAATAAGCGCTTCGAGTGCTCTGTCTAACGCAGCATTTACACTTCGTATCTGATTTTCGTCGGCCTCTTGTTTTTCTTGAGTGAGTGATTCAGGCATTTTAAGCGCTAAGGCTAAGGCAGCTAAATCATCACCCTCTGCAAAATTCTTGATTTGTCTTAAGTATTCTGATACAACGGGCTCATTGATTTGAGCGGGTGTGCGAATCGTTTCTGACTCGATATAGATATAAGCTTCAACCTTTCCTCTAGTAAGACTTTCAGCTATTTTCTTTCGAAAATCGATTTCGTGAGCGCGAAGGGTTTGTGGTAACCTGAGGTTAAGATCTAGGTTTTTACTGTTCAGTGATTTAAACTCAACGGTAATTTTTTCGGTGCCTAAGTGCTCTATATGTCGACCGAATCCGGTCATTGAGTGTATCATAGGCCGCAAAGGTAGGAAAAGACCCCTATTTAAAGAGGTCTAACCCAAATGTTTCTGTAGCTAACGCCAGAGTTATCACCGTGATCTTGAAGTCTGAGTGGTCCTGGTCCGTGCGGAGTATTTTTTGGCCATCCGATATATTCGGTCGTTCCTTTTAGCTCGTAATGGTTTTGAATAAGGATTCCGTTATGTATTACCGTTAGCGTACCCGCTTTGGTTCGGTTTCCTGCCTCGTCAAACTCTGGGGAATGAAAAATAATATCGTAGGTATTCCATTCTCCTGAAGGCACTGAAGCCATTGCTAAAGGAATCGCTTGTTTGTAAATAGAACCCACCTGACCATTTACGTAGGTCGGATTATCATTGTTGTCTAGCACTTGAACCTCGTACCTCTCTTGCAGAAATACACCGCTATTCGCACGTGACTGGTTAGATCCACGTACGTCTGCCGGAGATCTCCATTCTATATGTAGTTGAACGCTTCCAAAAACTTCTTTGGTTCTGATGTCACCCGTACGATCGGCCACGGTCATGCTTCCGTCTTCATTTAAAATCCATGGAGCCTCACTACCATTAGCACTTTCCCATGCGTCGAATGAGGTACCATCAAATAAGACAATTGCATCGCTAGGAGCACCACCGTTAACACCAGGTGTTACCTTTGGAGGTACCGGCTCGTATAATTCAGTCGCTTCTGGAGTAGTAGGTTCTTGTTCCATATTTGGAGCGTTTATTCTTCTAATTTTAATATTTCGATAGGCAACCACGTCTCCGTGATCTTGAAGCCCAATTTTACCGGTACGATACTTTCCGAAAGCAGCCCAATCGGCAAATTTAGAATTGGCAACAAGCTCATTCCATCCTTCACCATGTACTGGGAAGTTTACGATTTCTTCGCCATTTTGTGTCACGATACCTTGATTATCAAAGTAGTCAATAGTGATCGACATCGTATTCCACTCACCGGCAGGCAGTGTTACATCCTTCGAGGGTGCAACCATATCGTAAAGCGCACCAGCTTGGTGAGTAAGGCCCGCTTTGGCATCTGGATGTCTTTCATTATCTAAGACCTGAATTTCTGGTCCACTTAAGTAAGGTTCGGGAAGACGTTCGTCTTCTATAATACCCCAGAAAATTCCACTATTTGCTCCTTCTGCTACCTTGTATTCAAGCACTAGCTCAAAGCTGTGGTAGTTTTCTTTGGTAACAATATTGTGACCTTTTCCCCATTGAGATCCTTCTTTGGGTGGATAAAAAACGAGTGCCCCATCTTCAATCTTCCATGCCTCTGACATGGTGTCTCCATTGTATTGCTTCCATTTATCTGTTGAAGTACCATCGAAAAGTACCTCCCAATCCTTTTCTTGAGCGGTTGTTTCAGTGCCTTTCTGAGCGGGGTTTGCACAGCCTACAATAAGGGCTCCAAGTGCAATTAAAGCTGATGCTTTCATAGTCCTAGAATCTTTTTAAGTTCGTCTTTATTGACATCGCCTCCTGCAAAATCGTCAAAGGTTTTTTCGGTGGCTTCAATGATGTGATTTTTGATAAATGTAGCACCTTCTCTAGCACCTTGTTCAGGGCTCTTGATACAACATTCCCATTCCATTACAGCCCAAAGGTCACATCCGTATTGCGTTAGTTTTGAGAAAATGGTTTTAAAGTCTACTTGACCATCACCCGGAGATCTGTAGCGCCCCGCTCGATTAGACCAATCATTGTATCCCCCGAAGGCTCCTTTTTTTCCGGTCGGATTAAACTCTGAGTCTTTCACATGAAAGGCCTTGATGAATTCGTGGTAATGATCGATATATTCGATATAATCAAGCTGTTGAAGGACAAAGTGACTCGGGTCGTAAAGAATATTTACGCGTTTATGATTACCGGTTGCTTCGAGGAAGCGTTCGAAGGTGTCCCCATCGTGGATATCTTCTCCTGGGTGCACTTCGTAACAGACATCAACTCCTTCTTTGTCGAAGTGATTCAAAATAGGCATCCATCTTTTAGCTAATTCTTCGAAGCCCATTTCAACTAGTCCTTCAGGGCGTTGAGGCCAAGGGTGCATGGTGTGCCATAATAGCGAACCTGAAAAGGTTGCATGTGCATTAAGTCCTAAACGTCTACTTGCTGTAGCTGCTTTTTTTACCGTGTCAACCGCCCATTCTGTTCTTGCCTTTGGATTGTTTTTTACGGCATCAGGTGCAAAATTATCGAACATTATGTCATAGGCCGGATGTACTGCTACTAACTGACCTTGAAGGTGTGTCGATAGTTCGGTGATTTCTAATCCGAATGAGGCGATCCTTCCTTTGAGCTCGTCACAATAGTCTTGGCTTTCGGCCGCCTTGTCTAAGTCAATTAAGAAAGATTCCCAAGTTGGGATTTGAATTCCTTTATATCCTAAGTCTGCTGCCCATTGACATAGCCCTTCTAGGGAATTAAATGGAGGCTTACTGTCGATAAACTGCGCTAGAAATACCGCAGGTCCTTTAATCGTTTTCATAGCGTTGTTATTATTGTTGAGAGTCTAAAGCGACCCAAACATTTCCTTTCGCATTCGATTCAACGGTGGCTTCAATGAAGTTCATTCCACGAAGACCATCGGTCACTGTTGGGAATGCCCCGTCATGGTAGGTTTCTCCACGAACCGCTTTCGCAACTCCTAGGTAAATATTAGCCATTGCATCGAAAAGGCCTTCAGGGTGTCCTGGAGGTACTTTGGTGCCCTCTAATGAGAACTGGCTGTTATATCCATGTCCTGGTTTCAGAACTTGCATCGGTTGCCCTTCTTTAAGCAGGTATAGATAATTAGGGTTCTCTTGTTCCCATTTTAAGCCACCTTCTTTTCCATAGATGGAAAGAACAATATTGTTTTCTTCAGCGGTAGCGATTTGGCTCGAACGAACTATTCCTTTTACGTGTTTGTCAAGGCGAACGAGAATATTTGCATCAACATCCATTACGTTGTCATCGTATAAGAAATTGAAGTCGCTCAATACTTCTTTTATTTCAAGACCTGTGGTGTATTCTACAAGGTTAAAGGCGTGAACTCCGATATCCCCAACACAACATGAGATTCCTGATTTTTCAGGATCTAATCTCCAGGTAGCTTTTCTTGAAGCTTCGTCGTGAATGAGTGGATTGATCCACCCCTGGTAGTACTGAACATCTACTTTATGAATGTCTCCAATGGCACCTGAGCGAATCATTTCTCTCATCTGACGTACCATCGGATAGCCGGTGTAGGTGTGTGTAAGTGCGAATACCGCTCCACCTTTTTCTTGAAGTGCAGCGATTTCTTTTGCCTCTTCGTAGGAGGTAGTCATCGGCTTCTCACAGATCACATTGAATCCATTTTCAAGAAGCGTTTTAGCCATTGGAAAATGAAGAAAGTTAGGGGTAAGGATACTAACCACTTGCATGCGCTCCTCTTCGGGCAGTTCATTTTCTGCAGCAACTAACTCTTCAACAGTCGCGTATATGCGATTGGTCGGAATATCAATATGCTTTGCAAATTCGATACTTACGTTTTTGTCTGGATTGAAAACCCCTCCGACAATTTCGTAATTATCATTCATGAACGCTGCAATTCGGTGAACGATTCCGATTAGGGAGTCACCTCCGCCACCTAATATTCCAAGTTTGATTTTCTTCGGCATAATTATGATTTGTATTCAACTTTTTCAGAACGGAAAAATACCGCAAATAAGACAAATACCCCAATAGCGAATAGGGCAGGAAGAACCCAAATTTGCTTCCAGTCGTGACCACCATTGCTAAGAGCGTAGCTGTCAGTGATTTGTCCTGCGATCCAGAATCCAACGAGCATACCCACACCATAAGTGGCTAGAGTGATTAGACCCTGAGCTGCACTCTTTACACTATCACCTGCTTTGGTATCCGTATAAATTTGGCCGGATACGAAGAAGAAATCGTAACAAATGCCGTGCAGGGCGATACCGATAAGTAATAAGAAAACTCCGTCATCCGCATTTCCGATGGAGAATAGGAAATAACGAACTGCCCAAGCAGCCATACCTACTAGAATCGTTTTCTTGAATCCGAAACGGGTGAAAAATACCGGTAAAAGAAGCATGAAAAGAACTTCTGAGATTTGTCCGATAGTCATTTTACCCGCTGGGTTGGCTACTTCAATTTCACCCAAGAATTGTGCGGCGTGCTGATAGTAGAATGCCAACGGAATACAAATAAGTACTGACGATAAAAAGAATACTAAAAAGTTTCTGTCCTTCAAAAGGCTTAGGGCATCGAGTCCTAAAATATCGCTAACCGTCACTGCACCTTTTTTAGCTGTAGGAGGTGTTTTTGGAAGTGTAAAGCTGAATAACCCTAAGATTGCTGATGCCACACCAGTCATTAGGAAAGTATTTCTAAGCGCTCCCTGCGCGACTGATTCAGGGGCATCCCATTTGAAAACAAAGCTGATGATTAATCCGGCAAGGATCCATCCGATCGTACCGAAAACACGGATTGGAGAAAACTCTTTTGCAGGGTTAGTCATCTGGTTAAAGGAAACAGAATTTACTAGAGCCAGAGTTGGCATATAAGCAATCATGTAACCCAATACATAGGGGTAGAACACCGCAAAGTTCTCTGCTATCGACATTTGATACATTAAAAATGCTCCCACAAGGTGAAGCACCCCCAGAATTCTCTCAGCATTGAAATATCGATCGGCGATAAGACCGATAATAAACGGAGCAATAATTGCCCCCCAACTTTGTGTAGAATAGGCCATAGCACTTTCTGATCCTGTTGCTCCTAAAGTGCTCGGTAAGAAGATACCCATAGTTACAAACCAGCCACCCCAGATAAAAAATTCTAGGAACATCATAAACGAGAGTTGAATACGTGTGCTTGTTTTCATAATTGATTATTGTGTAAGGATTAGTGTTGTGTAGTTGTTATGTTGTTAAAGTTTGCCTCAAAAGGCCACTAAATGTAGAAAAATATCATTGGTTTCTCTAAATTGTGCCAACTAAACTATTGACAACGATGAGTAAATTTTATTTCAACGAAGAGCAAGAATCGTATGACGCGATTGTCGTTGGTACCGGTATTAGCGGTGGCTGGGCGGCAAAGGAATTATGCGAAAATGGCTTGAAGACCTTAGTTCTCGAAAGAGGACCTATGAAAAAACACCGCGAAGATTATCCGACGGCTAACCTTGACAAATGGGACCTGCCTAATGGTGATCGTCAAACGGTTGAAGAGGCCGCGAGACAGCAAAAGCAGTCACGTACGGGGTACACCACACGTAAATCTTCTTCGCACTGGTTTGTAGATGATGTTGATCATCCTTATAATGAAACCGAGCGTTTTGACTGGATGCGTGGATACCACGTTGGTGGACGTTCAATCATGTGGGGAAGACATTCTTATCGTTGGAGTGATATCAGTTTTGAATCAAATGCTCGTAATGGAGTTGCTGTTGATTGGCCAGTTCGATACAAGGACATTGCCCCATGGTATTCTCATGTTGAGAAGTTTATTGGGGTTTCTGGTGAGTCGTTAGGATTAACTCAATTACCTGATAGTGAATTTGAGCCTCCTATGCCATTTAACTGTGCTGAGGAGAAAATCAAAGATAAAGTTGCTGAGCATTTTGATGGACGTGTACTTACACCAGGTCGTGTGGCACACATCACCAGTGATAAACAATTTGATGGTGACGGACGTATTCGTTGTCAATACAGAAACCGCTGCATCAGAGGGTGTCCTTTCGGGTCATACTTCAGCAGTCTTTCGTCAACACTTCCGGTTGCTGAACGCACAGGAAACCTAACCCTTCGTCCTGATTCTATCGTTACCGAGGTGATTTACGATGCGGATACTCAAAAGGCCACTGGTGTTAAAGTAATCGATCGTGTAACTAAAGAAGAGTTTGAATTCAAGGCTAAAGTTGTATTCTTATGTGCTTCTGCCATTGCGTCAACTTCGATTCTTATGCAGTCGCGTTCAGATCGTTTCCCTAATGGACTAGGAAACGATAGCGACCAGCTTGGACGTAATATCATGGACCACCACTTAAATGTTGGTGCTGTAGGTATTATGGAAGGCTTAGAAGATAAATACTACAAAGGCCGTAAGGTTGCTGGTTGGTATGTGCCTTCATTTAGAAATATTGGTGGGTCTACCAATCGTAAAGATTTTAAAGGTCTTTACGGATATCAGGGTGGAGCTAGCAGAAGTAATTATAATGATCTAATTGCTGAAGCTAAGTTTGGGCCACAACTTAAGGAGAACATCCTAGGACCTGGTCAGTGGAGTGCAACCTTCTACGGATTCGGTGAAATTCTACCTTATGAGGATAACCGTTTTACCCTAGACTACGATAAGCTAGACCAGTGGGGATTACCAACACCGACTTTTAACGCTACTATTAAAGAGAATGAGATCGCAATGCGTAAAGATATGCGAGATCAAGCCGAACAAATGCTGGAGAAAGCAGGGGCTAAGGATATCTACTCTTTTAACGGAAGCTACGCAATCGGTCTGGGTATTCACGAAATGGGTACCGCTCGTATGGGACGTGATCCTAAGACTTCGGTACTTAACGGGTACAACCAAGTACACGCTTGTAAAAATGTTTATGTAACTGACGGTTCTTTCATGACTTCAGCAAACTGTGTAAACCCATCGCTTACTTACATGGCGTTTACAGCACGTGCAGCTAATCATGCAGTTCAAGAACTTAAAAACGGAAATATCTAATGGAAAGAAGAGACGCACTTAAGAATTTAGGAAAAGCTTTCGGTTTTGCCGTTGCTACTCCTACGGTATTATCCATTCTGCAGAGTTGTAGCTCTTCAGACGGATTAGCATGGGCACCACAATTCTTCTCAAGTGAAGAAGGTTCATTTTTAGTAAAGGCAATCGATGTGATTTTGCCGGCTACAGATACTCCTTCAGCTTCTGAAGTGAATGTTCATGTGTTCATCGATAAGCTAATCGCTGAATGTTATGACGCTGAGGCTCAAGAACGAGTTAAGAGTCAATTAACCGCTTTCTCAAGCTTTGTCACTGAATCTACAGGAGCTAGTTCTCTTGCTGCTGTTAGTGAAGCAAATCTTGTAGATAGCTTTACTACCTTATTCGGTGATAGAGATGAGTCTATTTCTTCAGATGCTTATGCGTTTGCTGGAGATTTAAGAAGTATGACCATCAGCGCTTACAAAGGTTCTGAGTATATCGGAGAGAATGTTCTTGCTTATTTACCAGTACCTGGTGAGTTTATCGCTTGTGATGATTTACAGACGCTTACCGGCGGTAAAGCTTGGTCTGAATAATAGACTTCAATAGTTTAAGTAAAAAAGCCCGCACCATTGGTGCGGGCTTTTTTTGTGTTTCTCAATTACTTATGGCAGCGAGTAATTAAGATCCACACATCAAACAGTCGTCATCTCCTTGACCCTCTTTCGATCTTCTAATGAGTTCCTTCATCTCTTCAGGGCTCATTGGTTCGACATCTACTTCTTTTTCGCGGATACTTGCCGCGTCTTGTTCAGCTACTTTAATTTGAGCTTCTGCAGATACTGCTACTGGAGCGGCTTTCTTAGTATTATCAACTGTGAATTTGATTGCGTCCGTAGCAGCTTTAGTTCGAAGGTAATACATACCTGTTTTTAACCCACTCTTCCAAGCATAGAAGTGCATTGAGGTCAGCTTACTGAAGCTTGCATTTTCCATGAATAGATTAAGCGATTGAGACTGATCGATAAAATAACCTCTGTGACGACTCATATCTATAATGTCTTTCATACTCAACTCCCATGCAGTTTTGTAGAGCTCTTTGATGTCCTCCGGAATTCCGTCAATATGCTGCACAGACCCATTGGCTCTCATAAGCTCCTGCTTCATGCTTTCATTCCAAAGACCAAGACGAACTAAATCTTTAAGTAGGTGCTTATTGACTACAATAAACTCACCTGATAGTACACGACGGGTGTATAGGTTCGAGGTGTATGGTTCAAAACACTCATTATTACCTAAGATCTGAGACGTAGAAGCGGTTGGCATTGGTGCAACAAGAAGTGAGTTTCTAACACCGTTTTTTAGTACTTGCTTACGCAGTGTTTCCCAATTCCAACGACCAGAAAGTTCGTCATCTTTGATTCCCCAGAGCTCGTATTGGAATTTACCTTCAGAAATTGGAGACCCTTTATAGCTACTGTAAGGTCCTTCTTCTATTGCCATTTCCATCGATGCAGTTACGGCAGCGAAATAAAGCGTTTCAAAAATTTCTTGATTTAGTTTTTTCGCTTCATCTGAGGTAAACGGTAGACGCATCATGATGAAGGTATCAGCCAGTCCCTGAACCCCAAGTCCAACAGGGCGATGACGCATATTCGAGTTTTCAGCCTCTACTACTGGGTAGTAGTTGCGATCGATCACCGTGTTGAGGTTGCGTGTTACTCGTTTGGTAACGTCAAAAAGTTCTTGGTGGTCAAATTTGCCGTCCTTCACAAACATCGGAAGTGCAATAGACGCAAGATTACAAACAGCAACCTCGTCTTCTGAGGTGTATTCTAGGATCTCAGTACAAAGATTTGATGATCTGATGGTCCCCAAATTCTTTTGATTGCTCTTGCGATTCGCGGCATCCTTGTAAAGCATATAAGGAGTACCTGTCTCAATTTGAGATTCTAGGATTTTCTCCCATAGCTCACGTGCTTTTACGGTTTTACGTCCTCTATCTTCGGCTTCGTACTGAAGGTATAGCTTATCGAATTCTTCACTGTGGTTGTCGAATAACCCTGGGCACTCGTTAGGACACATTAGGGTCCAATCTTCGTTTGCCTCAACGCGCTTCATAAATAAATCGGGTATCCACATTGCGTAGAAAAGGTCACGCGCGCGCATTTCCTCTTTACCGTGATTCTTTTTAAGATCAAGGAAGTCAAAAATGTCTGCGTGCCATGGTTCGATGTACATCGCGAAACTTCCTTTTCTCTTTCCGCCACCTTGATCTACATAACGTGCAGTATCATTGTATACTCGAAGCATAGGAACAATACCATTAGAGGTACCGTTGGTTCCTGATATGTAAGACCCTGTAGCTCTAATGTTGTGAATTGATAGACCGATACCTCCTGCAGACTGTGAGATTTTAGCAGTCTGTTTCAAGGTGTCATAAATACCATCAATACTGTCGTCTTTCATGGTTAGTAGAAAGCACGATGACATCTGAGGTTTTGGGGTTCCTGAATTAAATAGAGTTGGGGTCGCGTGTGTAAAGTAACGCTTAGACATTAAGTCATAGGTCTCGATAGCAGCATCTAAGTCGTTCGGATGAATCCCAACCGAAACTCTCATCAACATGTGCTGTGGTCTTTCTACGATCTTACCATTGATTTTCAAAAGATAGGAACGCTCTAGGGTTTTAAAACCAAAGTAATCGTAACCAAAATCACGATCGTAGATAATACATGAATCAAGCTTTTCTGCGTTATCCATAATCACCTTGTGTACCTCGTCAGAAAGAAGCGGCCCTTTCTTACCGGTTCTTGGGTTGACGTAGTTAAACAGATCGTCCATAGTTTCTGAGAACGACTTCTTGGTGTTTTTATGTAGGTTCGATACTGAGATCCTCGCTGCTAACTGTGCGAAGTCTGGGTGAGTAGTGGTCATTGTGGCCGCCACCTCTGCCGCGAGGTTATCTAATTCTGATGTAGTAACGCCGTCGTATAAACCATCGATAACACGCATTGCTACTTTTACTGGATCTACCAGTGGGCTTAAGCCATAGCATAATTTGCGGATTCTCGTGGTGATTTTGTCGAACATAACGGGCTCTTGTCTCCCGTCTCTTTTTACTACATGCATATCGAAAGGTTTTAAGGGTTGGCTAGGTGAATGGTGTTAATTAGAAATCTGCATCAAATGCAAATGGATCTTTATCGTCTGTGTTAGCTTCAGTTTGTTTTACACCCGCTTTCTGGTATTCACTCACCTTCTTTTCAAAGAAGTTAGTTTTACCTTGAAGAGAGATCATGTCCATGAAATCGAATGGGTTAGTAGCGTTGTACTCTTTCTCACAACCTAATTCTACAAGAAGACGATCGGTTACGAATTCTAGGTATTGGGTCATAAGCTTAGAGTTCATACCAATCAAACTCGCTGGAAGGGATTCAGTGATAAATTCGCGCTCAATGTCTAGAGCGTTAATAATAATCTCTTTGATTCTTTCGGTCGGAACCTTATTAATTAGGTGATTATTGTGCAGGTGTACAGCGAAGTCGCAGTGCATCCCTTCATCTCTTGAAATCAATTCGTTTGAGAAGGTCAGTCCTGGCATAAGCCCGCGCTTCTTTAACCAGAAGATAGAACAGAAAGCTCCTGAAAAGAAGATGCCCTCAACCGCAGCAAAAGCGATTAGTCGTTCTGCAAAGCTTGGTGATTCAATCCATTTTAGTGCCCAATCTGCCTTTTTCTTAATTGCAGGGAAATTTTCGATTGCCTTAAAAAGAGTGTTCTTCTCTTTCTCATCCTTAACGTAAGTGTCGATAAGTAATGAGTAGGTTTCTGAGTGGATGTTCTCCATCATAATTTGAAACCCATAAAAGAATTTTGCTTCTGAATACTGAACTTCATTCACGAAGTTCTCTGCTAGATTCTCATTTACGATACCATCTGATGCTGCGAAAAATGCAAGGATATGCTTAATGAAATAACGCTCATCGTCATTCAGTTTATTTTCCCAGTCGTTCGCATCTTGTGAAAGATCAATTTCTTCGGCAGTCCAGAAAGAGGCTTCTGAAGTCTTGTACCATTGCCAAAGGTCATGATGTTTAATTGGAAAAATTACAAATCGGTCCGGATTGTCTTGTAAAATGGGTTCTACTGCAGTCGACATAGCTTTATTTTTGATTCTTAAAATTGATGGATTCTGGTACAGACCAGGGACTAACAAAGATGTAAAAACAAACTCCTTGGGTAAAGCGAGTTTTGGCTCGTTGACCGATAAGTTTTTAACAGAAAATGTTGAAATGTGAGTTCAGTTCCTATAAACCCTAGGGTTTTCTTTTCAAGAAAAATTTAGAAACTTTTTTCACCCTTAAACAAGACCCTTTTCTTGTTTCCAAAGTTCTGCGGCTTTCTCTAATTCTTCATACCACTCTTCGCCAAACTTTCGTACCAGTGCGTGCTTAACGAATTGATAAATAGGAACTTTTAGTTTTTTTCCGAGTGTGCAAGCGGAATCACAGATTTCCCATCGGTGATAATTGACAGCCTCAAATGAAGTATATTTTGTTACTCTCACCGGATATAAATGGCAGCTTACTGGTTTTTGAAAATCGATGGTGCCCTCTATGTAAGCTGATTCGATTCCGCAGACTCCTTGACCTTGATCATTAAAGGTGAGGTACGCACACTCCTTTCCGTTGACTAAAGGTGTTTCTAGCTCGCCGTCTTCTCCGGTAACATAGGCGCCTTGTTCTTCAATAGCCGCAATACCTTCTTTACGTAAGTAAGGCTTTATTTTTGGTAGTATTTCCTCGAGCTTATCGGCCTCCCAAGATTCTAATGGGGCGCCGTATTCACCTGCTACGCAGCAAGCACCTTTGCAGGCATTTAAATTGCAAACGAAGTCTTTTTCGATAAGATCCTCAGTAACTAGAGTAGTCCCAATTTGAATCATTATTTTCTTTTAAAGCCGAATAATTGTTGAGAAATAAAACCTTTTGGCATCTCCTCATCCCCGACGTAGCCAATTTCTAGGTTTCCGTTATCGTTAGGGATATAGGCTGTTCTAAATAGGTAATCCCAAATAGATAAACTGATTCCAAAGTTAACTCCATGGGAGTGATTCAGAGGTAAATCCTTTGCATGGTGATGTAAGTGCATCACTGGGTTGTTTAAGATGAACCGAAGCCATCCGTAGTCTAGTTTGATATTGGCATGATTGAGGTGACCGATCAGTATGGCAGCAAAATGAATGAAGTATGCCTGCTCGGGCTCAAATCCTCCAATGAGTAAAACGGCTAAGGTTTTTAGAGGCTTGTACAGTATATTCTCCATCCAGTGAAATCTAAAATGTGCAGCGAATCCCATTTCATGAACACTGTGATGCACCTTATGAAACCTCCAAAAAATCGGAATCTTGTGGAGAAATATATGGGTTAGCCATCCGAAGAAATCGACAAGGATGAAAAACAGGAGTAATCCGAGCCATCCAGGTATTCCTTTGATATCAATGATAGCGATGTTTTGTGGTTCTATTCCAAAAGAATTAAACGCTTTTGAAAGAACTGCGTAGAACCCAGAAATGAATATGCTGAACAAAACAAAATTGAACCCCATATGAAAGAGGTCTGTAAAGAATTCTTTTCTGAAAATCGCTTGGGATTTTCTCCATGGAAAAAGGATTTCAAGACCCCAAACGAGTAGCGAAATCAATAACAGGCCCCACAAATAGTTTTGACTCCATGAGGTTTCGAAAAAGAGATTTCGCTTGTAAAAATCGATAACTCCGATTGTACTTTCCCAAAAGACATTGAACCATTCAAGCATAATATAAAGGTACTAAAAGCCTGCTTTTCTCAGTTATCCTAGAGCCTCTATCATTGCCTCAACTGTTTGGTCTAGGTCGTATTCTGCTTGGAACCCCCAGTCCTTGGTTGCATTTTCATCGTTAATGCTCTGAGGCCAAGAATCGGCAATGTCTTGTCTGAAATCTACCGAGTAATTGATTTCGAAATCAGGGATGAATCTACGTATCGAACGAGCCATGCGTTCAGGGCTCGTTTCAAATCCTCCCAAGTTGTAAGAAGTTCTTATGGTGATGAATTCTTTTGGAGCATCCATTATGGCTAGCGTAGCTTTTATTGCATCTGGCATAAATAGCATTGGTAAGATGGTATTACCTTTAAGATAACAGTTGTAATTTCTAGTACTTACCGCTTCTTTGATGATGGCTACCGAATAATCTGTTGTTCCACCTCCTGGCTCAGTTGCATGACTTATTAGACCTGGGTAACGAATGCTTCGTACATCTACCCCATATTTATTAAAATAATAATTGCACCAGAATTCACCAGAACGCTTGCTGATGCCGTAAACGGTACTTGGATTAATTGTGGTGTTTTGAGGGGTGTCTACTTTCGGACTGTCAGGTCCAAAAACAGCAATACTAGAAGGCCAGAAGAGTTTTTTGTAAAGCCCTTCCTTGGCCAGATCGAGTAAATGAAGAAGGCTATTCATATTGAGATCCCAAGCTAATTTTGGATTCTCTTCACCCTTTGCACTCAATAGAGCGGCCATCAGATAAACCTCATCAATTTGAAGTTCACTAATTAACTGTTTGATACTTCTTTGGTCTGTGGCATCTAGACGATACAAACGACGTTCACTGTTAGTGAGTAGTCGAATGTCTGCGCGATAAAGAACAATATCATCACGCTTTTCAAGTTCCAAGCACAATTCTGTGCCGATTTGACCTTCAGAACCAATTACAAGAACTTTTGACGACATATTCTTCGTTTCAATTTGTTCTAACAAAAATAGTCTTTTCAATTATCGTAATTTGGTCTTATGATTCGATTTCTAGCTTTCTTTTTAGGACTAGTTCTGTTTTCTTGTAACTCCAAAAAACAAGAAGTTCCTATCCTAGTTGAAACTTCACAAGAGATACATCTAGACACTCTTCCAGAAATTTATATTTCGAATAGTAGTGAGCTTTACCGTAATTGGCCAACACTTCAATTGTTTTCACAGACCTACGAGACGCTTTATAAAGTAAATAACTCAGAGGATCTCTTGTTAGCGGTAGAGAATGCTTTGAAGAGTATTGAAAACTTAGAAAATCAACAAAAACCTGATGCGATTGGAAGCCCAGGATACTTAAGTAGACTAGATCTCCTTAAAACCGAACTTTATCGTTTGAAAGAAAAGCTTTCAGAAGGTCAATTTGATTCCACAATCTTAGAAGCGACTTTTAACGCCTACAAAGGGCTGATGAACTATATTTCACTTCAATGGGAGCGAAACGGTGATTAAATTCCCTTAGTGCAAAGTTGTTCTAGGGGTAGTTTTATAGACACTACTTCTGAGGCGATGCCTCCCTCTGTAAAAATCGGAAGGTCTAAATTTCTTTCTTTGGCTATTCTCGTGTAATACTCCTTCTTATTGGGATGAAAAGGTGCTACTAGATTTAATGGTCCTTCTTGAGGATGATCAAACAGCCATTGGATACATTGAACAATGTCTTCTCGGTCAATGAAATTGATCAGTTCATCTGATGCTATACTTTTCTTCGCGCTCAATAGGCTATAGATAGGGTGTCTATCTTCTCCGATAAGACCTCCTAGTCGCAATGCATTAAACCGTTGGATAGCGCTGTTTTCAAACTCCTGCTCAATTTTGGTAATTACCTTTGCTGAGGAAGTTTTCGGGTCAAGTTCTGTATTTTCATCAATTACTCTTAACGCTTTTCCATATACAGAGATACTACTGGTGTAGAAGACGGTTAGGTTCGGATTCTTAGTTAGGTAGCCTATTAATTGTTTGAATAAGAGAAGACTTCCTTCTTTTTGGTCACTGGTATTTCTGCTAGCGCCACTTGGTATGGTAATGATTAAATAGGATAAGCCTTCTAAAAACGCAGATAGTTCACCTTCCCATTGGTTCTTTCTGAAATAGCATCCAAAGGTTTTGGCTCCTGTTACGTCGAATCTATTTCCTTGAAGTCTTTGGAGGAGATAATTCCCGAGCCAGCCTTCTCCTAAAATTCCAATTTTAATCAACCTTCGCGCGTTTGAATATTTTGATTTTCTCTGTGGTTAAAAAATGATACCCAATATCGTAAAGATAGTATTTTGGCAGGCTACCCTTTTGTCCTTTTTCTATCTCAGTGATACAAGAGGGTCTAAACCCTTGTCGATTCAATTCACTGATATTGCACTCTGTGTACTCCCGACTAACATATCCTCTTAAAATTTTGTAATTCTTTCGAAGTGCTCGATGGGCACTGTAAAAGCTCTGATTCTTTTTTTGATTCTTGAGATTGTGATAATGACTCCGGCAAGCATCACTGCAAAACTTTTGATCTGTTCTGCCGAATAAGGGCTCTTTACAAACTTTACAACCTCTGTTCATATGTAATCTATTTGGTGCAAAGAAGAAGGTCTACACTGCAAATAACACTCAGTGATTATTAAAATAGGAGCTTGGACATTTAAACGTTTCTATTCGTTTACAACACGAAAAGTTAGATCCTCAGTATTCAACTTTGAAGCAAAATCAATTTTATGAATGCACTAAGAAATCAAGCCCAACTAATAGGTTATGTTGGCAACGACCCAGAAATCACAGAGCTACAGGGAGGCAAGAAACTTGCAAAGTTTAGTTTAGCCACTAACGAAATTTACAATAATGCCGCAGGCGAAAGAACCGTTTCAACCGAATGGCATACGATCATTGCGTGGGATCGTCAGGCTGAAATTGCAGAGAAGTATGTTCAGAAGGGCAAGGAGATCGCAGTTTCTGGAAGAATTACGCATCGATCTTATGACGACAATGAAGGTCAAAGGAAGCGTGTTACAGAAATTCGTTGCTCTGATTTATTACTTTTAGGTAAGCCCGAAGCTGCTATAGAATCAGAGATTTTCTAGTCGTAAAGGTATTGGGCAATTCGAAAGAGATTGGCGTGAGCCTCTACAATTACCCGTATGTCTTTCGAATAACCACCACCCATTGAACATTGAATAGGAATTCCTTTTGAATACGCAAGATTTAGAACCTTATGGTCTCTCTCTTTACATCCATTAAGGGTTAGGCCTAAGGTTCCTAAACGATCAGTTTCTAGAATATCTACTCCTGAGATATAAAAGATAAAGTCAGGTTTCACCTCCTCGATCAAAGGAACAAGATACTCATCTAGTAGCGCTAAATATTCAAGATCGCTACATCCTTTAGGAAGAGGAAGGTCTAGATCTGACTCTTCCTTTTTAAAGGGATAATTAGCCGCTCCATGTACAGAGAATGTGAATACTGACGGGTCCTTTTGAAAGATAGATGCCGTTCCATTTCCTTGGTGTACGTCAAGATCAATAATTAATGCTTTTTTGATGAGTCCTTTGCGAATCAAATGAGATGCAGCGATCGCCTGATCATTTAATAGACAGAAGGCCTCTCCATGATCGGCATAGGCGTGATGTGTGCCTCCTGCGATATTAATAGATATTCCGTGATTAAAGGCGTAATAGCAATTTTGGATGGTTCCCTGCGCGATTCTTTGTTCTCGATCAATGAGATGTTGAGATAATGGGAATCCTATCTTTCTTACCTCTTTGGGGGTGAGATCTGAATTTAGTAATCGTCGAAAGTAAGATTCTGTATGAACGCTTAGGGCATCATTAGGATCAAGAAATTCAGGAGAGAAGAAGTTCTCTTTGCTACAGGTGCCTTCATGAATCAATTGCTTGGGAAGTAGATCGTACTTGATCATAGGAAATCTATGATCTTCTGGTAGATCTAGAACATAAATTGAATCGAAAGCAATTTTAAGCATTAAGAAATAGGGCTCCCTGCAGTTACCGCATCTTCAGGGCTCATGAAACTTAGTTTCCCTTCAGGGTCTGTTGCCATGAGCAACATACCTTGACTTTCTACACCTCTAAGTTTGCGAGGTTCAAGGTTCATTAGGACGCAAACTTTTTTTCCTACCACTTCTTCAGGAGAGAAATGCTCTGCAATACCAGATACAATGGTTCTTTGGTCAAGTCCAGTATCCACTTTCAAAACGAGTAATCGATCGGCTTTAGGCATTTTTTCAGCAGAGAGTATCGTACCAACTCTTAAATCAAGACTACTAAAGGTGTCATAATTGATGGCAGGTTTTTGTGGTTCTTGCATATTGGTAGAATCTTTTTCTGTTGATTTCAGTTTGTCTAATTGATTTTGTATTTCGGCGTCTTCGATCTTTCTGAACAGTAATTCAGAAGTTCCAAGTTTTTGACCTGCAGATACTAGAACGCTTGTAGATTTGAGGTGCTCAAAAGGGTTTTCAATAGTCTTTAAATTGAGCATTTTCTTCAACTTTTCTGTGGAGAACGGTAAGAATGGCTCAGAGAGATACGCGAGACCAGCCGTTAATTGAAGCGCTACATTCATGATGGTTTTAACGCGCTCAGGATCAGATTTGATTAGTTTCCAAGGTTCATGATCAGCTAGGTATTTATTACCTAATCTCGCAACACCCATTAAAAGACCAGCAGCCTCTCTGAATCGATATCGGTCTAGCGACTTCTCAATTACAGAAGGAGCTTCTTGTAATTGTTGCAATCCTTGTTTGTCTTCATCACTTAATGGTCCAGCTTCAGGAACAATTCCATCGTAGTATTTATGACTCAGAACAACTACTCGGTTAATGAAGTTTCCATAAACAGAGACCAACTCGTTATTTACTCGGGCCTGAAAATCATCCCAAGTGAAGTCGTTGTCTTTGGTTTCAGGAGCATTAATGGTTAAAACATATCTAAGAGCGTCCTGCATTCCTTCAAAGTCTTCCAGATACTCGTGAAGCCAAACTGCCCAGTTTTTAGAGGTCGAAAGTTTCTGACCTTCTAAATTTAAAAACTCATTTGCCGGGACATTTTCTGGGAGTATATAGTCTCCATGTGCCTTTAAAAGTGCAGGGAATATAATACAATGGAATACGATGTTGTCCTTTCCTATGAAGTGAATAAGTGAGGTGTTCTCATCTTTCCAGTAAGGTTCCCAATCAATGCCTTTTTTATCTGCCCATTCTTTGGTGGATGAAATGTATCCGATAGGCGCCTCGAACCATACATATAATACCTTACCGTCTGCAGATTCAAGGGGTACTTTGATTCCCCAATCAAGATCTCTGGTAACTGCTCTAGGACGAAGCCCATCATCAATCCATGATTTACACTGGCCGTAAACATTTGATTTCCAGTCTTCTTTGTGATCTTCTAGAATCCATTTCCTTAAGAATGCCTCACTTTTATCTAGGGGTAAGTACCAGTGTGTTGTTGATTTAAGAGAGGGCGTTGCACCACTCAGGGTGCTTTTAGGATTAATCAGATCGGTAGCATTTAAACTAGATCCGCACTTTTCGCATTGGTCGCCGTAAGCTTCTGGGTTTTGACATTTAGGACAAGTACCCGTAACAAAACGATCAGCTAAGAACATATTAGCCTCGGCGTCAAATAACTGTTCGCTGGTTTCTTCAATGAAATCATTTTGCTCATAGAGTTTTGTGAAAAAATCTTGAGCAGTTTTATGGTGAATGTCTCTAGAAGTTCTGGAGTAATTATCGAAAGAGATTCCGAAGTCTTCAAAAGATTTTCTAATGATCGCATCGTAAGTATCAATGACCTCTTTAGGTGTGATTCCTTCTTTTCGAGCTTTCATCGATATAGCAACGCCATGTTCGTCACTTCCGCAAATAAAGGCTACATCATGACCTTGTAATCTCTTGTAGCGTGCAAATATGTCTGCAGGCACATATACTCCTGCTAAATGCCCGATATGAATAGGTCCATTAGTGTAGGGAAGTGCGGCGGTAAGGGTATATCGTTTTTTTGAGTCTGACATTCACTGATGATTTGAAGGCAAAAATAGTTAATTCTTTATCGAATCGATTCTAGATGTTTATCGAACGATTTCTGAATAAACTGTTCGCTATTTTTAAGAGTAATGAGCAAAATTATAGGGGATCTCGGCCAGATAGAAGCAGTAACCTTTCTTAAAAAACGAGGGTACCGTATTCTTCATCAATATAGCAGACTCGGTCATTTAGAAGCTGATATCCTTGCAATTAAAGACCGACTTTTAGTGGTCATTGAGGTGAAGTCGAGTACACGGTTATTAACTATAGATCAGGTAATTCAACGTGTTTCCAAAGCACAGTTTGCCAGGTTACAGGCCATAGGCTCATTCTACGTGCATCGAATTTCTGATGTTGAGGAGCTGCGAATAGATCTGGTGAGCGTCCACTTAAAACAGAAAAATTCACAAGTTTGGCATCTTATCGACATTTCTTTATATATTTGACGAATTGTTAGAAATAAAACAATCTGTATAAATTAACTATATGAAGACTATTTCGTCAGTTGTAGAAAGTGTCATTCACCGTAAACCATTTCTTCAGTCGGCCCTAGCTGAAGGCATCATTAATCTTACCTCTTTATCTCGTCAAATACGACCTGAAATTGAGTCTTATCTAGGAAAAGAGGTGCGTGAAGGTGCGATCGTAATGGCTCTTAAGCGTCTCTCAGAACACCTAGAGTTTAGAGCTACTCATAAGATTGTGAAGGTTTTGAAGAATATCGGGGAGATTACGGTGCGCTCCTCCTTAGTTGATTTTACGTTTTTAACATCAGAGAGTATTCTTGAAAAGCAGGCAGAACTCATGCGTGAGATTCACCGAAATCCTGATGTCTTTTACACTTCATCTCGCGGGGTTAACGAAATTAATATTGTGGTTAGTGATCGATTAGAGCGCTATATCGAAGACCTCTTTAGTGGTGAACGCATGACTCAAAAGGTGACTAATCTCGCTTCAGTAACGGTTAAACTACCCCATGAGAACGTGACTGTCCCCGGTGTTTACTATTTTATTTTTCAGCGTTTGGCTTGGGAAGGTATTGTTCTGCATGAGGTGATTTCTACCACCAATGAATTTACCATCATTGTAGATGATCCTGAGGCAGATAAGGCTTTTACGGTAATCAAGGCTTTAAAAGCCTTATAGTTGTAGTTGTTTAAGGGCGTCTATTGCTTCTTCTAACGATTTGATTTGATCGAAGCGAATCAGTAATCGAGGCCCGTTCTTTGAAGGTTTTTCTTTCAAGGCACAAGGCAATGTAGCCGAAGCCTTGATTAGATGCTGAAAGGCTGCACTCTGATAGAATTCTGATTTGCTATCTGACAAGAAGTACCCGATCAGTGTTTCTCGTTTGAAGACGATTTTTTCAATTCCAAGTGACTTGGCGATCCACTTCAGTGAAATAGACAGAAGCAGATCATTTGCAGCCTGCGGAAGCGGCCCAAATCGATCTATTAATCGTTTGGTAAAACTGGTTAACGCTTCAGCGCTTTCGATTTCGCTCAACTCTTGGTAAAGACTTAAGCGTTCGGCGTTTGCATTGATATAATCATCGGGGAAGAGCAATTCTAAATCAGTGTCTATTTGCACTTCGCTGATGTACTCTTTTACCTCTTCGTTTTCTTTTTCCTCCTCGTAGATCGATTTAAACTCGTTATTTTTTAGTTCTTCGATAGCCTCAGAAACAATTTTTTGGTAGGTATCAAATCCAATATCTGTAATGAAACCACTTTGCTCACCTCCTAATAAATCACCCGCACCTCTAATTTCAAGGTCTTTCATCGCAATTTGGAATCCGCTTCCGAGCTCAGTGAATTGAGCTAAAGCCTCCATTCTTTTTCTTGCTTCACTAGTTAGTGATTCAAAAGGATCTGTGATGAAATAACAAAATGCCTTTTTATTCGATCGTCCTACCCTACCGCGCATTTGATGTAAATCGCTGAGACCAAAGCTGTGCGCGTTGTGGATTAAAATGGTATTCGCATTGGGTATATCGAGTCCACTCTCAACGATGGTCGTGGAGACCAGAACATCGAAATTTCCATTCATAAAATCGAGCATGAGTTCTTCGAGATCTTTACCGTCCATTCTACCATGACCGGTTCTGATTCGTGCGTCAGGAACGAGCTGTTGAATCATCCCTGCCACTTCCTTAATATTCTCGATGCGATTGTGTATGAAATAAATCTGTCCGCCACGTTCAATTTCAAAGCTAACTGCATCGCGAATGGCCTCTAAATCGAATCGTATGACACTACTTTCAATCGGGTATCGGTTTGGCGGTGGGGTACTGATCACCGATAAGTCCCTTGCTGCCATCAAACTAAACTGAAGCGTTCTAGGTATAGGTGTCGCCGTGAGGGTAAGCACATCAATACTTGCCTTGAATGATTTGATACGTTCTTTTACAGACACCCCAAACTTTTGTTCTTCATCGACGATTAGTAGTCCGAGGTCTTTGAATTTGACATTTTTGTTGACAATCTGATGGGATCCGATTAGAATATCAATCTTCCCTGCTTTTACATCCTCTAAGACCTCCTTCTTCTCTTTAGCGGTTCTGAAACGATTTAAAAAATCTACTCGTACTGGTAAGTCTTCTAAACGTTTTGCAAAGGTCTTTGCATGTTGAAAGGCGAGAATAGTAGTGGGTACAAGCACCGCAACCTGCTTTCCATTATCTACCGCTTTGAAGGCTGCTCTAATAGCAACTTCGGTTTTACCAAAACCAACATCTCCACAGACTAGACGATCCATAGGACGATCACGCTCCATGTCGGCCTTAACTTCTCGAGTAGCTTTTTCTTGATCGGGAGTGTCTTCATAGATAAAGGAGGCCTCTAGTTCATGCTGTAAATAAGAGTCGGGACCAAACTGAAAGCCTTTTTCTAATCGTCTTTTAGCATAGACTTGAATAAGATCAAAAGCAACCTTTTTGACATGCGATTTGGTCTTTTCTTTGACTTTTTGCCAAGCACCAGAGCCAAGCTTGTAGAGTTTTGGAGTCACTCCATCTTTACCATTGTATTTAGCGATTTTATGGAGTGAATGAATACTCACATACAAGATGTCTCGATCGCCGTAAATCAACTTAATTGCCTCCTGCATTTTACCCTCCACCTCAATTTTCTGAAGTCCTCCGAAGGTTCCTATTCCGTGATCGATATGCGTAACGTAGTCACCGACCTCCAGCTTGTTGAGTTCTGCCAGACTGAGTTTTTGCTTTTTAGCGGCTGCCCCACGAACACTAAATTTGTGATAACGTTCGAAGATTTCATGATCAGTATAACAGCAGAGTTTTGCCTGTTCATCTACAAAACCACCCATTAGCGGCATGATTACCGGAGTGTAAGGAAGAGTGGTCTCATGCTTTGCAAATATTTCTTTAAAACGTTCTACTTGTTGTGTTGAACTGCAGTGTAAATAACAAGTGTATCCGTCTTCCTTTTTCGTTTGAAGTTCTTTCCAAAGAAGATCAAATCGCTTATTGAAGGCGGGTTGACTTTTTTGTTTAAAATCAATACTGTTTTCTGAACGCTCTTTTTCTAAGCGGGCATAAGAATGAGATATAAGGTCTTTCTCTAGGGTTTCTGAACTGCTGAAAAGGGCAGAAGGATGAGCGTGCTTCAATGGACTATCTAACTTCTCAAACTGTTGCTCAGCTTTTTCGTAAAGTTCATCTAGTTTTTTCTTGATTACCTCAATTTCTTGAACAAAAACCGTGGTGTTCTCTGGATCAAAATATTCTAAGAATGAAATTCGTTCTTGAACACTTGCCGATCGATCCATGTTCGGTACGATGGTTAGGTTACTGACCGCTTCTTTTGAAAGCTGAGTTTCGATATCGAAGGTTCGTATGCTTTCTACTTCATTGCCAAAAAATTCTATACGATAAGGTAAGTCGTGGGCAAAGGAGTAAACGTCTATGATACCTCCTCGAACCGAAAACTCTCCAGGTTCGGTAACAAAGTCGGTACGTTCAAATCCAAATTCGAATAGGCTTTCGTTGATAAAATCTAATCCGACTTGATCTCCTGTTTTAAGATCGATTCGTTGACTTACAAAATCCTTTTTGGTAATGATTTTTTCTAGCAGCGCATCGATATAGGTTACAATCACCTTAGGTTTCTTACTTTCAGAAAGTTGCTGAAGCACTTCGGATCGCATGAGCACATTCGCATTGTCGATTGCTTCAATTTCATAAGGACGACGATAAGAAGCTGGATAAAAAAGTGCTTCGTCTTTACCAAGGAATCGCTCTAAGTCGTTCTGGATGTATGCGGCCGCCTCTTTGTCTTCAACGATAACTAGCCAGTTCTTTTGATTTTTTTGATGACCGCTTGAGATAAAAATGGAAATTCCTGATTGTGTCAGCCCCGTAATTTTAATCTCTCCACGGGTATTTTCTAAACGTGACAGTGCAGCCTCAAAAGAATTTGAGGTGGTGAATTTTTGAATGATTTGTTCAGAAATAGAACTCATAAAGGCGGTGCAAAGATAGCTCTAAATGGCAATTAGACCGTCGCCTGCTAGTAATACTATTTGATCGTTCGGTTCAGGGGTAATCAGATGACTTCCTGTAAAAACTCCAAAAGCGGGTAGGGTAAGCTGTGTCTCTGTGGCGTGGAAGCACTTGAGTTTTATTTGATCTCTTGCTTTTCCTTTTAAGAGATAAGCGGGGTGTATGTGCCCACAAATAACGGGTATACTACTATCATCCTCTTCTGGATGATGCTGTAATCGAAACGTATCGAACGTGATATGAGATTCAACTTCGATTCCGAACGATTCATAAGTGCTGTCCTCTAAAACTTCGTGGTTCCCTTTTATTAATCGTACAGGTATACTTTGGTTTTCAACCCATAATTTGAATTGATCAAATTCCTTATTGAAGGAAGAGTGAAATAAGTCTCCAAGAAAAATCAATTCTGCAGGATTGAAATAATCGATTACCCCATCGAGTTTTTCAAAGTTTTCTAGAACTGCATCATTGGGTATGGGCATTCCATGTTTTCTGAAATGAGTAATCTTCCCTAAATGAACATCGCTAATAATGAGCAACTCCTCATTGGGCCAAAATAAGGCGCCAGACGGATGTAATTCAAAGGACTGATCGGCAAAGTTCAAGGTCATAGCTGTTGAATCATTTTTTGAATTCGTTTTTCGAGATCTTCGTTCGATAGCCGTGCTCTCAAACGGTCGGTGATTATAGGAAATGAAAAAGGAGTTGGCTTCTCGCATCTAGCGATGTAGGTGTTTTTGCGATTGATATTTTCAAGCACTCTTTTTAAACGGTCAAATTCAAGTTGGTGTTCAAAGACCTCTCTCTCGGCTTGAAGCATTAATAGATTGTCAGGCTCATAGCTCTTGAATACCTCATAGACCAATTGACTCGAGCTTTGGAGGTGTTTGGTTTTAACTGGCTTTCCAGGGTATCCGTTAAATACGAGCCCACTAATTACAGCGATATCTCTAAAGCTCCTACGTGAGAGTTCGCTGAGGTTAATACTTGCTCTTAGATCGATCATTAAATCTCTTGTAGACCAAAGTTCTTGAGTTTCAATTTCTTCTACGTCGATCAACTGATCAGAGAGTAACTCAAATCCATAATCATTATATGCAAGGGAGCAACTTATCGGATGTAACAGGCTTAACCGATAGGCTAATAGATTAGCTAGGGCTTCATTGATAAAGCGACCCTCAAAAGTGTAGAAAAGGTGATGACAACCTTCTTTTGTCTTAAAGGTTTCGACTAAAAAGGTGTGTTTATCAGGGATAATACTCTCCTTTTTTTGTGCTTCAAAAACTGCTTTAAGGCCTTTTATTTCTTTGACTAACTCTTCACTATTTTTCTCGAGTTTGGTGAGTGCTGTTTGCAAATACATAGACATTTCAGAACTAAATGATAGTCTTCCGCCCATCCATGCGGGAACTTTACTCGATTTACTTTTACTTAATCGCACTTGAACCTTCATTTCACGAACTCGAATAAATTCTAAAACACGGCCTGCAAATGTAAAGTGATCGCCGGGCTGTAACTGTGAGACGAACCACTCCTCTAGAGTACCAATAAATCCTCCGCTAATAAAGTGTACCGATAGAGTAGCATCTGATACAATGGTACCTATCTGAAATCGGTGACGCATGGCAATCGAACGTTTGGTCACTAGGTATTTTCCATCTTCTTCAATCGTTACCCGTTGGTACTCATCATAATTTTCTAAGCTATCTCCACCGGTGGTAATAAAACGAAGGATCCAATTCCATTCTTCCTCAGATAGGGTTTGGAAACAAAAAGTGCTTTGAACCTCAGGAAATATTTGGTGAGGGTAGAATCCATCAGAAACAGCAAGGGTCGTTAAATATTGAATAAGTAAATCATAGGAATTAAGGTAGGGTACGCTTGCTTCGATCTGCTTCTCTTGAACAGCAATCTTAAGCGCTGCCGATTCTATAATTTCCATGGCATGGGTCGGTAGAAAGTATAACTTGCTTTGAGCTCCAGGTTGGTGTCCACTTCGGCCTGCGCGCTGCATGAGCCTCGCAATACTTTTGGGTCCAGCAACTTGAATTACCGTTTCGACCGGAGCGAAGTCAACGCCTAAGTCGAGACTCGAGGTGCACACTACGACTTTTAGGCTTTCATTTCTAAGCGCATTTTCTACCCAAAGCCGAGTGTTTTTCTCAATGGAACTATGATGCATGGCCATTTGACCTGCTAAATCGGGGTAGTGGGAGAGTAATGCCTGAAACCAAATTTCGCATTGACTGCGAGTATTGGTAAAAATGAGAATGCTTTTACTTTTCTCTAGTAGTGGGCCGATTTGATGGATAAGATGAAGGCCTAAGTGTCCGCGCCAAGGGAATCGATCGGCTTTCTCTGGGATGAGCGATTCAATCAATATCTCCTTGGTTAGATTTGATTGGATAATGGTCCATCCGTCAGGTACTTTTTCATTTTCAATGACGCTACCTTTTAAAACAGATAATGCAAGAAGAGGGTCGCCTAGGGTAGCACTTATTCCCCAAATTTGCAGCCTTGGGTTAATTCCTTTAAGTCGAGACAAGCCTAACTCTAGAAGTGCTCCGCGTTTACTGGCATATAAATCATGCCACTCGTCGATGACGATACTTTTTAAATGCTTAAATCGGGCCTCATAATCTTTAGAGGCAAGAAGTAATTGAAGACTTTCGGGTGTAGTAATAAGTAGTGGAGGAAGCGATTTTCGTTGCTTCGTTCTTTCTTTGGTTGAAGTATCCCCGTTACGAAGCCCTACTTCAATGTTCAGTTTCATTGCTACAGAGGCCTTTTCTAGAGCCTCGAAAATTTCTTGAGACAACGCTCTAAGGGGAGTGATCCACAATGCTTGTAAGCCCTTTTTCTTAGGATCAATAGATTGTAAGATTGGGGCACCGAGAGCTAAGGTTTTACCTGAACCTGTGGGTGCCATTAATAAACCCGAACTACCATTAAGATAGGCGTTCCAGCAATCCTTTTGAAATGGGAAGGGCTCCCATTTTTTTTCTTCAAACCATGAAACAATATTTTCGATAGCCCGTTCCATTTTTAGCGTACTAAATTTTTAAGGTCTTCTAGCTGGTTGGCTTCATCGATTTTTTTGTCCTTTCGCCATCGCACAATTCTAGGAAATCTTGTCGCATAGCCACTTTTGTGTCTAGAGGATGGGGCAACTCCCTCAAAGGCAATTTCAAAAACGAGTTCAGGTTTAACCGCTCTAACGGGTCCGAATTTTTCAAGAGCATTCGATCGAATCCATCGATTAATTTCTTTGAATTCCTGGTCAGTGAGCCCAGAATAGGCTTTGGCAAAGGTTACCAATTGTGCTTCAGGATCATTAGGATCTCTATCCCATAGTGCAAAAGTAAAATCAGTGTAAAGGCTACTTCTTCGACCATGACCTCGCATCACATAGGTTAATATTGCATCGCAATTGAGAGGGTCATTTTTATATTTGAACCAATCCCCTTTTTTGCGGCCTACTCCATAGGTGCTGTCTAGGTGTTTTAACATGAGGCCTTCGCTTTTTACTTCTTTAGAACGAAGTCTTTCATCTTCAACTTCTTGCCAGTTTTTGAAGATTTTAAATTTTGATAGTTGTAAAGGCCCGCTAAATGAGATACTTTCTAGAAAATTTCTGCGCTTAAGGTAAGTTTGCTCTCGAAGGTCTTTGCCTTGATACTCTAGTAGATCATAGGCTCGAAACACCACGGGAGCCTCTTCTAACAAGGAATTGGTGATTCTTTTTCGATTTAGTCTTTTTTGAAGGGTACCGAAGTGATCGGGCAAGCCATCTTTTATCGGAATGATCTCTCCGTCGATAACTACATCTTCTGTTAGAAGTTCTTTGATTCGATGTAATTCGGGGAATTGTTCAGTAATGAGCTCTTCTCCTCTTGACCAAATTGCGAACGTTTCATTTCTTTTGATGAGTTGTGCACGGATTCCATCCCATTTATGTTCAATGCTCCACTGAGAAACATCTCCTAGATCTTTGAGCGTATTTTCTACCGGATATGCTAGAAAGAAAGGGTAAGGTCTCGACTGATTCGCTTCTGGGTCGTTGTCTAATAATAGTTTCTGTAAGGTTACTTCTGAAGGGTCCCACTTACCCATAAGTCTGTAGGCAATTTCATCTGAAGGAATATCAAAGGCACTCTCCAGAGCTTTGGTCATCAGCTTTTGACTGATTCCAATTCGAAAACCTCCAGTGAGTAATTTGGTAAAAGTGAAACTTCCGAAATAATTAAGTTCAGCCCATTTCTTCGTTATGTAGGTCTTCTTTTGGTCTTCTGGTTGTGTCTTCAGCGCGATTAAGTCCTCGATAATGGTGCTTAGAGATTCTCCTGAAGGATGGCCTGTGATCTCCTTCTTACAGGTAAGTAAGGCAATGGTTTCTGCTAAATCACCAACGATGTGATAACTGTCTTCAAATAGCCACTGATCGACCCCAGCTAATTCTGAAGCCCATGCTCTTAATAGTGTCGTTGATACGGGCCTTTTGGGTCTTCTGTGGGACCAGATCGCGATCGCCCAAACCACATCTTTTTGCGGTGCAGTCTTGAAGTAATGACTTAACACCTTTACTTTTTCACTGGTTTTGGTGAGTTGATCTAAACGCTGAATGAGTAGTGAGAAGTCTTTCATTGTAGCAGTAGGTCTGTACTATTTTCAACTTCCTCTTCTTCAAATTCGGCATGCTCGGTTCCTGCGTTAAACCCAGTTTCTCTGAGATATTTGGAATAGATATCGGTGAACCCGTGGGTGCAGATTACCTTTTCGGCTTCACTGTATTTTATGCAGGTGTTTAGTGCGTCAAAGTCGCAGTGATCTGAGATTACGAAGCCTCTGTCGACATTTCTTCTTCTTCGATTACCGCGAGTAGCCATCCATCCACTGGCACTTGCTGTCCTTAGTTCTCCCCATTTCTTTAGGTATTTAGCTTCTCTGCCTGAGGGGGGTAGTATAAGTAGTGCTCCAGGGTAGTCTATTGGATTTTTATCAGCCGTTAGCGTTTTTACATTCTCAAACGAAACAATATTCGATAATGACTCATTGACTGCTGCAATAGCAGGATGGACTAGAATAGGGCCATGAGTGGATTGAAGATGATGCAATAGTCTTTGTGCCTTTCCTAAACTATAGGCGTAAATCACACTAGTAAATGAATTCTGCTGATTGAAGCTCCACCAGTTCTTTATTTCTGAAAATACCTCTTGTTGAGGTTTCCATCTAAAAATGGGTAGCCCGAAAGTACATTCGGTGATCAGTGTATGACATCGTTGCATTTCGAGTGGAGTGCTAAGACCGTCGTTTTCGAGTTTGTAGTCTCCAGTAAAAAGTGCAATTTCTCCTCTATGCTGTACTTTAATAAGGGAAGACCCTACGATGTGTCCGGCGGGGTATAGAGTGAATTCAACTCCGTTTACACTGAAGGGATCATTCCAAGAAACTCCTTGAACATTGATCGTCCCTAATCGGTGCTTCATTACTGGAACGCTGTAGTGGTGGGCGATATATTTTTTGTTTCCAAAACGGCTGTGATCTGCATGAGCATGGGAAATAATCGCCTTGTCCACTGGTCGCCATGGATCGAGATAGACATCGGCCGCGGCACAGTAGATTCCTTTAGATGTAAAACTGAGAAGGTCTGGTTTCATAGCAATTTGACCTCTTAGAATTACCTAAACTACAACAATTTTGACGGCTTTTGTGAGAGCTTCAGGGGTATTTGTAGTAGCTAGACATTTCAAATACCTTTGATGTACCAAAATGAGATATTTATGGGCTTTATCATTAGAGACGCAGTACGTTCAGATGTTACAGATATTCACCGTTTAATCAAAGAATTAGCTGTATTCGAACAGGCTGAGAATGAAATGGTGCTTTCTTTAGAAGAAGTAGCGAATGATGGATTTGGTGATCAGCCCTCGTATCATTGTTTTGTGGCCGAGGATTCAGAAACCCAAAAGGTGGTAGGAATAGCACTTACTTATCTCCGATATTCCACTTGGAAAGGCAAGGCGCTCCACTTAGAAGACCTTATCGTTGAGGTTGAACATCGAGGGAAAGGAATTGGATCGGCTTTGCTAGACCATGTGATCTCGTATGGAAAGTCTATCAAGGTGCGAAGAATCGGATGGGAAGTATTAGACTGGAACACTAATGCTATTGCCCTCTATGAAAGTAAAGGTGCGAAGGTGTTAAAAAATTGGTATGTCGTTCAACTCGAAAATAATGGGTAAAAGAGTTTTCAAATTTGGAGGAGCTTCGGTTAAAGACGCTCAAAGTATTGCCAACGTGGCCCATGTACTAAAAACAGAGGGTCATAAGGACGTTTGTATGGTAGTCTCTGCTATGGGCAAAACTACCAATGCCATGGAAGTTGTAGTTGCTGATTATTTCAAAGCTAAGACTGACAATAAAGATGTCGTTGAGGCAGTGAATCAATCGATCGCACCGGTAGTAGATTTTCATCGCGCAATTATCGATGAATTGTTTGGAGATCGAGCCGATCAGGTACGAGCAGACATTGAAAGAATGTTCGATGAGATTTTAGGGTTTATTACCTGGAACAAGTCGCTCAATAAATCATTTATCTATGATCAAATTGTCGGATACGGTGAACTATTATCTACACGAATATTAAGTGCCTATCTGGCTGAGGTGGGTATCGACAATACTTGGTACGATGTACGTACTCTAATTAAAACAGACGACTCATATAGAGACGCTACCGTAAATTGGGAAGCAACTGCAGAAAAAATTTCTTCGCTGAAAGAGGCTAAACAATTAATTGTTACTCAAGGATTTTTGGGTAGTGATACCAATAACTTCACTACAACTCTAGGTAGAGAAGGTTCAGATTATACTGCTGCTATTCTAGCTTATGCACTCGAAGCATCTTCAGTAAGTATTTGGAAGGATGTCCCCGGTGTTTTAAATGCTGACCCGAGATACTTCACTGACACCCAATTATTGCATCAAATTTCTTATCGTGAGGCGATTGAACTTGCCTTCTATGGTGCCTCGGTAATTCACCCTAAGACGCTTCAGCCTCTTCAAAGAAGAGCCATTCCTTTGCATGTGAGATCATTCGTTGACCTGAGCGCGAAAGGAACTACGGTGACCGGTGGTGCAGCACTATTACCTCAGGTACCGTGCTTTATTGTAAAGAAGAATCAGGTCTTATTAGAATTGGCTACACAGGACTTCTCGTTTATGGTTGAGCAGCACTTTGGTAAACTATTCAATTTGTTCGCTAAGTATCGATTGAAAGTTGACTTGATTCAAAATTCAGCGATTAGTTTTAAGGTTTGCTTAGATAATCGCTTTGAAGGAATTGACGGGCTATTACCAGAATTAGAGGCAGAGTTCAAGGTAAATTGTCACAAAGGGGTGTCCTTATATACTATTCGTCATTTCGACGAAAAGTCGCTTAGTGTTATACCGAAGGGGGAAAGAATTTTAGTAGAACAGCGTACTGATCAGACGCTACAGGTAGTTACTTATTCTGAACAAAAGAGCTGAAGGCCAACTGTATATCATCGTTAAATGATACCAAACAAACCCAATTAAATGTTGACCTTCGAAGTGCTCTTCTCTAATTCCTAGTTAAACTAAACCCATTAAACTTAACTAGGTTAAATTTTCGTTAACAAAGTTAGTTATATATTCTCTTATTTGCTCTCTTGTTTTTAAAAAAGCAGCATGTTTTTCTTCGCTATTTCCCTCAACCTTAGAGGGATCAAAAAAGTTGTGATGAAATCTTTTCGCGTTTGGTGCTGGTAGGTAAGGGCAGTTTTCGTTTGCATGATCACATACCGTAAGTATGAAATCCCATTGAATGCCCTGGTATTCATCCACATGATTTGAAGTATGTGTAGAAATATCAACACCAGCTTCTTTCATAATTGAGACGGCCCCTGGGTTTAATCCGTGAGTTTCAATTCCTGCACTGTAAATCGTTGCATAGTCTTTGGCTAAAGCATTTAGAAATCCATGTGCCATTTGGCTTCTACATGAGTTTCCTGTACATAAAACGAGGATATTCTTTTTCATAGGACTTATTGATCTTTCGTAGTGTAAAGCGAGGTGATCTTGTCTAAAACTACTTTTGCTAACAGATAATAACTCTCAACACTCCAGCCAGCAACATGAGGGGTCATAACAACATTGTCTGCATGAATTAAATAAGAGAATGCTTCTGGTTGATTAGAGTGTTCAAAAAGATTGGTGAATGATTTACTCTCGTATTCTAGGACATCTAAACCTGCACCTTTGATTTTCCCGATTTTAAGGGCGCTGACTAAATCTTCGGTTTTCACTGCACTTCCTCTCCCTGTGTTGAGAAGCCAAAAGGGTTTTTTCATTTGTTCGATAAATGCGGTGTCGATAAGATGAATGGTATCAGGAGTTTGTGGGAGGTGCAGACTTAATACGTCGGTTAGCTCTCTAAGTTCTTCAATACTCACCTGACGTGCATTTTCATCTCCAATATTTGGCTTTAAATCAAAGCACAGAGTTTCCACATCGAATCCTCTTAGCTTTTTGGCAAATTGCTTACCCATGTTTCCGTATCCGATAATACCAACGGTTTTTCCATCGAGTTCAATACCTCGATTTCCTTCTCTTCTCCAAAGCCCCGATCGTACTTCTTTGTCGGCTGTATTTAGTTTGTTGAATAGGGATAGTAGTAACCCTAGGGTATGCTCAGCAACTGCGTTGCGATTACCTTCGGGCGCAGCTGCTAAAAAGATTCCTTGTTTTTCGGCCGCTAAGAGATCAATATTTTCTAATCCAGCACCGATTCTCCCAATGAACTTTAGATTTTGGGCTTGAGCTAATAGACGCTGATCGATCGGAATTCTTGAACGGATAATCAGCCCTTCGTACTCCTCAATCTTCTCTAAGATTTCCTCGTAAGTGCTCTTGTAATCGAAGTCATTTTGAAAGCCTAATTGTTCCAACCCTTCGGCGATTACAGGATGATTGCTGTCGAGATGTAGAATTTTTCGACTCATATTCCTAAGATGATCTTAGCCATCCAGAAATAGATTAAAATTCCAAAGATATCATTGCTTGTAGTGATAAATGGACCTGTAGCAACGGCTGGATCAATCCCTCTTTTATTCAAGAATAGGGGTATGAATGTGCCGATTAGACCTGCCATAACAATGACCACAATTAGAGAAAGTGAAATGGCCAATGCAGACAATAGATGACCTTTCCAAAGCCAAGTACTTGCAAAAAGTAAAACGGCCAAGATGACCCCATTAAATAGGGCGAGTAGCATTTCTTTCGATAATCGAGAGGCGATACTTCCCTTGATATCATCATTCGCGATTCCTTGCACAATAATCGCGCTGGATTGTACCCCAACATTACCCGCCATTGCTGCAATTAATGGGGTGAAAAAGAATAAGATTGCATGTTCGCTTATGATATCTTCAAAGCCTCCCATGATCATAGCGGCTCCTAGACCTCCAATTAATCCTACTACAAGCCAAGGCAGTCGAGCCCGGGTTAGATCTAAGATGCTATCATCGGCCTCAACATCTTGGGTAATCCCCGCCATTTGCTGATAATCTTTATCGGCTTCTTCTCTAATAACATCGACAATATCGTCGATAGTGATTCTACCAACAAGACGATTCATTTCATCGACTACTGGGATCGCCTCTAAGTCATATTTTGCCATAACCTTGGCAACTTCTTCTGATTTTTCGTGAACACCTACATAGTCTACCTTGGGGATATACACATCCTTGATATGCGCGTCATTTGGGCTAGTGAGTAGGTCTTTCAATGAAAGTCGTCCTTTCAACACATTACTATCGTCAACAACATAAATAGAATGCACGCGAGTAACATATTCTGCTTGCGCCCTCATTTCTCTGACGCAAGTGGTGATATTCCAGTTTTCATTCACCTTTATAAGCTCCTTTGCCATAAGACCCCCAGCGGTGTCTTCACCGTAGCGCATGAGTTCTAAGATCTCTGCCGCGTGTTCTCTGTCCTCGATTTCAGAGATAACTTCCTTTGCTAAATCTTCAGAGAGTTCGGTGATAATGTCTACCGCATCATCGGTATCGATTTCAGAGAGTTCGGTTGCAATCTCAGCGGCACTTAACTCGGCTAAAATCTCTTCTCTGAGATCTTCATCAAGTTCGGTAAGCACATCTCCAGTACGTTCTGAATCCAATAAACGAATTAGATAAATCGCTTCTGGGGTTTCGAGTTCATTGATGATTTCAGCGATATCGGCATAGTGTAACTCTTCGAAAAGGGTGAGCAACTCACCCTCATTGGTTGCTTCAATGAGCAGTCGAACCTTGGCTAAAAACTCTTCGGTAAGCTTAAAGGGTTGCATTTTCAATGAGTTGAGTTAGACGGATAAATTCTGTTACACCAAGACGCTCAGGCCTTAGATCAAATATAGTGTCTTCTGTGACATTTGCAGGAAGTTCGAAGGTCTTTAATGAATTTCGAAGGGTTTTACGTCTTTGATTGAAGGCAGTTTTAACTACTCTGAAAAATAGGGGGACCGAACAATTGATGTCTTGATTCTCCTTGCGTTTGAGTATGATGACTCCAGATTGAACCTTCGGAGGAGGTTCGAAAACTTGCGGATGCACTGTAAAGGCATAGGAGGCATCATAAAAGGCTTGAACTAGAACACTGAGTATGCCATAGGCCTTGGTTCCTGGTTTTTCGCAAATACGTTGTGCGACCTCTTTTTGAAACATCCCGGTGAATTCAGGAATTCGATCTCGATATTCGAGCATCTTGAAGACAATCTGGGTAGAGATGTTATAAGGAAAATTCCCGGTAATAGCGAATGGATCTCCATCGAAAAATTCGGCTAA
The DNA here is from genome assembly GCA_002381155.1 of Flavobacteriaceae bacterium UBA3478. GTDB lineage: Bacteria > Bacteroidota > Bacteroidia > Flavobacteriales > Flavobacteriaceae > UBA3478. Next base: position 23,001 of record DFQX01000087.1, on the reverse strand, counting down.
ATCTTTTTTGAGAAAATCTCCTTCAGTAATGGTAAGGGTTTTTGGCTGATGCTCCTCAACAAAGGTTGTTCGCAGATACTCAATCGATTCTCTATCGAGATCGATGACTTCAAGGGTGATCGGTTTTTTGATTAAAAATTGGGTGAGAACTCCGGTTCCCGGCCCTATTTCTAAAACGTGCTCATAACCTTCTAAACTCAGCGTATCAGCAATTTTAGAGGCGATCTGTTGATCTTTTAAAAAATGCTGTCCTAGATGCTTTTTAGCGCGAACGGGTTCAGAGGATTCATGGCGCCCCTTCATTTTGCCTCTTTAATTTGAGCCTGTCCGATAAGTTCTAATTCTGTAACAAAGGATAAGGCCTGATTTCCAAATTTGTTTTGCGCCTCTAGTTCTAATCGCGGAGCATCTTCGGCTAAAAACGATTCTAAGGTTGCTTTGTTGGGTGTAGTGTATTGAACACTATAGCTTTTACCTTCAATATGTGCTTCTTGTACTACTTTGGTAAAAGTTGCTGCACGAAACTTACCCGTGGCAAACATGAGTGGTATATAGGTCTGTCTCATCCACTCGACCCATTCTGATTCGATTTTAGATTCTATATGAGTAGTGATATTGTAGATGAGCATAGGATCTAGTCTATTTTGCTGAAATGAGTATACGCTTGCAGCGCTGTTGGGATATGAATTCCATCTTCGTGTTGATGATTCTCTAAAAGGGCGGCTAATACCCTCGGAAGCGCGAGTGCACTTCCATTTAAGGTGTGAGCCAAAGCTTTCTTGCCATCTTTTGATTTATATCTGAGCTTTAAACGATTCGATTGAAAGGTTTCAAAGTTTGAAACAGAACTAATCTCTAACCATCTGTTTTGGGCGGCTGAATAAACCTCAAAGTCATAAGTGAGGGCAGAGGTGAATCCCATATCACCGGCACATAATCTCAAAATACGGTAGGGGAGGTCAAGTGCCTCTAAAATCGTTTTTACATGTTCGACCATTTGGTCAAGAGCTTGATACGAATTCTCAGGCTTTTCAACACGTACAATCTCAACTTTATCGAATTGATGCAAGCGGTTTAAGCCACGAACATCCGCTCCATAACTGCCCGCCTCTCTTCTAAAACAAGGGGTATAGGCTGTCATTGCGATAGGCAACTCTTCTTCTTTGAGTAATGAGTCTCTTAAGATATTGGTTACAGGTACTTCAGCAGTTGGTATCAGATAAAGATCGTCTCCGGTTACGTGGTACATTTGCCCTTCTTTATCAGGTAACTGACCCGTACCATATCCTGACGCTTCATTGATCAGGTGTGGTGGTTGTACCTCGGCATATCCTGCTGCGATGTTTTGATCAAGAAAGAAATTAATAAGTGCTCGTTGTAATCGAGCTCCTTTTCCTTTGTATACTGGGAAGCCGGCACCTGAAATCTTGACCCCTAACTCGAAATCAATCAAATCATAGTCATTAGCTAATTCCCAATGAGGTTTAGCACCAGAGTGAAGGGAAGGAATTTCACCTTTGCTAAATACGACCTCATTCTCTTCAGGAGTTTTTCCTTCTGGAACAATTTCATTCGGTGTATTTGGTACCTGATACAGTAGGCTCTCAAGCTCATTTGCTACCTCGTGCAGTTTTTCATTAAGCTCCTTACTCTTTTCTTTCAGTTCCCCACTCTTAGCTTTTAGTGGTTCTGCTTCACTTGCTTTTCCACTTTTAAAAAGCTTTCCAATGCTTTCAGATAATTGATTAGATTCAGCTAACACCTGATCTAATTCGGTTTGTGTCTCTCTTCTCGAAGCGTCAAGGTCTAAAATCTTAGGGATAATTTCATCTGATTTAAACCCACGTTTATTTAAAGCCTTAATGACTTTCTCTGTATTTTCTCGAATCGCCTGTATCTGTAGCATGGAAAATTAAGTTTGCTGCAAAAGTAGAAAAGTCTAGGTAAGCATGGCGTCTTTAAAGAAGCTAATCGCGCTGGACTTATCTAATTCTAATTGATTTTTTAATGCCTCTAGGTTGTTAAACTTCTGCTCACTTCTAATTCTTTTATGAAAGCGGACGGTGAGGCGTTCATTGTATAGTTCATTGTCAAAATCAAGGAAGTGTACTTCGAGGTGTAGACCCTTACCTCCGACAGTTGGGTTTTTCCCAATATTCATAATTCCTTTCAGAAGGGTTCCTCTGTAGGGTGCAGTTACCATATAGGCACCTTGAGCGGGGATCAACTTTGTCGGATGAATCTCATGAAGATTTGCAGTCGGAAACCCAATTTCTCGGCCAATTCCTTTTCCTTTTTGTACAACCCCTTCAACCCCATAGGTATAGCCAAGATATTGATTAGCCTTGTCTATTGCTCCTTCTGTAAGGGCGGTTCTGATTTTTGTTGAACTCACTGCTACGTCGTCAATGTCTTGAGGACCAATTTCTTCCACTTCAAAATCGAAGAGTTGAGAAAAATAGCGAAGTTCATTAATGTCTGCTTCTCGGTTTCTTCCAAATTGATGGTCATAGCCTACAACAATTTTTTTAACACGAAGCTTCTCAACGAGAATTTGTTCTACATATTCTCTTGCTGTAAGTCGAGAAAATTCTCTACTAAACGGATGAATTACCAAAGCGTCAAGACCCAAAGACTCCAGTTTCTTCGCTTTTTCGTCCATGGTCGTCAGTAGCTTAATCGACAAATCTCTTTGAAGTACCGCTCGCGGATGCGGAAAGAAAGTAAGAAGACACGACTTATAACCTTTGGAGCGAGCATCAGCGACTAATCTTTGTATAATCTTAGTATGCCCAATGTGCACACCATCAAAAGTTCCTATCGTTAAAACGGTAGGAGCATTGTCATGGTAATTATCTACCTTATCAATGACTTTCATTCGCTCGCCTTCAGGATAAATTAAGTGTTGTTAAAGGTATTCATAGTTCTTGAAAGTCCCGTAAAGACAAAGCTTTCAATCGCTTTAGCTGATTGTTCTAGTCTTTCTTGAAGCTTCAATTTTTCTTCTTCTGACCAACCACCCAAAACAAAGTCTACTTGTCTTCCCTGTTCAAAGGCGTTTCCAATACCGAATCTGAATCTAGGATAATTGGGGGTGCTTAATCTAGATTGTATGTCTTTTAAGCCATTGTGCCCTCCATCAGATCCCTTAGGTTTGATTCTTAGTGTTCCGAAAGGGAGATTTAAGTCGTCGGTTACAATAAGCAGTTCACCTAAGCCTATCTTTTCTTGCTGCATATGATAAGCGACTGCTTTGCCGCTTAAGTTCATATAGGTGTTTGGCTTTAGAAAAAAGCAGGTTCTTCCTTTATAACTAGCCTTGGCCATGCTGCCGTGTTTCACCTCCTCAAAATTCGCTTCGAGCCTTTTTGCAACTTGATCAATAATTTCAAAGCCAATATTGTGACGAGTGCCCTCATATTTAGCTCCGATATTACCTAATCCTACAATTAAAAACTTCTTCATCTTCTTTTAAGGTCAGCTACAAAATTAGGATAAAAAAAGACCGCCGTCAGCATGCGCTGGCGGCGGGTATTTATAGAATACTGAAAATTCAATCTATTCTGCTGCAGGAGCTTCTGCCTCTCCGCCTTCAGCGCCTTCAGCACCTTCTTCAGTTTCTTCTTCATCTTCGTCATCAACAGCGGTACGAGAAGTTTTAACCTGAACGATAGTGGTGTTATCAGGGTGGAGGAAAGTGTAATCATCAGAAAGAACATTTATTACTGAAATGTTACCCCCGATTCTAAGCTTAGAAATATCTACATTGATTACATCAGGAAGGTTGGCAGGTAGTGCTTTAATTGTAAGCTTGCGCTTTCTAAACATTAAACGTCCACCATTCCTAACCCCAGGAGAGCTTCCTTGAAGTCTAACAGGGATTTGCATAGTAACTGGCTTATCTTCGAATAATTGATAGAAGTCAATGTGAAGAATTCGGTCAGTTACTGGGTGAAATTGAATGTCTTGCAGTACTGCTTCATACTTTTCACCACCTAGCTCAATTACCACTGTGTGCGCATTTGGCGTATACACGAGGTTTTTGAAGCTTTTTTCTTCTGCTGAAAAGTGGATAGGTGCTTCTCCTCCGTATAATACGCAAGGAACCATTTCAGCATTACGTAAGGCCTTAGTAGCTACTTTGCCTACGCTTTCTCTTTTTGATCCGTTAATAGTAATTGATTGCATTGTATAAAAAAATTAAAGTACAAACTTAGATGAGATTGAGGTGTTCGTATGCACACGATGCATCACATCTGCGAATAATTCAGCACAACTCAATACTTTGATTTTAGAGCTTGGGTGCTCTTTTGAAATAGAATCGGTAATAATCAGTTCGGTGAGTTTCGAATTTTCGATTCTCTCGTAAGCATTACCCGATAAAAGACCATGCGTGGTAATTGCACGAACACTTAAAGCTCCTCTTTCAACCATGAGGTCGGCTGCTTTGGTTAAGGTGCCCGCAGTATCTACCATATCGTCGACTAACACTACGTTTTTTCCTTGAACTTCCCCAATGAGTTCCATATGAGAAATCACATTGGCTTTTTCTCTTTGCTTGTAGCAAATCACTACATCAGATTCGAGTGCCTTTGAATAGGTATAAGCACGCTTTGATCCACCCATGTCTGGGGATGCTATGCAAAGATTAGGAAGGTTTAATTGTTTTAAATGAGGTAAGAAGATGGTAGATGCAAACAAGTGATCCACCGGTTTCTCGAAGAATCCCTGAATCTGATCTGCGTGTAGATCCATTGTAATGATTCGAGTTGCTCCGGCAGTTTCAAGCATTTTTGCAACTAGCTTTGCGGCAATGGGTACACGAGGCTTGTCTTTTCGGTCTTGACGAGCCCAACCGTAATAGGGTAATACGGCGGTGATATGTCTAGCTGAGGCTCGTTTAGCAGCGTCGAGCATTAGCAACATTTCCATCAAATTATCAGAGCTAGGATTGGTTGATCCTATGATAAAAACTCGAGTTCCTCGAACCGATTCTTCGAAGCTTGGCTGGTATTCCCCGTCTGAATAACGTGAAAAATTCACCTTACCTAAAGGCTGACCATAAGCCTTGGCAATGTGCTCGGCTAACGGCATGCTTTGGGTGCAGGCAAAGATTTTCGGTGTTAATTCGGTGACAGCCATCTAAATACCTTTGTTTAAAAGGATTGCAAATGTAGTTAAATTATTCAGCTGACTCCTAACCTTAAGCGAAAAATCAGCTCTGTAAAGTGAATTTATTTCTTAGCTTTGCTCCGCATTTTGCCTTGGTGGCGGAATTGGTAGACGCGCTGGATTCAAAATCCAGTTTCTTCGGAAGTGTGGGTTCGATCCCCACCCAAGGTACATAAAGGCATATAAGGCAGTTGATTTGACTGCCTTTTTTCGTTTTAAGAATCTATTCTAGACCATGTTTGATCCGCATCGAGTCGGTAACTTCCTTCAAAGTCAAATTGACATTCTTCAGGGGATAGAATCGATAGAAATAGTCCGCGCTCTGGATGGTGATATAGGTGATACGTTTTTCCGATGACCGGTTCAAATTTGAAAGATGCCTGATAAACCTTCTGATTATCTTCTAATTCTTTCATCATTTTTTGATAGGCAGTTTTGAGCTCGTCAATTCTCGCTTGAAACCGAGCATTAACGCTGTGTGCACCTTTTTGTTTCCATCCGGTTAGATCGGTTGGTTCTATTACTGGAGCAGAAACTGAAGTCGAGTACGGTTTCAGAAACGCATCGAACTGTTCTGAATCTTCATTGTATACTACCGAATCGGGCTTCTTATTTTTATTCAAAATGACGAGTAATTTTCTTTGAAAGAGGATCAGTAGTCGAATAGTAGTAGTCAATCAGTTTACGATCTGGACCCACTAAATATTTTTGAAAATTCCATTTAACAGAACTGCTTTTAATTCCGTTTTCATTGACATCGGTAAGCCATTTGTATAGCGGATGCTGATTTGCTCCCTTAACTGAAATTTTTTCAGTTAGCGTAAATGAAACACCAAAGTTCAATTCACAGAATGTGGCTATCTCGTTGGCATTTCCTGGTTCTTGGGCTCCAAACTGATTACAGGGAAGACCGATAATTTCTAGTTGTTCTTTATACGTGTCGTATAGTGTTTGAAGACCCTTGTATTGGGGGGTAAAGCCACAAGCAGAAGCCACATTTACAAAAAGTAAATACTTGCCATCGAATTTACTCCAATCGATCTTACTCCCTTGCAAGGTTTGTATTTCAAAGAGAGGCATTTCTGTTGCTCTGGACATTCCTTGATCTACTTTTTTAAAGGTGTTAGCTAACGAATCAAATAGTTTCATTATTTGTAAATATAGCGATGTAACTCAGCTAATTTTTCAGGTTTCTTGAACTCGCCTCCGTAGAACGAAGTAACGGTGGCCGAAGTATCGTCTTGAATGCCTCTTGAGGAAACGCATAAGTGTTTCGCATCAATAATTACGGCAACATCCTCAGTGGCTAATAATTCTTGTAAATCGGTACCAATTTGGTTAGTAAGTCTCTCTTGAACTTGTGGGCGTTTGGCGTAGTACTGAACGATCCGGTTCAGCTTCGATAAGCCGATAACCTGCCCTGATGAGATATAAGCTACATGAGCTCTACCGATGATTGGTACGAAATGGTGCTCACAATTTGAATAGAAGGTAATGTCTTTTTCAACAAGCATTTGACCGTATTCATACTTATTTTCGAATAAGGCGATACTTGGTTTATTCATAGGATTTAGCCCTGAAAAAATCTCATCGATGTACATTTTAGCGACACGCTTTGGAGTGCCTGTAAGGGAATCATCAGTAAGGTCTAATCCCATTACATGCATGATCTGTTCGAAAAGATGGGCAATTTTCTCCTTCTTCTGCTGGTCAGTTAGTGCAAAAGCATCTTCACGCATAGGTGTTTGTAGCCCTGTGTAAAGATGTTCGTCTCCAATTTCGTCAAAATCAAAGTCTGACAGGCTTTTGCTTATTTTTTGGGTACTTAAAGAATCTGTTTTCATAGCGAGTACGGCGCCACTGTTAGGGATGCGCAGTACTTCAAAGATACAAATTGTTTAAGTATTTCCTAAAATCAATAAACAAAATGAATTAAAGAGTTTTTAGTGAGGTAGTTTTGGTCTAAGAATTCCGTAAACGAAGGTGCCGAGTACTGCAAATGCCAGGACTAAAATAAGTGGAAGGAAACCTGCTCCAATTAACGTAAAAATTGGACCAGGACATGCTCCGGCAAGCCCCCATCCTAAACCAAATAAAATACCTCCAAACAAATAGTTTTTCCATCCTTTTGCCTTCGGTGGTATAATAATTTCTTCTCCAGAAAAGGATTTAAGTTTTAGACGTTTAATAAGTTGAATCCCTATGACTCCGGTAGCAAGAGCTGAACCAATAATTCCGTACATGTGGAACGAATTAAATTGGAACATTTCAAAAATTCTAAACCAAGAAGCCGCTTCTGATTTGAACATAATAACTCCAAATGCGATACCTGTAATTAAATATTTAAGTGTTTTCATAGATAAAGCGTTTTTAGAATAAAATTGGAAATAGGAAATGAACCATAAAGAGACCTCCAATGAAGAAACCGATCACCGCAATGAGTGAAGGAAGTTGAAGGTCGCTTAATCCAGAGATCGCGTGGCCAGAAGTACATCCTCCTGCATATCTAGAACCAAATCCAACAAGAAACCCTCCGATGGCTAGCAACAGTAATGTATAGGGGTTGCTAAGAGAATCTATACTGAATAGTTGTTCTGGGAGATAGGCGGCGCCACCGTCTGTAAAACCATACTGGGCTAGTTTTTCGATCGTACCCTCTGTAATTGCTACTGATGTGTCGGTGCTTAGAAATTCAGCGGCCACGAAGCCCCCTAAAATTGCTCCAAGTGCAAAAACTAAATTCCAACGCTGAGCTTTCCAATCAAAGCGAAAGAAGTCACAAGCTTTGTCTCCACTTAGAGCGGCGCACATGATGCGCAAATTACCAGACATACCGAAGTTTCTTCCTGAGAAGATTAGGAAAAACATTACGAGAGCGATGAGTGGGCCAGAAACATACCATGCCCAGGGTTGCATTATAAATTCCATAGGATCATTTTTTCACATTTCAAAAATAAAACACACTGTGTAAGTGGGTGTAATCTAGGTTACATATTTAAAAATTATACGTCTTCTCCTTTTAGCATTTTATTCCAATATAGATAGGGAAGTCCGAACTTTTTCAACATCCATAATCTCCAATGTTCTTTCGAAGAATCGAATACAAGCATTTGTTTGAGTTTTGGATCTGGAGTAAAGTTGTTGTCGTAATCAAATTCTGCAAGTACCATCTTACCGTACCCTGTAACCAACGGACAAGATGAGTAGCCATTATAAGATTTAGAACCGATAGTATTTGATTTGATTAAACGTAAGATGTTGTCTAATACTACAGGAACTTGCTTGCGAATTGCAGCTCCTGTTTTTGCCGTCGGTAACCCGGCTACATCACCTAATCCAAATACGTTAGCATACTTGGTGTGCTGTAGGGTGTGCTTATCAACGCTCAACCAGCCCCCATCATTGGATAGGGCCGACTCTCTAATAAATTTTGGTGCTGCTTGAGGTGGAGCAATATGGAGAAAGTCGAATGGTACCGCAATTCTACCATCTTCAGTTTTTGTTGCGCCGAACACATTATCTGTACCGAAGGAGCTTCCTTCTTTTTGAACAAAACAAGCGTGATCTTCTGGAGTCTTATCAAGGAAATAAGCGATTTTTTTCTTTGAATCGATTTCTACGGGCGTATTGTACGGATGAAACTTAATATTGTATTTGCCAATGACCTTCATTAAAGTTTCTCTGATTACCGGTACACCAAAAATTACGGTACCCGGGGTAGCAAACATGACATTAGATTTCTTAGATAGTCCTTGCTTTTTCAAATAATCTGCTGCCAGATAAGCAATTTTCTGTGGAGCACCACCACATTTGATGGGTGTCGCTGGCTGAGTAAAAATCGCATTACCTCCCTTGAAGTTTTGTAACAATTTCCAGGTGTGCTCTGGATCGGTGTAGTTACTGCAAACAACCCCTTTATCAAGAGCTTCAGGTAAGCCTTTAATCATACTAGGTTCCATAACAAGCCCTGGAGCTACAATTAAGTAGTCATAGGAGATGTCACCACTTTCTTTCGTTCTCACAGCGTTGTTATCAGGATCGAATGAAACCGCAAAGTCTTTCACCCACGAAATGCCTTTTGGTATTACCTCTGCCATAGGTTTAGCAGTTTTTTTATAATCAAAAGCTCCAGCACCAACTAAAGTCCACGCGGGTTGGTAATAGTGAGTGTCGGCAGGCTCAATGATGGCGATTGAGAGTGATGAATCTAATTTCTGTAAACGAGATGCTGCCATGATACCAGCAGTACCTCCCCCAATAATTAGAACTTGATAAGAAGTTGACATAGTGTTTATCGTTTAGTTAAAGTTGAGATAAAAGCTAGTGATAAAATGAAAAACCCTGTGCAACCAAAGTTACACAGGGCAGTAAACTTGAAATTATTAGGTTTATTTCGAAGGCATCGTTGACGGACACACATAGTCTGTCAACTTTATTTCAGCTGCTTCTATTGCTTTAAATCCACCGGTAATATCAACGAAGTTATGGATCCCTCTGCTCTTTAGAATCGATCCTGCAATTACCGAACGGTATCCTCCAGCACAGTGGATGAAGAACGACTTGTTTTCAGGAAATTCACCCAAGTGGTCGTTGAGGTAATCTAGTGGGGTATTCTTGGCATTAGGTATACGGTGTGCATAGAACTCTGTATCCTTACGAACATCGAAAACTTCAGTGTCGTTAGATGTTAGTTTTGACTTTAAGTCCTCAGCAGAAATGGTATCAATGGTGTCGAATTCTCTACCTGCATTTTTCCAAGACTTGAAACTTCCTTCTAGGTACCCTAGAGTATTATCGAAACCTACACGTGCTAAACGAGTAATAGTCTCTTCTTCGCGCCCCTCTGGAGTAACCAGTAATAAGGGTTGCTCGACATCAGCAATTAGGGCTCCTACCCATGGGGCAAAACTACCGTCTAAACCGATGAAAATAGAGCGTGGGATGTGTCCTTTTACGAAATCATCTTGATGACGAACATCTATAACCAATGCGCCAGTTTGATTAGCAACATCCTCAAAAGCCTCGGGGCTTAAAGGAGTCGAACCTCTTTCTAAGACTTCGTCGAAGTGATCGTATCCTTCCTTATTCATCTTCACATTTAATGGGAAGTATTGAGGTGGAGGCATTAGACCGTCGGTAACTTCTTTTACAAACTCTGCCTTAGTCATATCTACACGAAGTGCATAATTCATTTTTTTCTGATTCCCCAAGGTGTCAACGGTCTCTTTCATCATGTTCTTACCACAAGCTGAGCCAGCTCCATGACCAGGATAAACAGTGATTTCATCTGAAAGAGGCATGATCTTAGTTCTCAAGCTATCAAAAAGTGTCTCAGCTAATTGTTCTTGCGTCATATCAGCTGCTTTTTGAGCTAAGTCAGGGCGTCCAACATCTCCTAAGAATAATGTATCTCCACTAAAAATAGCATGATCTTTACCGTTAGCATCTCTCAGTAAATAGGTAGTAGACTCCATGGTGTGACCCGGTGTGTGAAGCACGACGATGGTAACTTCTCCTAACTTGAATTCTTGACCATCTTTAGCGATAATGGCATCAAAACTAGGGTTGGCATTCGGTCCATAAATAATTGGCGCACCTGATTCTTTGGCTAAACTTAAGTGTCCACTCACGAAGTCTGCGTGAAAGTGAGTTTCAAAAATGTACTTAATTTTAGCATTAGCCTCTTTAGCCTTTTCTAGATAAGGTTTCACTTCTCTTAAAGGATCGATAATAGCTACCTCTCCCTGGCTTTCAATGTAGTAAGCTCCTTGAGCTAAACATCCGGTATAAATTTGTTCTATTTTCATGTCGCGTACTTTTAAGTAGGTCAAAGTTAACAGCAGTATTTTTAATGCAGAGTTACCTAAGTTACAAAAGTCTATTCTTTTGATTCTAAGGCTATTCTTCTAGAATACTCATCGATTTTATTCTCATCTCCTTTAATAAATAAAAAGGCGTCGTGTGCATTATCAAAGAAGGACTGCTTTCCTATTAGATCAACGATTTCACTTCTTTTTAGAATGTCTCTAATCGGCCCGATAGGTCCTGATATGGTAACCTTAATTCCTCTTTCTTCGAACTGGCTGAAAAGTTGTCTTAACATGTGAGCAGCAGTGGAGTCGATATAATTAATCGCCTCTACCGATAAAACAATTCCTTTTAATTCGCTGCCATGTGACTCCACTGCCTGAGTAAGCTCAGTTTTGAAATAATCCTTATTTCCGAAATATAATTGGCCATCGAATCGAAAGAAAAGCACTTCTGGGTCGATGCTAACCTCTTTGTCAAATCGTTTCACATTTCGATAATGGGTAGAGTCCTTTATCCTTCCTAGAATTGCATAGTGAGGTTGTGATGTTCTATAAATCATTAAGCCTAGTGAGATTAATACCCCTAGGATGATACCTTCAGTAATACCAATAGTTAGCGTAGTCAGAAAAGTAATTACGAGTATAGCAAATTCGTCCTTTCTTTTTCTAAGGAGTCGAACAGGGTAGGCAAAATCAATCAGCCCGAAAACAGCTACCATGATAATGGCGGCAAGTACCGTTTTGGGTAGATGATAAAAAAGTGGAGTTAAGAATAGTAGCGTTAGCCCAACAATTATCGCACTAATAATCGAGGAAAGCGGTGTAGATGCACCAGCTTGGTCGTTTACTGCGGTTCTCGAGAATCCTCCAGTGACAGGGTACGATTGAAAAATAGACCCTACTATATTGGCCATACCGATCGCGATAAGTTCTTGATTCGGCCTCACCTCTTGAAGTCCCTTACGTTCTTCTATTGCCTTTGCTACTGAAATGGCCTCCATAAATGCGATAAGTGCTAGAGTAACTGCTATAGGAGTTAGATCGTTTAAGCGATCCAAAGATAATTCTGGCAGCCCAACCTTTGGTAGACCTGAAGGAACCACCTTAACGATATTAAGTCCATATTCGCTGAGGTTGAAAGCATAGGTGATCACAATTCCAAGGATAGTTACTACTAAAGCTGCTGGAATCTTAGGAGCCCATCTCTTGATTGCTTTAATAATTAGAATAGCCGCAACGCCCAGGACGATAGCATAGATATTGATCTGATCGAGTACTTCAACGGTGTTCCCTAATAGAATATGAATTTGATTACTGTTTTCTATAGGCGCTCCTAGTAAATGCTTTAATTGGCTAAGCCCGATGATTAAGGCAGCTGCAGAGGTAAACCCACTAATAACAGGTTTTGATAAGAAATTCACCAAAAATCCCATCTTTACGATACCTAGCAAGAACTGAATACTTCCCATGAAAAGGGCAAGAAAAATAGCCATTGAAGTGTATTCTTCAATTCCACTAAGTGAAAGCGCTCCTAAGCCCGCTGCTACTAGTAGTGAATCCATTGCCACAGGAGCTACGCTAAGCTGTCTAGAAGTTCCTAGGAGTGCATAGATTACTTGTGGAATCAAAGAGGCATATAAACCAAAAACCGGAGGTAGACCGGCGAGCATGGCGTAAGCCATTCCTTGCGGAATAAGCATAATTCCCACAGTTAATCCTGCCGATAGATCACCTGAAAGATGTGCTTTTTTATAATTAGGCAACCATTGAAGGATTGGAATAAACTGAAGGAAAGATTTCATTACTTAAAGATCAAGAAGTTCAATATGGTTTCTATGCAGCTTTATATGACCAAGGTTCTCTAATTTTTTAAGTAACCTCGAGATTACCACTCGAGAACTATGAAGCTCATCTGCGATTTCTTTATGAGTTTGGTGAATACTGTTTTCACCATTGATTCTCCCTTTTTCTTTAAGGTACTCAATAAGTCTCTCATCTAATCGTTCAAACGCTACTTTCTCAAGACTAGATAGCATCTCTTCGAGGCGATTTTGATAACTCGCAAAGATGAAACTTCTCCATCTCGGATATCTACCTATCCACTCCTCTAATTTTTGATTAGGAATCACGATTAAAAGAGTGTCAACTTCAGCCATCGCTTTAATGGTACTTCTTTTTTGTTCGGTGCAGCAGGCCATAGACATGGAACAAGTATTTCCTTCTTCGACATAGTAAAGAAGAAGTTCTTCTCCGTCGTCATACTCACGAATTACTTTAATGGCTCCTGAGATTAAAAGGGGAATACTTTTAATATACTCTCCCGGTCTGATGATCTCGGTTCCTGCCTGTATTTGTCTGTAGGTGCCCACTTGGTTGATCTCTTGAAGTAGAGAGGCTTCAAGAAGTGATCCATAAACAGATTGAAGATCGGTAAGCATGTTATCTATTGAATAGGTGTTCTTTCAAAAATAGGTTAAAATCAAAAGTGGTTCAAAGGTAGCATTAGCGAACATCCTTATTAGTAACCTATGTTACATTATCTTTAGACTAGCTATGAGAAAGAACAGACCAAAGGTTGCTTTAGTTTGGTTAAAACGTGATTTGCGTTGGGAAGATCACGAGCCGATTTCAGCGGCTATTGATTCGGGCTATCCTGTAATTTTTTGGTATAATTTCGAACCGATATTGCTCAGTGATAAACACTATAGCGCAAGACACTGGCACTTCATTTCTGAGAGTTTGAAAGACTTTGATGGTTTTTTACAATCGGTGGATGCTCGTGTGTTACAGATGTATGGCTCAGTTTCAGATAACTTCATTCGGCTCAGCGAAACCTTTGAAATAACTAGTGTTTATAGTTATCGAGAAACGGGTTTAAAAATCACTTTCGATCGAGACAAAAGGTTCTCCAGGATACTAGCACAAGAAAATATCCCATGGCTAGAGTTCAACACGAATGGGGTAGAGCGTGGTCTCAAACATCGATTGGGTTGGAGAGATCGGTGGGAGGCTTTCATGGAATCTTCGATATCACATCCATTATGGTCAAAAAAATCTGTCGTTAGCAGCACGATGCTTTCTCAAGTAGAGAATGAAATGAACCTATTAACACTGCCTGAAGACCGGTCTATCGATCGCCAAAAGGGCGGAAGAAATATGGGGTTGCGCTATTTAAACAGCTTTTTAAACGAGCGCTACAAAAATTATAATAAACATATTTCTAAGCCGTTAGATTCTCGAATTAGCTGCAGTAGACTATCTCCATATATCGCCTTTGGATGTTTATCTGTTAAAGAGGTGTTTAAAGCTACGGGAAGGGTGTATGGGGATGCCAAGCCGAAAAGATCGTTATCGTCATTTCGATCAAGGCTCCGCTGGCAGGCTCATTTTATTCAAAAATTTGAGATGGAAGATCGCATAGAGTTCGAGCCGGTAAACCGAGGATATCTCACCTTGAACAAGCCAGTAAACACCATTTTTTTAGAAGCTTGGGAAAAAGGGTTAACCGGGGTGCCACTTGTAGATGCGGCGATGCGATGCCTCAACGCAACAGGATATCTTAATTTTAGAATGCGTGCACTTCTAGTTTCTTTTGCTACTCACCATCTTTGGCTACCTTGGCAAGTGATTAGTCCACATTTGGCGCGACAGTTTTTAGATTTTGAACCTGGAATTCATTATCCGCAACTACAAATGCAAGCAGGCGAAACAGGGATTAACCAGATTAGAATTTATAGCCCATTATCGAATAGTGTGAAGCACGATCCAGATGCAGTTTTCATTTTAAAGTGGGTCCCTGAACTAGCTAACTTGCCTCAAGCTTTCGTTCATAATCCTGCAGCGCTTACTCCGATGGATGAGATCTTTTACGACTTCAGAAAGGGGATCGATTATCCAAACCCTATCGTAGATTTAGATCAGGCGAGAAAAGAAGCCAGTGAAAAGCTTTACCGTCTTCAAAAAGAAATTGCAGTTGTTTCTGATGCTAAACGGGTGCTGAGTAAGCACACCTTACCTAATCGTGACGCGTTCAGTTAACTCCTCAGAATTTGAGTTGATGGTTTTGATCCCATAACCCCCAATAGGCTCCAACACTTCCTTCTGCACTTACCTTCCATGATTCATCAAAAGATGAAAAATAAAACATCGGTATATCCTCTTTTTTAGACCACGAAATTGCATCAATAAAGTACTTTAGTGCATTGTTGTACCCAGGAACTGCTGCTCCTAGAGATTCGCCCTGACTAGGCCATCCGGTTTCTGTAATAATAACCGGTTTGCCCGCAGCTGCTCGTTGAGCTTGCTGGTACATCTGTTTCATGTAGATGAGAGAATAATCAATACTACAACCCTCCCAATAGGGGTAACAATTGGCCAGTATGACGTCGCAAGCCTCTACTATTTTCGGATAGTCGGTGAATTCATAATAGGCATCTACGTATCCAACCGGAATTCCTTTGATTTTCTGCTTTGCTTGATGAATGTAATCGATTAATTTTTCCTCTGATAGTTCCTCGCGATACATAACTTCGTTACCGACAGCGGCTATATCCACATACCCTGAGTTACATAGATCGATGAGTCCTTGCAATTCCTCCTCATTTTTCTCGAGATCTTCACCTAGCCAAGCTCCAACGAGGGTCTTGAAGCCATATTCTTTGGCTAATTTAGGTATGGTCTCGTTTTGTTCGGTACAAGAAAAGGTTCTAATCCACTGAGTGTAGGGTCTCAACAACTTAAGTTTACGGCGTATTTGTTCTTCTGAAATAGGATCTCCAGGCTTCTGCGAACCCTCATACGGGCTAAAGCAAATTCCATGCATTCCAGATTCTAAAAGATTACGGCTCGAGGTTTTGAGATCCTCTTGATTCAGATGCTTAACATCTACTCCTAGTAAGGATTGTATTTTATCTCTTCTAATAGACATGGTTTATTCTCCTTTTTTAGCGCTAAGTTCTTTTTTGATTTGGGCTGCTTTTTCCTCAGTGATGTCGTAGTTTTTCATGATTAAGATTGCACCAATGACTCCTGCGATGGGAAGAAGCGTATAAAACATTCGCATTCCTGTTATTGAGGATTCGGTTACATTTTCAGCATCGAAGCCTACTACTGATAAAAAGAATCCGCCTAAAAGCGCAGCGATACCAAAACCTAATTTTACCATCCACCAGTATACAGCTCCTAAAACGCCTTCTCTTCGCTTACCGGTATTTAGTTCATCAAGATCGCAAACGTCTGCGGTCATACTCATCATAATGGTAAATAAACTTCCGATTCCAAAAGAATGAAAGGGGAGTGCGAAGAGGAATAGATAGGGTTTACCGGGTACAAACAAGAACCAGAACAGAATGTATCCGACAATGGATATCAGTTGAGAGATGATAAAGGCCTTTTTCTTTCCTAGCTTCTTCGACATTTTGGTAACAATGGGTATAACCAAGAAGGTTGTAATCAGGGCTCCTACCGAACCGTGCATTGCTGGCCAGGTACCTGCGCTTGCAGGGTCGCTGTTGAACAAGTAATGCACAATAATCAAAAAGGTATAAGCGGCGATGACATTGAATGAATTAAAAATCAAAAAGGTGGCAGATGCAATCTGTTTGAACTGCTTGATTTTAAAAGCTTCGAAGGCGGATGAGAAAATGCCTCTGACACTTTTGATAACATTCATCGCCTTGATAGGCTGAAAATCGGTTCTATCAAGGGTAGACGTAGTCTTTATAAATAATGCGGGTATAGCTGCAAAAAGAGTACAAGGAATTGCCACCCATATCGAAAGCTCTCTTACCCCCTGATCGGCTCCTTCTGGAAACCAACTCGGGTCGTATAAAACCACCCAGAACCATGGTGCTATAACCCAAGCCCATTGCCCTATGAATTGTGCGATAGCCATGATTTCTGTGCGTTCATGAAAATCTTCACTAATCTCATAACCCATAGCTACATAGGGTACACTAAAAATGGTGAGCCCTAGGTAAAACACCAGTGACCAGGATAGAAAATAAATAAAGTTAAAAACCACGCCATCATCTTTGTGAAGCTGCCACATAAAAATGTAAGCTAATCCCATAATGAGAGCTCCGATGAGCACATATAATCTTCGACGTCCCCATTTTGATCGGGTATTGTCTGAGATATACCCCATGATAGGGTCTGTGATTGCATCAAATATTCTAGGTACAAATTGGATGATACCCCATAGAAGAGCAGCGAATCCTAGATCCTGTACTAATACGATGATGAAAACACCCAAGGCTGCGGGGAACATCTGGTTGGCGAGCATTCCAAAGCCAAATGCGATTTTTTGTCCCATTGAAACGCTAGATGCTCCGTTTGAATTTTGATTACTCATATCGTTAATTGTTTTGGTTTCTATCTGAAAGACTTAAAGGCCTTTTTAACGACCTCATAAGCTTCTTTTTGCTCTCGGTCTAAAGTAACGATTCCCCAATACTCTTCATTTGCAGTAGCATCGTAAGGGACTCCACTACTTCCTGGAGTCCATCCGCCCACATCTTGGGTTTCAGGAGAACCTGCCTTCCACCATCCGTCGGTAAATGAAAATACGATCGCGCCTGTCGCCTTTGTGTTTGGTGTCAATACTTGATCTAAAATCGTTTGAGTAGCGTCTGCTTGTGCGGTCTCATTATAACCTAAAGCGTAGCCTTCATTTTCTATGGTCATGTAGCTATCGGCACCAAGCTCTGAGAAATAAACCGGCTTAGAACTGACTTTAGAAAATTCTTCAAGCGCAGTACCAGGTTGATCCCATCGGTAGACATTGAAGCCCCACAGATCAATTTGATCTAATCGTTGAATGAGGTCTTCACTCGGAACTTCTCCGTGCGCTGTAGCTACAGGATGTTTGGTGTCTATTTGTTTGATGGCGGCAGCAGATTCGTTGAGAACCGTATACCAATAATCTACCGATCCCCCGAACCACTCAGGGTGATAGTTGTATTCGTTTCCAAGTTCCCATAGAAGAATTGCTGGGTGAGATTTAAACATCTCTACATAATCGAGATAGGTCTCAGATTGTAGGTCATAAACGCCTCCTTGGTTAAACCCGAAACTAATGATCAACCGTAGCCCTGCATCGTAGATTTGATCGAGTATTTCTCTTGACGCTATGGGTTCATAAACTCTTAGGGTATTCACTCCTGCTGCTTTGATTAGTTTCAGATCTTTTTCGATTTGCCCAAAACTTCTCATCGTATGACCCTTCTCAACAGGGTGATAGCATATACCCTTTATAAAGAAGGGTCTATCGTTAATGGTGAGCAGATGATCTTTTACCCCGACTATATTTGATTGATCTCCAATGAGCGAGCAAGAACCAAAAGACAGCCCTGCGAATAACAATAGAATTATGGCTTTTAAATTTCTAATCATTGTTCTCTTTATTTTAAAACAGGAAGATGAACATCCTTATTTAATAATGCAGACTCTCCGTTGTAAGACTTTGTTATAGGTTTACCATCACGACTAAGACCTTCAAATACACCTGAATCCACTAGATGCCATAAGGTGTATTTTGCTTTTCCGTCACGGGTGAACAGTCCAAAGTGATTTTCAGAATCGTTGGGGTTAGCTGAGCTTTTCCAAGGTTCATCAAAGGCCTCAAAATAGAAACAGCTAATACCTTCAGTGTCTGTCCATTCACGCATTCCCTGATGATACATGGATTGTTTTAATTCGTCAGCTGCCTTCGATCCTTCTGGTCCGTAGAATCCATCTGATTTACTGGCCCAACCAGTCTCACCGATATGGATGGGCTTATCTACTCCGATAGATTTTAGATAATCGGACACTTGCTTGTACTGCATCTTGCTATAATTCACTGCAGACTTCATCAGAAGACTATTCACGTCATTAGTATCCTTATAGGTCTTCACTGCTTTTATATTCCAGAAAGAAGGATTATAATGAGTGTCATGGAACGGGTAGGTATGCATGGAAACGTAATCTACTGCTTTGGCAAGTCGCTTTAAATCCTCATTGTGATATTCTGATCCACCTCCTCCCCACGAGGCGAAATTGTCAGAACTGGTGATCCAGAGTTCTTTGGGAAGATCTCCATTGGTTTTTAAGGTTTGTAAATAATTTACCCATTCAAGAATTACATTAGGTTTTACAAAATAAGAGGCTGCCCAATGAACCATAGCTTCGTTTCCTACCGCGATTACCTTTATGATATCGGGATAAGCGCGAGTGAGTTCTACTGCGCGTTCAATCTCTGCTTTGTTTGCGGCGTAGTCTTCTTTTTCATGGTTAGGACTGCTTGTCCATGCTCCTTCACAATCGATCCAGGCTCCAAGCATTACGTACATCTCAAAATTGGAGTCTTCCTTTTTTAACTCAGCAATGGCCTTAACTACGTTGGTGGCATGCGGAAGTTGTACGTTATAGGTGCGAACGATTCTAATTCCCATAGCGTGAAGAATTCTTAGATCTTCTTTTAGTTGGTCTAAGGTTGGCTGAAATTCTCTACTTACTTTTCGGTAACCTCCATAGGATATCGCTTGGTAATTTGGATTGCCTAAAAGTTCTGAAGCAGTCTTGCTTTGCATAGTTGTTGATTTGGTTTCGCATGAGAATAGCATTAACCCCAACAGGAGAGTGAAGAGGGTTCCTAATAATCCAGTTATTCTACCAATTGTTGGTAAGGAACTAACTATTCTCATGATTTTAGATATTTATAATAAGTTGTTTGATTTCACCGGAACGATTGAATATCGCATCACTGTATTTTTTATTGAGCGAATTACCTTCAATGATCTCTGTGCTGAAATCGTTTAATACTATTGTGATCTTAGCATCTCCATTCTTCGTATAGATGATAGGTACTTGACATACGGTGTATGCTAATGATCCTTTTGATAATTCGACCTTTTGTAGGGATTGATTTAAATCGTAGTACTCGAATACTTGATCGTTATTCAAATACTCAGAATCAGGAATAATAGTTGGGTCAAAACTTAAAATTCCCTTGGATACGCGAACCCCTAGTTCTCCAAATCGACAAAGGATATCTTCTTTTACCTGCCCTGTCATTCCCGGTTGTTGCGCGCCTTTACCACCTGGGGTATGTGAGTAGGGATCTGTAGGGAAAGCTCCATAGAGTTCTGGAGATTTGTGCACTCCAATTCCTGCATTAATTTCAAAATAATGATCAAATAATTGACCAATAATTACCTCAGATGCGGATTGGTCTATAGCCTTCTTGGTCACCTCATAAGCAGCAAGTCTAAGCTTTGATACCATATGCCAATAAATAGAACCAAGACCTTCATAACCGAAAAAAGTACCAGACCTTCCTGTAAAGGCTTTATGGTTAAAAATTTGTTCGTAAATAGCTTCGATTTTTGGTTGCTCTTTTTCTACCAAATCTTGATAGTGATTTGGAAGGTTGTTCAAAGCATCTCTTAAGAATCGGATGTTTTTAAAGTTTCCATTGAAATGGTATCCACCTTCGCAATCTTTGAGTATTATATCTCTATTACTTTCTAACACGAGCTTGCTGAGAAGCTCAGACTCTGAAACCTCAATTGGGCTGATGTTATTCTTTTCTAGGAATCTAGGTAAAGTTTTGTTCGGATAAAGCACGTAGCTGTATTGATCCTCTCTAAAGAGTTTACTTGCCTTAAGTGCATCGAGCACGGCTAAACTTGCCTGGGTATCGAGATATCCTGAACTTAGAACAGCTACCTGGCCTTCTAACATCTCAGGTAAGTAGCTAATGGCTACTCCTTTATCTTCAGTTACGGTCATTAAGTTATAGGCGTGATACAATTGGTCTTCACGCTGGTTAGATTCTATAGAATACTCAAGGTGTTTTAGAGCAACCTCTATAAAGGTCAAAAACTCACTTGTTTTAAAGGTGGTTTTCTTTCCTGAGAAATCCTGATCATAGATAGTTTGCCTGTAGATACTAGCTGCTTCTCCTAATCCTGACAAAACCTGCATTCGCTGCTGGTCATTTATTGAATCTTTTAAAAGATGAGCTGAGTCTTCAAGCGTTTTATGAATTTGATCGAAACACTTCTTCAGTTCTACCGAGATTTGAACTTCAGAAACCGCCGATTGACTGATTAATTCTTTAAAGAAAGCTAAGAATCTTCTGAGGTAATAAAGTGTTACCATAGAAACTCCGTTTCCAACAAGGGCATTGTTCGCGTCGTTCCATTCGGGTCTTTGAGTATTCATCCAGATTCCACCTTCAGGAATGTAGTTGGATATTTTAGCTAAAACGGTTGCTAAAATCTTTTCAATAAAGTTTACTTGGTAAACTGACCCTTCTGGATTCGTAAGCAAGGCTCCATCGGCTCCGATTTGCTCCCTTCTCTTTTCAATATCAGACTCTCTTTTGTAGTCGTAATCGATAGTGTTTTTTGGGTCTTCTATAAGAGCTTCAAAAGGTTTTATGCGGTAAGGGATATTGGCGTATACAAAAGAATCTTCTTTGAAGTATTCATCGAACTTCTCAGGGTAGTATTGCTGAATGAATTCTAAGAATTTTAGAAGATAGATAATCTGGTGATCCCCCCAATAGCCAATATACGACCATGGGTTGTCTGGCTCGATGGTCTCCCATTCGAA
>DFQX01000087.1:0-1043 GCA_002381155.1 Flavobacteriaceae bacterium UBA3478 | reverse complement strand
GGGTATGAATGAGCAAGAGCTTCCCAGTTTTGAAAGATGTCTCTCCAATTACCTTGATAATCTAGAATCTTAGATCCGTCATCTTCATTTCTGAGGTTGATGGAAAACTTGTTCCAAGGTCTACTCGGATCGCCGTGTCTTCTACTAAATTTTAGGGGAAGGTATTCGTGGCACAAGCGCTGAAAATCCTTGTGGTTGTCTTGCTTCGATAGCGTCTTAATAGCAAACACATCGAACTGTTCTGGCAAGTTGTTTAGCAAGGTTATTTTTTTATTATAAACCTCACTGTTAGCCTGTTTGATATAACGAATAAAATCAGCCTTTTCTATCGTATAGTTTTCATCGAAAATACCTCCACGCATCACGTTAAACATGGTGTTGGCAAAGTGTCTTGTGTTTCTCCTTTGATCTGCGGTTAATTGTAAGCCATCACTGGCTCCTACTAAAGAAATTAGTCGGTCTGACCCAAGTTCAATATCTTCAACTATTGATTTGCTAAAGGTATCAGGGGAATTGAGTTTTTTCCTTAGTTCAATGATGTCGCTTACTGTTTTGCTAATATCAGCAACGATCATCCATTCCTTTTCAGTTCCAGATACTAATTCAAAGGATGTATTGATAAAATAGGCCCCTCGCTCCGCTTTAATATCGGTCTCTTGCTTGACGCCATGACCTTTTCTGAAATGGTCTAATTGCTTTGATGATAGGAGCACGGCTTTATTTTCTAGTCCTAGTGAGAAAACTAGGTTCGCTTTCAGGGCTTCGCTAGGTTCTGCCTTGTCAGAAATAATAGCGCTCAAAGCATATATACCAATAGTGTCGGCCTCAAGTTCACACTTTTTGTAAGCGTCAACTAGGTTGCTGCTACTGCTTTGTAGTCCTTCAGGTACACCATAAGGCAGAAGGTTTTGTATCCCGTCAAGTAGTTGAATGCTCTTGTTTAGTGAATTGGAATTTTTGATTTTAGAATTGCGAACGAAGCCGAATTGCTCACTCGACGACCACTCATAACTAAAAGTGATCCCAAGGTCAAGATTAATTTC